>JBLHKO010000004.1:0-58306 GCA_047620145.1 Gammaproteobacteria bacterium | reverse complement strand
GTTTCCCTTGGATGCTTGCTTGAGATATTCACTCCCTTCCTCTCTTGCTTCCTTGAGGCTTTTCTCAGTGGGATAAGTACCTATCTTCATACGCCCTTGTTTCTTGCCAACTCGATAACGCTGATAGAAAACTTTCTTTCCACTTGTACCAACCCTCAGTGAAAGACCAGTTTGATTCGTGTCGTAATACTCATCTTGTCGGCCTGCAACTGTAGGTGGTTTGATTGCCTCGATAGACTTTATAGTAAGTGGTTTGCGATATGTGCTCATGACCATTTCCTCTATAGGTAACATATAGGTAACAAATGGCGGTGATTGTATTTGTTACCTATTGTTAGTAAATATAGCAGATGATTTGATAATATCTAGTGTTAATAGGACTTATGGAGGTTTATAGCAGGTGATTATGTGATGCTCTGAGAGGCTTGTTTTTACTATACCGTCTGACTCTTAATCCCAAGGTCATAGGTTCGAACCCTATACGGCCCACCAATCAATACTTTTAGTTAAGTTGCCGGATAGGGTGCGACCCAATACGATGTACAAGGACGTGCGAGTGTCGCGAAAGGCACGACTGCATGGATGTAGGAGGTAGGGTGAAGCAGGAAGCCAGAACCGAGGATGCCGATAGCGACTGGCCCACCATTTAATTATTATTCGTTAAGCTTTCATATTCCTGTGCTGCGAGTTCGTTGATCACTTCAAATGTCTTGCTATAACTCCCATGATCATTGGCTCCCATACCGTATTTACCATGTACGATCAGAGCAGGGACACCTTTGATGCCATATTCTTGGCCAAAGGCAATAGACCACTCGAGTTCTAAGCCTATTTCCTTGGAATCATATAATTCGTTAAATTTGTCTCCTTCAATACCGCGCTCTGCGAAGAATGCCCTTAAGCTTTTTTTATCATTAAATTTTCTTTTGTCTTTGTGTATAGCATCGTAGAGTGGTCGGTGAATTTTATCTACGACGTCCAGTTTTTCTGCCACATAATATGCCCGAGCAAGAGGTAGCCAGTTTTTCCCCAGCGCACCGGGAATACGCACAAAATCGATATAATCTGCTTTTTCAGTCAGCCATTTTTCAATGTGAGGTTCGAATGAATAGCAGCGTGAGCATCCATACCAAAAATACTCGACAACTTTAATTTTCTTACTTAATTGATTTGGCTGTGGAGAAATGATCTTTTCTTCAGTGTCGTTTGCGGCACTATTTCCTGTGACCACAAGCGAAAGAGCAAGAATTGGTAACAGGGTTTTCCATTGGGCTTTCTTAATCATAGGCCATGATACTTCATGTTTTTGCGAAATAAATGATAGTTTGCCGTTTGTTTGTAAAGCCGAAAAAGCTTTGAAGTTGTTGAATCGTCTACTGGCATTATCCGGGGAAACCATATATAAATGTCCTGTTGTCGGAACAATCAGATGAGCATCAAGTCATACATGTGTCTGTGACAATTTATGTAGGTAATTATTCAACTATTATGAGTTATTTTGTGAAAACCTTACCAAAATTTCTAGTTTTATGTGTCGCCATCCTTAGCACTATGCCGGTGGTTGCTGTGACCGATACGGATGGCATCCATGAGACGCAAAGATTTGAAATGTCAGGAATATCAGATCTTGATGAATCTCTATTGGTACATCAGGTTCTCGCTGGAAATGAGAGTGAGTCAAGTTTGGCTGTGCAACCTAGCGCAGGTGATTTAGTTATTCCCGGTGCAAGTGAAGATCAGGACAAAGAGAAGAAGTGCGTCACTGTTTGTGATGAGTGGGGTCGAGATTGCATTATCAACCCTAAAACAGGACAACGAAAGTGTCGTAGGATGTGTAAATCATTCGGACAAGAGTGCATCTAGAGTTCACCAACACAATTTAATCTGTCCTTAAACGGTTATTTGACGACTTTCGTCGTTTTTTATTTTTTCTATAAGACCTCTTTACCTAATGTTCGTCCTTATTATCATTATGAAAAACAATTAGTTATCCGATCAGGCTATCATCTCTATGAATATCTTGATTGGGGGTTACAAAGCATAGTTCGAGCCTTATAATAGCCGCGCTTCATCCTCAGACATTAATAACGAAGATGTTGTTTCGATTGCCCTTTGCGAGAGTGGCGGAATTGGTAGACGCGCTGGTTTTAGGTACCAGTATCGTAAGATGTGAGAGTTCGAGTCTCTCCTTTCGCACCATTAAATTCATATATTATTTACTTAGACCAAGTTTAAATTATCTCAGGTAATTTGAGCCTAGAAAGATTACCTGGGAAGTTTAGAGGAACAAAAATGCAAGTATCAGTTGAATCTACCGGACCTTTGGAAAGACGTTTAAAAGTAGAAGTGCCGGAAGAAAAGATTGCCACCGAAGTACAGAAAAGATTGACGTCGATGGTAAAGACAACGCGGATCAAGGGTTTTCGTCAAGGCAAGGTGCCTCTGAAAGTCGTTGAAAAACAATATGGGCCGAAGGTTCGCCAGGAAGTCGTCGGTGAAGTTTTGCAAAACAGTTTGTTTGAAGCGATTATACAAGAAAAATTACAGCCTGCTAGCAGACCCGAGCTGGAAGATTTTGATGCTAATCAAACTGAGGGCCTGGTATTCACGGCAAAAATAGAAGTTATGCCTGAAATAAAGTTATCTCCCATAGAAGACCTCACCATAGAAAAATCTGTATGCAAGGTCTCAGATGATGATGTCGATAAGATGATAGAAGTGTTGCGTAAACAACACCATAAACTTAAAGCCGTAGAACGAGAGGCCGCTGATGGTGATGCCGTAGTCATTGATTTTGTCGGTCGAATTGACGGAGAGGAATTTCCAGGCGGTAATGCAAAAGACATCGACCTTGAATTGGGTGCTAAAAGATTTATCGCAGGTTTTGAAGAAGGTTTGTTGGGCGCCAAAGCCGGAGATAATAGAATCCTTAAGCTTAAGTTTCCCGAGGAATATACTAACGAAGATCTTGCTGGTAAAGATGTTGAGTTTGAAGTGGATGTCAAAGTCGTTAATGAGTCTGTTTTACCCGAGATGGACAGCGAATTTTTCTCGATTATGGGTCTGACTGACGGCAGTCTGGAAGAATTCAGAGCAGAAGTACGCAAAAATATGGTGCGTGAGTCTGAACAGAAGTCACTCGCCAAAGTGAAAGAATCCGTTATGCAACAACTCTACGAGGCAAATAAGATTGATTTGCCTTCAACATTGGTCACCAATGAAATTGCGCGGTTGCATGAACAATTCAAATCAAAATTGCTGCAACAGGGAGTTCAAGAAAGTGTCATCCCTGAAGGCGATCCATCTATGTATAGTGCCCAAGCTGAGAAAAGAGTCACTTTGCAATTGTTGGTTGCTGACATTATAAAAGAGAATGGAATTAAGGCCGATCCGTCAAAAGTTCGAACCATGATTGAAAAAGCGGCGGAAGGTTATGAAGACACTTCAGAGGTGGTTAACTGGTATTACTCGGATAAGAATCGGCTGGCAGAGGTAGAGGCTTTGGCTCTTGAGGAGGAAGTGATTACCTGGATTGTAGATAAAGCCAAGGTCAACGAAACGGAATTGGCGTTTGACGCATTAATGAATTAAAGGCAGACTAAATCTGCTTGAAACTATTATAAAAGAATAAAGATAAAAATATTTATGAAAAACAACGATATACAGTCTCTAAATCTTGTCCCTATGGTGGTTGAACAGACCCCAAGAGGCGAGCGCTCCTATGATATTTACTCCCGTCTACTAAAAGAAAGAGTTGTTTTTCTGGTAGGGCCTGTTGAGGATCATGTTGCGAATGTAATTATTGCCCAGTTCTTGTTTCTGGAATCTGAGAATCCTGACAAGGATATCCATCTTTATATCAACTCCCCTGGCGGTTCTGTCTCCGCAGGTTTGGGTATTTACGACACCATGCAGTTCATTAAACCTGACGTCAGTACCATGTGCGTAGGACAGGCTGCGAGTATGGGTTCTCTATTGCTTGCAGGTGGTGCCAAGGGCAAGAGGTATTGTTTACCGCATTCCAGAGTAATGATTCACCAGCCTTTGGGTGGTTTTCAAGGTCAGGCCACAGATTTTGATATTCATGCGCGTGAAATTCTGAAGGCGAGAGAAAAGCTTAATATGATTCTTGCGAAGCATACAGGACAGTCAATGGAGACGATTCAACAGGATACCGAACGAGATAATTTCAAAAGTGCTGATGAAGCAAAAGAGTATGGATTGATTGATGAGGTCTTATCCGAGAGAAAAGTGCTTGCTGGGGAAGAGTCTACCTAAAAATTTGTGTAGAATGTGCAGATAACGTTCTGTAGTAACTGGTTGTAAATGATGCTAATTGACTGAAATCGAGGTGTTTTTATGAGTGACGACAAACAGGGTAGCAATAACGATAGTGATCGCCTCCTGTATTGCTCATTTTGTGGCAAAAGCCAGCATGAGGTTCGTAAGCTTATAGCGGGGCCATCAGTTTTTATCTGTGATGAGTGTGTAGAGCTTTGTAATGAAATCATACGTGAAGAAATTCAGGAAAAACCGGTTGCCGGTAGTGGAAATGCATTACCGACGCCTCACGATATCAACGCCATTCTTGATGAGTACGTTATCGGTCAGGAACAAGCCAAGAAAATTCTCTCGGTAGCGGTCTACAACCATTATAAGAGACTGGAACAAGAAGCCGTCAGGAAATCTGATGTTGAGCTTGCCAAAAGTAATGTCTTACTGATTGGTCCCACAGGCAGTGGCAAAACGTTACTTGCTGAGACATTGGCTCGACTACTCAATGTTCCTTTCGCCATTGCAGATGCAACAACGTTGACTGAGGCGGGTTATGTCGGCGAAGATGTTGAGAACATTATCCAGAAGTTGCTGCAAAAATGTGATTATGATGTTGATAAAGCTCAAAATGGCATCGTTTATATTGATGAAATCGATAAGATTTCACGTAAATCTGATAATCCTTCCATTACCCGTGACGTCTCCGGGGAAGGTGTGCAACAAGCATTATTGAAACTCATCGAAGGCACGGTGGCTTCGGTGCCGCCTCAAGGCGGACGTAAACACCCACAACAGGAATTTCTGCAAGTAAATACCGCTAACATACTGTTTATTTGTGGTGGCGCATTTGCCGGACTCGATAAAATCATTCGCGAACGCTCTGAGAAGGGTGGCATTGGTTTCTCTGCAGAGGTCAAGAGTAAAGATGATAAGAAAAGCGTTAGTGAATTATTGCAGAGTGTCGAACCAGAAGATCTGATTCAATTTGGTTTGATCCCGGAGTTTGTGGGTCGCCTGCCTGTTGCAGCCACACTTGATGAATTGAACGAAGAACAACTGGTGCAAATTCTGGTTGAACCAAAACACGCAATCACCAAACAATATGCAAAAATGTTTGAGATGGAAGGCTGTGAGATTGAATTCCGTGAAGACGCTTTGCGAGCTATCGCCCGCAAGACTATGGTGAGAAAAACCGGGGCACGTGGTTTGCGTTCGATTATGGAGAATGTCCTGCTTGATACCATGTATGATTTGCCTTCAAATGACACTATTTCAAAAGTGGTGATTGATGAGGCGGTGATTAATGGCGAATCTAAACCGCTGATGATTTATAACGGTTCGGAGATGGAAGAGCTGGCTTCAGCTGCCGCAGAGTAACTTGTTCACCTGAATTAATTTCAGATTAAACTTGTCGGGGGTGAGTACTTAATTCAAGTATTGTGATCCATGCCCTTGAAACCAGCACATGTGTCCACATATAGTTTCTAGACTAGGCATGAGACAAATCAGAATAACCATAACATCCGCAGGAAGAACCGACTGATAATGAGTAAAAAAGAAGATAATATTTACCCCGCCTTACCTTTAAGAGACGTCGTGGTCTATCCGCATATGGTGATTCCATTGTTTGTTGGCAGAGAAAAATCTGTCAAGGCATTGGACGAAGCCATGGAAGGGAACAAGAAGATATTGCTGATTGCACAAAAAAGCGCGGCGGATGACGATCCATCCATCGATGATATCTACTCTGTAGGTACTATCGCCAACATATTACAGTTACTAAAACTCCCTGATGGCACCATAAAAGTATTGGTCGAGGGATCAGATCGTGCCAGTGTTGAGTCATTTGTTGAGACAGATAGTGGTTTTTCGATCACTGCTTCCAGACTTGAATCTGTGAGTAGCGATGAGCAGGAACTGGAAGTATTAAGTCGATCTGTTGTGAATCAGTTTGAGCAGTACGTGAAGCTGAATAATAAAATTCCACCTGAAGTCATTACCTCCCTTTCAGGGATTGATGATATCAGTCGATTGGCTGACACCATGGCAGCACATATGTCGATAAAAATGGAAGAAAAACAGAATATTCTGGAGATGCTCTGTATCGAAGAAAGACTGGAATGTATTCTTGGACTAATGGAATCAGAAATTGATCTGATGCATGTAGAAAAACGTATCCGTGGACGCGTTAAATCGCAGATGGAAAAGAGCCAACGTGAGTATTATCTGAATGAGCAAATGAAGGCAATTCAGAAAGAATTAGGCGAGATGGAAGATGCGCCGAATGAGATCGAGGATCTTGCCAAAAAAATTGAAACATTGGGGATGCCCAAGGAAGCAAAAGCGAAAGCGGTTTCTGAACTTAATAAACTGAAGATGATGTCGCCGATGTCAGCTGAGGCAACTGTTGTTAGAAATTATATAGACTGGTTGGTGAGTGTTCCCTGGAAGAGTCGTAGCAAGATCAGTCGGGATTTGGCCAAAGCTAAACAAATCCTAGATGAAGATCATTACGGCCTGGAGAAAGTTAAGGAAAGAATTCTCGAATACCTGGCAGTACAAAACCGAGTGCGTAAGATGAAAGGCCCTATTTTGTGTCTGGTAGGTCCGCCTGGCGTCGGTAAAACTTCACTCGGGAAATCAATTGCCCGTGCAACCAATAGAAAATTCTGTCGTATGTCACTGGGTGGCGTACGCGATGAGGCTGAAATTCGTGGGCACAGAAGAACATATATCGGCTCCATGCCTGGAAAAATAATTCAGAGTATGGCCAAGATTGAAAAGAAGAACCCGCTCTTTTTATTTGACGAAATCGATAAAATGGCAATGGACTTCCGAGGTGATCCTGCTTCTGCATTACTAGAAGTACTTGATCCCGAACAGAACCATACCTTTGCCGATCACTATCTCGAAGTCGACTATGATCTTTCTGATGTTATGTTTGTGACAACAGCAAATAGTCTGAATATTCCCGGTCCACTGCTTGACCGAATGGAAATCATCCGTATCTCTGGTTACACAGAGGATGAAAAAATAAACATCGCCATTAAGTATTTAGTCCCCAAGCAATTGGAGAAAAATGGACTAAAAGATGGAGAGATCAAAATAGAAGAAAATACGATTCGTGACATCATTCGCTATTATTCGCGTGAAGCCGGTGTGAGAAGTCTGGATAGAGAAATTGCAAATATTTGTCGCAAGGTAGTTAAGAAAATATTAGATGATCCATCAATTGAATGTATTGATGTTGTTCCTGAAGGGCTTGAGGACTTAATCGGTGTTCAGCGCTTTCGCTTTGGATTGGCTGAGGAAGAAGACAGAATTGGGCAAGTGACTGGATTGGCATGGACAGAGGTGGGCGGAGAGCTGCTGACGATAGAGACGGCCATTGTTCCTGGCAAAGGCAAGGCGACGAGAACCGGGCAGTTGGGTGATGTCATGCAAGAATCAATAGAAGCGGCAATGACAGTAGTCAGGAGCCGCAGTGATATGCTGGGGATCAAAGCTGATTTCTATAAAGAACATGATTTTCATATACATGTCCCTGAAGGAGCAACACCAAAAGATGGCCCAAGTGCAGGTGGGGCAATGTGTGTTTCAATCGTCTCTGCTTTGACAGGTATTCCGGTCAGAGCGAATGTCGCCATGACGGGTGAGATAACTTTACGTGGTGAGATTTTACCGATTGGTGGCCTCAAAGAAAAATTGTTAGCCGCGTTACGTGGTGGGATTAAAATTGTGCTTATCCCAAAAGAGAATGAAAGAGACTTGAGAGAGATTCCAGATAACATAAAAGAGAAACTAGACATTCGGCCCGTAAAATGGATCGATGAAATATTCGAGGTCGCATTAAAAAGCATGCCTAAGATGCTCTCTGAAAATGATAAATCAGGTGGGCTGATCAAATCTGATGAAGTAAGTTCAGAGTCAGGCAAAGATACAATCAGGCCACACTAGTTCATTTAAAGTAAATAAAATAGCCGTTTTCAGGCCGATTCGCTTGACTGCGATTTATCCGCTTGGTATATAATCTTCGCTGGAAAAACATCTTGCCAAATATTTTGAAACACCTGATTTCACTGGCTTACTGTCACAGGGCAGGGGGCATTTTATAATTCTTAAGGGGGAACACATTAATGAACAAAGCTGAATTAATTGAATCTATCGCCAATGCCGCAGATTTATCAAAAGCATCTGCAGGGCGTGCACTCGACGCTGCCATTGAGTCAATAACAAAAGCATTAAAGAAAGGCGACACAGTTACTTTGGTTGGATTTGGAACATTCTCTGTGCGTAAGCGTGCAGCACGAATGGGTCGTAACCCAAGAACTGGTGAAGAGATCAAAATCAAGGCTTCAAAAGTACCCGGATTTAAGCCTGGCAAAGCACTTAAGGATGCAATAAACTAGCGCGCCTTCAAAGGGTGCATAGCACATTTGGGGTGCTTAGCTCAGTTGGTAGAGCGTCGCCTTTACACGGCGAATGTCGGGAGTTCGAGCCTCTCAGCACCCACCAATAACATCAGGAGTGGTAGTTCAGTTGGTTAGAATACCGGCCTGTCACGCCGGTGGTCGCGGGTTCGAGTCCCGTCCACTCCGCCATAGTTTGCGGGCGTTCCCGTTAAAGGGCACGCCCGTTTTTGGTTTATAAGATAAAGAATTTAATATGTTATTAATGTATAGGTAATAATAGAATTATGTTGATGCAAATACGAAAATGGACAACAGGTTGGGTTGCATGGACCATCCTCGGGGCGGTCATGATTACTTTCGCGGTATGGGGAGTTAATTTCGCAGATCAAGGCTCAGAACCAGTGGTAGCATCAGTCAACGGCAAAGACATCAAGTTGAGACAGTATCAACAAGCCTACAGTAATTTTCGTGAGCAAATGCAAAAATACACAGGGAAATCACTTGCGCCAGGCGAAGAAGAATTACTAAAGAAACAGACAGTAGACAAATTAATACAGGATGAGATTGTTAACCAGGCCTCGATAGATCATGGATTGCAAATTAGTAACGCGACAATCAGGAAAACAGTCAGAAATATTGAATCATTCAATGGTGAAAATGGATTTGATCGTATGGCCTACGAAAGAGGGGTAATGCAACTAGGCATGACACCAGCTATTTTCGAACACCAATTACGACTGGAATTAATGGCCAACCAACTGCAGGGGGCGGTGACAAACAGTACGTTTGTCTCGGGAAAAGAAGCTGTTTGGTTAACCCGTATTAGAAAGCAAACACGTGATTTATCCTATGCGATCCTTTCAGCGGATCAGATAAAAGACTCAATAGAGATTAGTGATGATGCCATTGAGAAATATTACAACAAGACCAGCGAGGGTTTATCGACCCCGGAACAGGTTCGGATTGCCTATCTGGAGCTGTCGGTAGATAAACTGGCACTGGATATACAAGCAACCGAGGAAGATTTACGTACTTATTATGACGATAATAAGGATAAATATGACGTAAAAGAACAACGCAAAGTAAATGTAATCGATATTAAGCTTTCTCCTGAGGCTACAGATGAAGAAGTAGAAGCTGCGATGAGCAAGGCAGAGAAAATAAGAGAATTAATTGAATCAGGTATTTCATTTACAGAAGTTGCTGAAAAACATGATGATGGTTCAAAGCCAGAAATGTTGGTGAGCGAGCATGGTTATCTTGCCAGGGGCGTATTGCCTAAAGAAGTTGATGATGTCGTATTTTCAATCAACGAAGGTGAGCTGAGCAAAGTTGAAAGGACAGATAGAGGGCTGCATATTCTTAGAGTTGAAGGCCTCAAAGGCGGTGTTAAGAACACATTTGAAAATTCTAGAGAAGTAGTCGAAAAAGATTACAAACTATCAGAAGCAGAATATAAGTATTTTGACTTGGCTGACAAGTTGGTGACACTGACGTATGAACATGTAGATTCTCTAGAGGTTGCTGCTGAAGACGTTGGCATTGAGATTCAGCAAAGTGATTTTTTCAGTAGGGATAGTGCCAGCGATTTATTTGCCGAACCAAAAGTACTTTCTGCGAGTTTTAATGAAGAGGCAATAAAATCGGGTCAAAATAGTGAAGCAATTGAGCTAAATAATAATCATTTAGTTGTTTTAAAGGTGTTGGAATATTTACCTGCTGAGAAAAAATCGCTTGAAGCTGTAAAAGAACTAATCACACTAAAACTGAAATCCGAGCAAGCAAGTAAATTGCAACGAGAAAAAGGTCAAGAAATGCTTGAGCAACTTAAGCAAGGTTCAGCTCTTTCAGAAGTTGCGGAGGCATTTGGAATTGAATGGACTCAGGCTGATGCAGTGACTCGTGATGATGTTTCGGTGAATAGGAAGATATTACGTACAGCATTCAAACTGGGGAAACCAGCCGAGAATGGCCTTGCTTTTGGCGGAACCGAAATTGGTAAAGAGGATTACGCTGTTGTCGCTGTTTCGAAAATTGGATATCCAGAGACGCTATTGGACGAAGATGTTGATAAAACATTGTCAAGTTTACTTCAATCAAAAGCCAATGATGAATGGTCATCAATGGTCGAGGAATTTGTGGGCAAGGCGAGTACCAATATTAATTCAAACAATCTTTAATTAATCAGGCATTACTCTTTCAATGATTGCTGCTCCGGTACTGTCACCCCAGACATTGACCATGGTTCGGAAGCGATCGAGAAACCAGTCCACTGCCAATAGCATGCCTATTCCCTCCAGAGGTAAATTCACAGCAGTCAAAACGATGACCATGGTGACAAGTCCCGCCTGAGGAATACCTGCTGCACCGATGGCCGCTAGTGTTGCAGTCACAAAGATAATAATCTGCTGGTTTAGATCCATGGTATAGCCATAAGCCTGTGCAATAAACATCACCGCCACAGCTTCATACAATGCTGTTCCATCCATGTTTACAGTAGCGCCTAGTGGTAAGACAAACTTCACTGCACGTTTGTCTACACCGGCTTCAATGGCACATTCCATTGTCAGCGGTAAAGTCGCTGAAGAGCTGGCTGTGCCAAATGCGGTTAACAGCGCACGCATCATTTGTTTTAAATAAGCGATACCGTGATTACTGAATAGCTTTAATATGCCAAACAGTAACAGGAAGTGTATAAATAAACCGAGTATCACAGCGATACAATACCAACCGACTGAACTGATTTCGATCCAGAAAGCACTCCCACCGCCTGCAGCACCAAGTCTGGCAGCAATCAAAGCAAAGATACCCAAAGGTGCCAGATACATAAGCCAGATGACAAGTTTCATCATGACTTCATTCAGGCCATCAAAAAAGCGTATGACAGGAAGACCTTTTTCACCAACGGTGGTCAAGGCTGCTGCAAATAATAGAGAAAAAACAATGATAGGTAGCAGATCAAGCTCAGCTGCTGAGGCGATGAGATTTGGTGTAATAAATTTTAAAATAATACTGGTGAAAGTTGCTGTTTCAAGATTTGCGACTTTTTCAGGCACCGCTTGGCTTAGTTCATTCATCCCACTACCCGGCTGAATCAGATTTACAACCACAAGGCCAATCAAAACTGCAAGCGCAGTGGTCGATGCGTAATAAAGGATAGTCAGGCCACCGACTCGACCTAGTTTGCGTACATCGCCCATCGATGTAACACCGGTAATTACTGCGGCAACGATTAGTGGAATAATTGTCATCTTCAGGGCATTAAGAAACAGAGTGCCAAGCCACTCAATCGACAACATGGCTTCACCAAAATACCAGCCTGAGAAGATGCCACCTAAGGCACCGGTCAGGATCGCCCAGAGTAGGTAATTATTGCCTTGAAGTGACATCTTTAAAGTTCTCTTTTAGAAGTACCTAGCTCATTCCAATAGAATTGTACCCGCAATCAACATAGGTGATTTCACCAGTGATAGCAGAGGCCAGATCTGAACATAGGAATGCTGCGGCATTACCAACTTCATCAATGGTCACGTTTCTGCGTAGCGGTGATGCCGCTTCAACGTGACGTAGAAAATCTTTTAAACCACTGATACCAGAGGCTGCCAATGTTTTAATTGGACCTGCCGAGATGCCATTGACACGGATATTTTCAGGCCCAAGACTGGATGCCATATACCGAATATTTGCTTCGAGGCTGGCCTTGGCCACACCCATGACATTGTAGTTAGGCATCGAACGTACGGCGCCAATATAACTCAAGGTCAGCATGGCGCCATTTCTTCCGGCCATCATGGGCCGAGCGCCTTTTCCTAATGCCGCAAAACTATATGAGCTGATATCGTGTGCCATCAAGAAACCTTCGCGGGTTACGCTGTCCATGTAGCCACCTTCAAGTTGTTCTCTAGGAGCGAATGCCGCTGAATGAATCAGTATATCCATGCTATCCCACTGTTTACCAAGGTCTTGATAAACCTGATCAATCTCTGCGTCGCTACCCACATCACAAGGCATGGTAATTTCTGAGCCAAGTTCAGCCGCAAATTTTTCAACACGACCTTTCAATTTGTCGTTTTGATAGGTGAAAGCCAATTCTGCACCTTCGCGATGCAGCGCCTTAGCAATTCCCCAGGCGATTGATCGGTTGCTGGCAACACCAACGATTAATGCACGCTTACCCTCTAAAAAACCCATAGTCGAAATCCTTCATAATAATTAATGGAACCTGAATCTTTGCAGACCATCAAAGTCTACAGAAATTAGAACAGCCAGAAAAACATAAGCTGAATCATACTATATTGAATTCATTATAGTATGATCATGTTGTTTGAGAAAATGTACCTGGTAGATGTAACAGGACATTAGCAGATGACACACTTCAAATTGAAAATAGACCAAATGCATATTATTTATCGAATAATTCTACTGCTAGTAATCAGTTTAATTTCAGCTTGTTCAGATTCTTCCTTGAATAATCCCTATCCAGCTAGTGAAGATGACAGAAATATTTATTACGACACTTTCTCGGAAAGACCCAAACATCTGGATCCTGCTCGTTCATATAGCTCGAATGAATATGTGTTCCTTGGGCAAATCTATGAATCACCTTTGCAGTATCATTTTTTAAAGCGGCCGTACGAATTGATCCCGTTAACGGCCTCAGAAATGCCCGTGGCTATTTATCAGGACAGCGAAGGAAATATTATCGATGAAGAAACTGACTCCGAAAATATATCACGGGTCATCTATCGAATTAAGATTCGATCAGGGGTGATGTATCAACCTCATCCCGCCCTGGCGACGGGGAAAATGGATGAATACGTTTATCATAAACTTGCAGAACAAGATCTAAAAGGGATCCATACCCTGAATGATTTTAAGGAAACAGGGACCAGAGAATTAACTGCTGCAGATTATGTTTACCAAATCAAACGGATGGCACACCCAAAGATACACTCACCCATAGCAGGATTAATGAGTCAGTATATTCTTGGTTTGTCCGAACTCAGCAAGCAACTCGAAGAAGAATCTAAAACATCAGAAAAAGAATCTTCGGCTTATATTGACTTGCGAGAATATGAACTTGAAGGTACACGCGTTTTTGATAAAACGACTTTTGAAATCATCTTGAAAGAAAAATATCCTCAGTTTCTTTATTGGCTTTCAATGTCATTTTTTGCGCCTATGCCCTGGGAGGCAGATGTATTTTATTCACAGGCAGGCATGTCTGATCGAAATATTACCCTGGACTGGTATCCCATAGGCACTGGTCCTTTCATGTTAAGTGAAAATAATCCGAATCGTCGTATGGTACTGGAAAGGAACCCAAACTTTCGTGGAGAAGCCTTTCCTGAAGAAGGTGAAGATACAGATGCCATAAACGGTTTCTTGGAAGATGCCGGTAAAGCGATGCCGTTTGTGGATAAAGCAATATTCAGTCTGGAAAAAGAATCTATTCCTGCATGGAATAAATTTTTACAAGGTTATTATGATACCTCCGGAATTGTCTCCGATAGTTTTGATCAAGCTGTACAATTTAATACACAGGGTGAAGCAGCATTAACAGAAGAGATGCAAGACAAGGAAATCCAGTTACTCACAGCAGTTACCACTTCTGTATATTATACCGGGTTCAATATGCGGGATGAAGTTATTGGTGGCGACAGTGAGCGTGCGCGTAAATTAAGACAAGCCATCGCTATTGCGGTTGATTTTGAAGAATTTATTTCCATTTTTGCGAATGGCCGGGGACTCTCGGCACAAGGCCCAGTGCCACCGGGGATATTCGGCAATACAACAGGTGAGGCCGGGATAAATCCCTACGTTTATGAGTGGGTTAATGGTAAAGCCAAACGTCAATCAATCGATGTAGCGAAAAAGCTGATGGTCGAAGCAGGGTACCCCGATGGGAGGCATGCAGAAACAGGTAAAGCATTGCTGCTTTATCTGGATACCCCTGCGGCGGGTCCTGGCAGTAAGGCTAATTTCGACTGGTTACGCAAGCAATTCGATAAGCTAGGTATTACGCTGGTGATTCGCGCCACCGATTACAATCGCTTTCAGGAGAAGATGCTGAAGGGGGCTGCACAAATATACCAGTGGGGCTGGAACGCAGACTACCCGGATCCTGAGAATTTTTTGTTTTTGTTATATGGGCCAAATGCCAAATTTGGGATCAATGGTGAGAATGCATCAAATTATAAGAATGATGAATTCGATCAACTGTTTGATCAAATGAAAAATATTAGTAATGGTGAAGCACGTCAGTCGATTATCGATCAGATGGTTGAGATTGTACGCAGAGATTCGCCTTGGCTGTGGGGTTATCACCCAGTGGCATTTTCTTTACATCATGACTGGTACAAAAATGCCAAACCTAATTTGATGGCAAATAACAAATTAAAATATAAACGCATTGATTCGATTAAACGCAAAACGCAACGCGAGCAATGGAATCATCCAGTTTGGTGGCCTTTGGTATTGCTTCTAGTTCTTCTGTGTTTATGTATCATTCCGGCAATTCGTTACCATCAGAGAAGAGAAAAGGCCGCAGCATTATGACAGCTTATATACTTCGTCGATTTTTATATGCCATCCCTATTTTAATCGGTGTCAATATCATTACATTTCTTTTATTTTTTGTGGTGAATACGCCAGATGATATGGCGCGCATGCATCTGGGTCAGAAGCGCGTTACTGAGCAGGCAATAGAAAAATGGAAACACGAACGCGGTTACGATAAACCCGTGCTCTGGAATTCAGAAGCGGCAGGGAAAAGTAAAGTCACCGATACGATTTTTTATCAGAATTCAGTGAGTTTATTTCTATTTGATTTTGGTCGTTCCGATAGTGGTCGGGATATCAGCTATGATATCAGTCAACGTATGTGGCCTAGTTTGTCGATTTCACTGCCAGGGCTGTTTCTAGGGCTTTTTACCTACATCGCCTTTGGTCTTATCCTTTCTTTTTTTCGAGCGACCTATCTCGATATCTGGGGCGTCGTGATCTGTGTGACGATGATGTCTATTTCAGGATTGTTTTATATCATTTTTGGACAAGTTGTTATCGGTAAACTATTCCATTTAGTGCCTATCTCTGGATATGACACTGGACTCAACTCGATAAAATTTATTATTTTACCTGTGCTGGTTGGCTTACTCGGTGGCATTGGTGCCAGCACGCGCTGGTATCGCACAATATTTCTTGAAGAGATGGGTAAGGATTATGTGCGCACGGCGAGGGCAAAAGGTTTGTCTGAGAGCATGGTGCTGTATCGGCATGTATTGAGGAATGGTTTGATTCCAATTCTTACGGGTGTGGTCGTTATATTGCCATTGTTATTTATGGGCTCATTGATTACAGAATCATTTTTTTCAATTCCCGGTCTGGGCAGTTACACCATCGACGCGATTAGTAGTCAGGACTTTGCCATTGTTCGTTCCATGGTTTTCCTGGGTTCTGTTCTGTATATCATTGGATTATTACTGACGGATATCTCATACACCTTGGTTGATCCACGCGTCAGGTTGCAATAAATCATGCCAGTACTATTTATTACAGATGGCCTTATTCTATTATTACTTACGATGGTATTTATCTTTGTCTGTTATGCACGTAAGCAAGAACATTTGAGGGCACCATGGAGAACAGTCGCGCGTAATCCGATGGCCATGGCATCAGCGGTGATATTATTTTTTTATCTTCTGATTGGTTTAATCGATTCAATTCATTTCCATCCAAACCTGAAAAAATTGAATGATCAAGAAAAGCAATATTCAACAGAAATATTAAGTTTACTGGATGTCGCTATTACACATTTGCGGGAACAGGATGAAAAAACCTATTCTGCACCTTTTGCATCGCATGCCTATTCGAAAGAAACCATTGAATTAGCCAATGGCTCTACGGTACGTGAATATCCACGTCTGAATTTTGGTGGGGCACACTTGTCCGATCCTGAGCAGGAAAAAACAGGCGATTTATTATTAAAATCCCTTAACGGTTTTATCTTTGGTTTGATTATCTGGTGTTTTGTCTCGTGCCTCCTAGTCTTCACGATCAAATGGCGCAGCAAGGTGTCTTTATTAAATGTTTTTAACAACACACTCAAAAAAGAGTCTGAGGTTCCCTGGAGAGTCATTCATGTCACTCTAGGAATTGTGATTATTTCCTTAACAGTTTTACTGTACCTTTCAAACTTTTATCACATCCTCGGCACCGACAAGGTGGGTCAGGATGTTTTTTATCAGGCACTCAAGAGTATCAGGACCGGCTTGGTCATTGGTACATTGACGACACTGGTGATGCTACCTTTTGCGATATTAATGGGCCTGATGGCAGGTTACTTCCGTGGCTGGATTGATGATGTGATTCAGTATCTTTATACCACGCTAAGTTCCATTCCTGGTGTCTTACTGATTGCTGCGTCAATTCTGATGCTACAGGTCTACATGGCTAATCACGCGGATGATTTTGTTAGTCTGGAACAGCGTGCAGACATGCGCCTTTTATTTCTTTGTATTATTTTGGGGATCACCAGCTGGACAGGACTTTGTCGAATGTTAAGGGGTGAAACGATGAAGCTGCGCGAGATTGATTATGTACAGGCGGCACAGGCCTTCGGTGTCGGTCATTTCACCATCATACTTCGACATTTGTTACCGAACGTCATGCATATTGTGATGATTTCAATCGTGTTGGATTTCAGTGGTCTGGTGTTGGCCGAGGCTGTGTTGTCTTACATTAATATCGGTGTCGATCCGAGCATGCATAGTTGGGGTAATATGATTAATAGTGCCCGCCTGGAAATGGCGCGTGAACCTATTGTCTGGTGGTCTTTGGCCGCTGCTTTCGTCTTTATGTTTGTTCTGGTGCTGGCGGCCAATCTGTTTTCAGATGTAGTGCGCGATGCTTTTGATCCGAGGCTAAGAGGCTCATAAAACCCAGTAGTATTGCCTTCTGGACACTATCTATGAGGAATTAGTCTGGTGTGAATTTAATAGTTTCAATTAAATCCTAGACACAGAGTCAACTATTGGCATAGAATCACCACAAATAAAAGCGAGCGCTCGCTCTATTTACGGATGGAATTGTGAGATAACATTGGTATCTGCACAGTAATAAGTCTAATCTCAGTATAGAAATTTGAATCACATAGAATCATCTTGATAGATAATTAAGATAGTTTTAGTGTGTGTCCTGGAGATAGAGTCATGGTAACGAAAAAAACGGCAAGCAAAAAAGCAGCAGCACCCAAGCCAAGAACTGGAAAATCTAATCGAGCAGTTTATATTGTCGATGGTAATCGCACGCCATTTCTTAAAGCACGTGGTGTCCCTGGCCCGTTTACAGCGTCTGATTTGGCGGTCTATTCAGGGCGGCAATTACTCGCCAGACAACCCTTTGATCCAGCTGAACTCGATGAAGTGATCCTTGGTTGTATTATGCCAACTGCCGATGAAGCAAATATTGCCCGTGTGGTTTCGCTAAGACTCGGTTGTGGCAATCATGTGCCCGCATGGACGGTACAGCGAAATTGTGCATCTGGAATGCAGTCTATTGATTGTGCCGCACAAAACATTGCTATGGGACGATCAGATTTAATTCTGGCAGGCGGTGCGGAGGCCATGAGTTATGCACCACTGTTATTTAGCAATGCGATGGCTACGTGGTTTGGGAAGTTTTCTTCAGCACGAGATGTGGGTAGTAAATTAAAATTATTAAGCAAATTCCGTCCGTCTTTATTAACCCCCGTGATTGCCTTACTTAAGGGTTTGTCTGATCCAGTTGTAGGATTATCCATGGGACAAACTGCAGAAATTATTGGACACCGCTTTTCAATTTCACGTGAGGCAATGGATGCCTATGCAGTGCAAAGTCATCAACGTCTGACTGCCGCAAATGAACAGGGTCGTTTATCTGAAATTGAAGTGCTGTATGACAGTAATGGAAAATTTTATGATCATGATGATGGCGTGCGGCCTGATGCAAACGTCGAAAAACTGGCGACACTCAAGCCGGTATTTGATAAGGAGTTTGGTCTTGTCACCTCAGCCAATAGTTCACAAATCACTGATGGTGCGGCCTGGGTTATTCTGGCCAGCGAAGATGCGGTAAAGAAACATCAGTTACCGGTTCTGGCAAGAGTGGCAGACAGTGAGTGGGCAGGCCTTGATCCAAGCCAAATGGGTCTGGGTCCAGCGCATGCGATGGCACCAATCCTGAAACGCAACAAACTGAATGTAGAGGATGTAGATTACTGGGAGATCAATGAGGCATTTGCCGCACAGGTTTTGGCTTGTGTTGAAGCCTGGAAGGACAGTAATTATTGTCGGACAGAATTACACACACGATCAGCCATTGGTGAAATTGATCAGTCCAAATTGAATGTCGATGGTGGTGGTATCAGTCTTGGACATCCCGTAGGCGCGAGTGGTGCCAGAGTGGTACTGCACATGTGCCACTTGCTAGAACGAAATAATGCAAAAAGAGGACTCGCCTCATTATGTATTGGCGGCGGGCAAGGCGGCGCGATGATGTTGGAACGAGATTGAGTGAATGAATAAGATTCGGATAAAAAATATGACCAAATTAATATCGACCTTTGGTTTGAGGGAATAGGCAATGTCAAATAAAAATTGGAAGAACTGGAAACTTGAGACAGATGAAGATGATATCGCCTGGTTACATTTCGATAAGGCTGAAAGTAGTACCAATGTTTTATCCTCAGACGTCTTTGCAGAGTTTTTCTTGATTCTTGATCAACTAGCAGAAGCAAATCCAAAAGGATTGATAATCCTTTCTGATAAAAAGAATGGCTTTATCGCGGGGGCGAATATACAAGAATTTACTGAACTTGAAAGTAAAGAAGAAGCCCTTGAGCTACTCAAAGTCGGACAATCTGCCTTTGACAAACTTGAGGCACTGGCTTTTCCAACACTAAGTTTGATTAATGGTTTTTGTCTTGGTGGTGGTATGGAGTTGGCATTAGCATGCGATTATCGCATTGCTTTGGATGATCCGAAGACGCGTCTTGGTTTGCCTGAAGTACTCTTGGGGATTCATCCCGGATGGGGTGGGACAATGCGTATGACACGTTTGATTGGTGCCCCGGCAGCAATGGATCTGATGTTGAGTGGGCGGACGGTGAATGCACGTGCTGCAAAAAAAATGGGTATTGTCGACAAAATAACAGCTCAAAGACATCTCAAGCGTGCGGCGAAAATGGTCATATTAAAACGCCCTGAAATTAACAGAGCAAGTAAGCTAAAAGCAATGGCAAGTTCTAGCGTTGCCAGACCATTGTTAGCAAAATATTTACGTATGCAGGTCGCTAAGCGAGCACCGGAAGCACATTATCCAGCACCCTATGCCTTGATTGATTTGTGGAAGGAGTATGGTGGTGATGAGAAAACCATGCTCATGGAAGAGGCCGTCTCAGTCGCACGACTCATGACAGAAGGCACCGCACAGAACCTTGTACGCGTCTTTCAATTGCAAGATCGACTCAACTCTCTCGGTAAAGGTGTTGATTTTCAACCGCAACATATCCATGTCATTGGTGCAGGGATTATGGGTGGTGACATTGCTGCCTGGTGTGCCTTAAAAGGGATGACGGTGACTCTGCAAGATAGGGAACCAAAATTTATTGCACCGGCAATTAAACGAGCACATGGATTATTTAAAAAACGTTTGAAGGTAAATCACCTGGTGCAAGCGGCCAAAGATAGATTGATCCCTGACCATCAAGGCTTAGGTGTGAAAAGCGCAGATGTCATTATCGAAGCAATTATTGAAAACAAGCAAGCCAAGCAGGATCTATTCAGTCAAATAGAACCTCTGTTAAAGCCAGACGCAATCCTTGCTACGAATACTTCAAGTATCCCTCTGGACGAATTGAGTGAAACACTAATACAACCTGACAGGTTGGTAGGGATACATTTTTTCAATCCGGTAGCCAAGATGCAGTTAGTGGAAATCGTCGAAGGCAACAATACATCTGAAGAAAATAAAGCCAAGGCAGCAAAATTTTGTCGTGTTATTGATCGCTTACCTTTGCCTGTAAAAAGTTCGCCGGGGTTTTTAGTAAATCGAATTTTAATGCCTTATCTTATGGAAGCCGTCAATTTGTTAGAGGATGGTGTTCCTGCACAAGTCATCGATAAGGCGGCCAAAGATTTTGGCATGCCCATGGGACCTATTTTGTTGGCTGATACTGTTGGTCTCGATATCTGTTTATCTGTTGCCGAAATTTTAGGTGAGGCACTCGGCTTGAATGTTCCGGATGCGTTACGCAAGAAAGTCGAAGCAGGCGAGCTCGGCGTAAAAAGTGGCAAAGGATTTTATCAATATAAAAATGGCAAACAGGTGAAAGTTAAAGCTGAAGCGGGCAGCCAAGACATTAATACAGAGGATGTTGAGGATCGACTTGTGTTTCAAATGTTGAATGAATCCATTGCTTGTTTGAGAGAAGGAGTGATTGAAGATAAGGACATGGTTGATGTGGGCATGATCTTTGGCACCGGGTTTGCCCCTTTTCGAGGTGGTCCGATGCATTATGTGGAAGAAACGGGTCACGAGATCATTGTTGATAGACTCAATGAGCTTAGTGATAAATATGGTGATCGATTCACAGCAGATGCAGGCTGGGAAACTGTTAGCTAGCCATATGATTCCGGGCTACTGGCATAAGGGGTGATTGCGTGCCTGAAAAAATCATTGATAAGAAAATCATCTATACCTCAGATCCATCAATAGAAGTAAATACCCCAGTCTCGAGGATTTCACAAGATATTGCTGTGACGATTTCAGGCCTATTTAGAGAGAGAGTCAAGCGTTCACCTGCGGCAATAGCTTATCGTTATTTTGATCCTGAGAATGCCATTTGGAAAGATTCCACTTGGCAAAAGATGGGCATCGAAGTTGCAAGATGGCAGGCAGCACTACAAAAAGAACCACTCACCAAAGGTGATCGTGTTGCGATCATGGCAAAAAATTGTCGTGAATGGGTCATTTTTGATCAAGCCGCTTTAGGCATGGGTCTCGTTGTAGTTCCCCTCTATACTCAGGATCGTGCAGATAACGCGGCCTATATCCTTAAAGATTGTGATGCGAAATTATTAGTAATTGGTGATGCTGAACAATGGTCAGTGCTTAAAGAAAATACACATTGTTTTGATACGGTAAATCGTGTCGTCTCGATTGAAAATCTTGGTTCTTCTAACGAAGCCAAGTTAATTTATTCACAAGACTGGTTGCCCGATGAAATTTATAATGCGCAACTACAAGGCCAAACTAGTAACGAGGCACAAGGCCAGGCAATTCCAGAATTAATCAGTGATGATTCGGATCCTAGTGAATTAGCAACGATTGTTTATACCTCCGGGACCACCGGGAAACCAAAAGGGGTCATGCTCAGTCATCGTAATATCTTATCTAATGTATCTAGCGGTTTGAGATGTTTTTCTATTACAGAAAATGATGTGTTCCTTTCTTTTTTGCCGCTTTCACATACGCTAGAACGGTCAATTGGTTATTACTTGCCAATGATGGCAGGTGCGACGGTTGCATTTTCAAGAAGTATTCTTCAACTTGCTGAAGATTTATTGGTGATTCGACCCACTGCTATCGTTTCGGTACCGAGAATATACGAACGTGTCTACGCAAGAATTAAAAAAAATATTGATAGCAAATCAAAAATATCAAGATGGTTATTTTATGTCACCATTGATGTCGGATGGCGACGTTTTGAATATTCTCAAGGGCGAGGGGAATATTCAGTATCCATGTTATTTTGGCCAATACTTTATTTACTTGTCGCAAAAAAAGTACAACAACGTTTCGGCGGTAAGTTAAAAGGTGGAATATGTGGTGGAGCACCTGTGCCACCCAGTATGTCCAGAATTTTTATTGCACTAGGTATACCGGTGGTACAAGGCTATGGACTGACTGAATCTAGCCCTGTCATTAGCGCGAATCGACTGGATCATAATATTCCGGCGAGTATTGGCCTGGTTGTTCCCGGGGTAGAAGTCTATATCGGAGATAATGATGAGTTAATGGCCAGGGGTGACAACATCATGATGGGATACTGGAATAGTCCGGAAGAGACGGCGAGAGTTATCACTGATGATGGTTGGTTGCATACGGGTGATCAAGCAAGGATCGAAAATGAATACATATATATCACGGGAAGATTAAAAGAGATTATTGTCATGGCAAACGGTGAAAAAGTTTCACCATCAGATATGGAAATAGCGATTGCTGATGATCCAATGATTGAACAGGTAATAATCCTCGGTGAAGCAAAGCCATATTTAACAGCGATTGCTGTATTGGAAAATGATCAATGGAAACGGTTTGCGAAGAAAAATGGCTTTCTAGAGAATGATTTTACCAAAGCAGATGTTGAGGAAATCTTGTTAAAACGAATCTCGCGTAATCTGCATGAGTTCCCGGGTTATGCACAAATCAGAAGAGTGACATGTACACTGGAACCGTGGACGATAGAAGAGGGTCTTATTACACCTACGCTCAAGGTGAAAAGGCCCAAAGTGATGGAAAAATATCAAAAATCAATAGAAGCGATGTATGAAGGACATTAAAGTATGACTGGAAAAACAGCTATTCTCCCCGATAAACAACCTACACTTCGAGTTGTAGCAATGCTTTGGGATGCCAATCCCGGAGGCAGTATATTTGGTGGATGGATCATGTCGCAAGTAGACATTGCCGGGAGTATTCCAGCTCTGACACGTGCCAAAGGTCGTGTAGTAACCGTTGCTGTGAATTCGTTTAAATTTCATCATCCGGTTTTTGTTGGTGATCTGGTTAGTTGTTATGCCGAGATCACCAAAGTGGGTCGAACCTCGATTACTGTCGAAGTTGAGGTCTATGCGCAAAGAAACTTGAACAATCTAGAGACTATCAAAGTGACCCAGGCAGAATTGACTTATGTTGCCCTAGATGACAATAGAAAACCACGCGCCATCCCTCCTAAGCTTGATGGTGAAGCAATATAAATTTGATAATATAAACCATGTCTTCACCCTTACTTGAAGTAGTAAACCTACAAACTTCTTTTGGTCAAAGAGATCATGTCGAAGTTGCTGTTGACGGTATAAGTTTCTCAATCAATCGAGGAGAGACTTTTGCTTTACTCGGTGAATCAGGTAGTGGTAAATCAATCACAGCCATGTCCATCATGCGTTTATTACCCGCTGCCGCACGAATCAATCAAGGTAAGATTCTTCTCGATGGTGAAGATCTACTTGCAATACCTGAGTTCGCGATGCGTGATATTCGTGGCAGACGAATCGCCATGATATTTCAGGAACCGCAGACATCTCTGAACCCTGTACTCACCGTAGGCCAACAAATTGGTGAGACATTAAAACGTCACAAAAATATGCGCGGTGTAGAACAGCGGAATAGATCTATTGAGTTACTCGATGCTGTGGGGATACCAGAATCTGAACGTCGAATTCAAGAATATCCACATCAGTTCTCTGGTGGCATGAAACAAAGAATCATGATTGCGATTGCCTTGGCCGGAGAACCTGATTTATTAATCGCTGATGAGCCAACCACAGCATTGGATGTCACTATACAAGCGCAAGTATTAGATCTTTTGCGACAGTTACAAAAAGATACCGGCATGGCGATTATGTTTATCACACATGATTTGGCGGTGGCATCTGAAATGGCTGATGATGTTGCGGTAATGCGTTATGGCAAGATCGTTGAGCAGAATTCAAGAGATGCATTTTACAGTCATCCAACACATGCCTATTCTCAAGAATTGTTTGCAGCAATACCGAGCAAGGCCAAACGCGATTCCGAAGCAGTAACTAATCAGGAAGCAAAGCAGGAAGCAAAGCAGGAAGCAAAGCAGGAAGCAAAGCAGAACACTAATTGGGCGACCAGAGAAAGTAATGACGAACATGTACTGTTAAAAGTACGCGATCTAAAAGTACATTATCCGATTAAAAAAGGCTTGTTGAAAAAAACGGTCGGCTATGTAAAAGCAGTAGACGGCGTATCTATCGACATTCATAGCGGACAGACGTTAGCGATGGTCGGTGAATCAGGTTCAGGAAAAACTACTTTCGGTAAAGGAATTCTGCAATTGTTACGCGCATCTGATGGTAGTGTTGTTTTCAATGGTCAGGAACTCACGCAATTAAAAGGTAAAGCCTTAAGACAACAACGATCTGATATTCAAATTGTATTTCAGGATCCTTATTCATCAATGAATCCACGTATGATGATTGCAGATGTCATCGCTGAAGGCATGGTTGCCCAGGGTATTGGTGGTTCCAGGCAAGAAAGAATGAAACGTGTTGATGAACTACTTGAGAAAGTGGGTCTTGAGTCGGTGCATAAAAATCGCTATCCACATGAGTTCTCAGGTGGACAGAGGCAGAGAATATGTATTGCCAGAGCCTTGGCTGTGGAACCAAAACTCATTGTTTGTGATGAGCCAACCAGCGCATTGGACGTTTCTGTGCAGGCACAAATTCTTCAGCTGTTAAAAGATCTACAAGATAATATGGGTCTTGGTTATCTGTTTATTACACATAATATTAGTGTGGTTGAATATTTGGCACATTATGTTGCCGTCATGTATCAAGGCAAAATAGTAGAGCAGGGTACTGTGGATGAAGTCTTAACCAACCCACAAGATCCATATACGCAACAGCTATTGGCTGCAGTCCCCAGGATAAAGACTGGGACATAAGTGCTATGTATCAAATACCTACCCTAGAAATATCTATCGTGACAAGAATTATTTAACTACAATATCGATTAACTAGGTTTTTTATAATAATAGAAGGGCAATATCAAATGAGTGAAGAAGCAAATTATCAAGGAGTGGTGTCATCCAACTGGAACGATCTAGAGCTTACCGAGTGTGCAGATGGCATTACTATGGGCCTTCTTTGGGAAGGAGAAAACGGCAAGAGAGCTGAGGTGTATGAATTTAGTCCAGGAGCAGTGTTCCCTGGTTTAGACGTTCACGAGTCGGGACCCGAGCAAGTCTATGTTATTTCAGGTGTGTTCAGTGACGGCAGAGAGGATTTTCCAGCGGGTAGTTTTATCCATCATCCTAAGGGGACATCGCATGCACCACAATCAGCGCCAGGATGTGTTCTTTTAGTAACATTTCCAGAAGGATAATTATTTAATTGATCTTAAAATCTGCTGGATATTCATTAGAATATCCAGCAGATGCAGTAAAACTCTCAATCGTTCGTGGTCGATTTATTTAGTGGTGTTGATACCCCATAAATGGACTTATTTGTGGGAGTTGGTGAAAACCATGGGTTCAACAGAGGAATAGTTGGTTAGGCTATTTAATTGTCATTCTCCTCTATCACTTAGCTTCCTTATGCTCAAGCCTGCCAAAGGCGGGTAAATCGTTGAATATTATTCGCAAATCCACTAGAATCCGCGTTCTTTAATTCTTGCTCCACTGTGAAATAGCCATATTAATAGGCATGTTGATAGTCAGGGGGCTGCTAAAACCAGGAGAAATCTCATAATGCGACATTATGAAGTAGTGTTTATGGTCCATCCGGATCAGAGTGAACAGGTACCTGCGATGATTGAACGGTACCGTACCATGATTGAATCAAGTGGTGGTGTTATCCACCGTCTCGAAGACTGGGGTCGACGACTCCTGGCGTATCCAATAAACAAAATTCACAAAGCACATTATGTGTTGATGAATATCGAGTGTGGTGCCGAGCCATTAGAAGAATTGGGCAGCGCTTTCAGATTTAATGATGCTGTTATCCGTAACCTCATAATGAAACGTGATGATACGGTTACGGAGACATCATTTTTTGCCAAGATGAAGCAAGAAGAAGAGGCCACCGCTAAGCTTAGAGCTGAAGCAGAAGAAAGATCTCGAGTAGCAGCCGCTGAGGCGGAAAAAGTCCGAGCAGCCGCTGCATTAGTAGCAGCTGAGGCAGCAGCAGTACCAGAACCAAGTGAATCTTCGGCTGAGGAGACTGCGAGCGAAGAGACCTCAGAAGAAGTGACTGAAGTAGCTGAACCTGTTGCAGAGGTAGCCTCCGCAGAAACCACAGAAACAAAAGAGGATTAATAAAATGTCACGTTTTTTTCGTCGTAAACGTTTTTGCAAATTCACAGCTGATGGTGTCAAAGAAATTGATTACAAGGATGTGAATACACTGAAAAATTACCTGACTGAAACAGGCAAGATTGTACCAAGCAGGATTTCCGGTACCAAGGCGCGTTACCAGAGACAGTTGGTGACGGCAATCAAGCGTGCACGCTTTTTAGCATTGCTGCCTTATTGCGATTCACACCAGTAGGTTGTTAATAGTTAGAGTCTAGTATCTGATGAAATTTTCTTCAGATACCTATAACGTTATTTGAAAATCATGCGTGCACTTGGCAGTTATATTCTGCTTGGACGCTTGCAAGCAGTGATAGCAATTAGCTTGTTAACAGTGGTTTCATTGATAATTCCGCCACTATCGTATCTATTAAGTGGCGTACCAGCAGGTCTACTTATCTTAAGGAAAGGGCCTGCATATACAATGCAAGTATTGCTCATTTGCGGTTTGCTGGTCGTACTGTTTGTTGCTCTGGCCGGAACAAACCCACAAGTGGCGATTGCATTTGCTCTGGGTATCTGGGGACCGGTGTATTTTTGTTGCAGCGTCTTGAGACAAACACAGTCACAAGGATGGTTAGTTTTTGCAGCGGGCACCATTGCCACAGCTTATGTACTGATTGTGCATTGGACTATCGCTGACGTGCCAGCATGGTGGGTGCAGTGGATGGAATTGTTAATTAATAATGCATTTCCAGATGGTGGCGGTGAGCAGTATCAGAAAGTTCTGGCGCAGGCAGCACCAGCAATGAATGCGGTCATGGCCGGCGGTATCGCCAGCAGCTTGATTGTTACAACATTTATTTCTCGATGGTGGCAATCAGTTTTGTTTAATCCGGGTGGATTCAGGACGGAATTTTATGCGCTGAGGTTACCAAGTGCAGTTATTTTTCTGTCACTGACAGGCATAATTTTACTGTTTACTAGCGGCGAACCGCAGGGCTCGGCAGGTCTGGATATATTGGTGGTCGTAATATTTTTGTATTTGTTTCAGGGATTAGCGTCGGTACACAGGATTGTGGCTGAAAAAAATATGCCTCTGGTTTGGTTGGTGATGATGTATATTTTGCTGCTTTTCCTGCCTCAGGCAATCCTGTTTGTTGCCTGCCTGGGTCTGGTTGACTCATGGATAAACAGGTCGAAAGATATAAACAGGCCGGACGATAAAGATCAAGAACAGCCATGATTTATGTGATTGAATTATAACTATAAATTTTGGCTAAAAAGTAAGTATTGAATTGTTTTGAACTATCCTGATTTCTTGAATAATGATGATGGAAATTATGATATTGTGTGCTTAGAAAGTGAGGAAAGTTAGATGGAAGTCATATTATTAGAAAAGATTAACAAACTGGGTGACTTGGGCGATAAGGTCAATGTCGCGGCTGGATATGCCCGGAATTATTTAATCCCAGTCGGTAAAGCAGTCTCTGCTACAGCAGATAATCTTGAGAAGTTTGAGTCTCGTCGTGCAGAGTTAGAAATGGCTCAAGTGGAAGGACTGAAAGCAGCAACGGTTCGTGCAGATAAGCTGAATGCAACAGAAATCACAGTGGAAAGAATCGCTGGCGAAGAAGGCAAATTATTTGGTTCAGTAAGTGCTGCGGATATTGCTGAGGCAGTTACCACAGCGGGTGCTGAATTGGCTAAAAGTGAAGTGCGCCTGCCAGAAGGTCCACTAAGAGCGCTAGGTGAATATGAAGTTGATATACACTTACATGCTGAAGTTAATGCCAAAGTAAAAGTAATTGTTGTTGCTGAAAAAAGTTAATGTTTCACAGTGTTTTCTGATCAGAAGATGTTGACCAGAGATATTGACTAGAAATATTGACCAGGAACAGTTGGTTAGAAACACTGGGATAATTATCAATCACAAACTCCATCAGGAGGAGTGAATGCAGGAAACCGCACAATCACCTGAAGCTGTTGATACAGAAACAGCTTCATTAAAGATCCCGCCTCATTCTATTGAGGCTGAACAGGCGGTATTGGGCGGTCTTCTTCTTAATAACGATGTCTGGGAACATGTCTCTGAAAGAGTTTCAGAGGATGATTTTTATCGTAAGGATCATCGTGCTATTTTTCGCGCAATCGCGACACTTGACGATGATGGGCAGCCTTTTGATGTCGTGACTGTTGCAGAATGGCTGGATAATCATCAACAACTTGATGATGCTGGCGGTTTGAACTATCTAGCCGCGCTTGCCGAAAGAACACCCGGTGTCAGTAATGTTAAAGCCTACGCGGATATTGTCAGAAAACGTTCCGTACTACGACAGCTTATTCGAGCGACCAATAAAATTAGTGAGAATATTTTCAATCCCCAAGGACTGACGAATGAACAGATACTGGATAGTGCTGAACAGACCGTCTTTGAAATCGCAGAGAAAGAATCAAAAGGTCGTAGAAATTACGACACCATCAAAGACCTGTTGGTTAATGCCTTGGATAAAATCGACGAACTGTTTCATCGAGATAGTCCAATTACGGGTGTGGCGACAGGCTATGACGATCTGGATGAGAAAACAGCCGGTTTGCAACCTTCTGATCTCATTATTATCGCCGGTCGGCCCTCTATGGGGAAAACCGCTTTAGCAATCAACATTGCTGAACATGCGGTGATTAAGGAAAAACTTGCAGTGGCCGTCTTCAGTATGGAAATGCCAGGTGATTCTTTAGCGATGCGCATGATGTCTTCCTTGGGAAGGATCGATCAGCACAAGATACGCACAGGTAAACTCAAGGATGAAGACTGGCCGAGATTAACCTCTGCCGTTGAGATATTAAAAGATGCGCGTTTGTTTATTGACGATACACCTGCATTAACATCCTCTGAGATCAGAGCACGCTGTCGTCGGATACATAGAGAACATAATGGTCTTGATCTGGTTATTATCGATTATCTACAGTTGATGCAGGTTGCCGGTACCAGTGAAAATCGCGCGACGGAAATTTCCGAGATAACGCGTTCTTTAAAAGCAATGGCAAAAGAACTGCGAGTGCCTGTTGTCGCATTATCACAGCTCAACAGAAGCCTTGAGCAACGCCCAAATAAACGTCCGGTGATGTCCGATCTTCGTGAAAGTGGCGCGATTGAACAAGATGCTGATGTGATTATATTTATTTATCGGGACGAGGTGTATAACGAAGACACGATGGATAAAGGCAAGGCCGAGATCATTATCGCTAAACAACGTAATGGCCCCATTGGTAAAGTCAACCTGACATTCTTAGGACAGTACACCCGCTTTGAGAATTATACTCAAGACAGTAATTATTCTGGTTCTGGTGGAGGATTTTCTAGCGGAGGATATGAATGAGTCGACCCGCTGAAGTTGTCATTAATCTTTCCGCCCTTCGTCATAATTTCAGTCGTATTCGTACACTAGCTCCCAATTCTAAAATCATGGCCATCGTCAAGGCGGATGCCTATGGACATGGACTCGCGAGAATTGCACAAACACTCGAAGATGCTGATGCTTTTGGTGTTGCTTGTCTGGAAGAAGCTAGGGAATTACGAGAAGCGAACATTAAACAACGCATCATCCTTTTGGAAGGGCCTTATTCCGCAGAAGAACTGACCGAGATTAGCGATTCTGGATTAGATATTGTTGTGCATGATATCTCACAAGTTGAAATGCTTGAACAAACAAAGATAAAAAACTCAATTAGCATCTGGTTAAAATTAGACACGGGCATGCATCGTCTTGGGTTTTTACCGGAATTTACCAGTCAAGTATTTGCACGCTTGCAAGCGTCACCATATGTAAAAGAGATTCGTCTGATGACACATCTTGCCAGTGCCAATGATCGTGAAAATTCAATGACCTCTGAACAGATTCAATGCTTCAGCGAGGTCATCGAAAGCATGACGACAGATTCTAAGCTAGAAAAAACTATTGCAAATTCTGCTGGCTTGCTGGCTTTCCCCGAAGCGCATGTTGATTGGGTGCGTCCTGGCATCATGCTTTATGGGGTTTCTCCATTCACTGACAGTCACGGACCGCAAGAGAAACTAAAGCCGGTGATGACATTGCAATCAAAATTAATCACGGTAAAAAAACTCAAGGCAGGAGAGCCTGTGGGATATGGTGCAACATGGCGTTGTCCAGAAGATATGTCCGTCGGTGTTGTCGCAGCGGGATATGGCGACGGTTATCCGCGTCATGCACCCTCTGGCACACCAGTGCTAGTCAATGGAAAAAGAGTTGAACTCATCGGGCGTGCATCAATGGATATGTTAACCGTTGATTTGCGTACCCAGGAAAATGCCAAGACCGGTGATCCTGTTATTCTCTGGGGCGAAGGCTTACCCGTAGAAGAAGTTGCTAATCATGCACAGACAATCCCTTATGAAGTTCTTTGCGGTGTGCATAAACGGTTAAAGTTTAATTATGGCGAAACCTAAGATTCAATATCAATGTGCTGAATGCGGTGCGACACTGCCTAAATGGGCGGGTCAATGTGGTGAATGTCACGCCTGGAATACACTCACGGAAGTCGTTGTCGAAGCGACATCAAATATTAAATCGTTTCGCAATCGAGATCATATCGCTGCCCCCGCAGAGGTGTGTTTCCTGAATGATGTGGATGCTGCACAGTCTTCCAGATTAAACACCGGTATGACGGAACTGGATCGCGCAGTCGGTGGTGGTTTAGCCACTGGTTCTGTGACATTAATCGGTGGTGATCCCGGTATTGGTAAATCAACATTACTAATACAGGTTCTATCAGTGTTGGGAGATTCAGGTGGTGTAAAAACGTTGTATGTCTCAGGTGAAGAATCTGCACAGCAAATAAGTCTGCGAGGTCAACGTCTGGATCTTGCACTGGATAAAATAAGATTACTGACTGAAAACAATCTTGAAAGAATATTGTCCGTCATCAGTGCTGAAAGACCAGAAGTCGTGGTAATTGATTCTATCCAGACAGTATTCACAGAGATATTGCAGTCGGCACCGGGTTCCGTGGCACAAGTCAGAGAGTCTGCCGCACAGTTAGTGCGTTTCGCCAAACAAACAAATACCACTGTATTGTTAGTCGGCCACGTCACTAAAGATGGTTCCTTAGCAGGCCCACGCATTCTGGAACACATGGTAGATACCGTGCTTTATTTTGAAGGTGATACGAGTAGCCGCTACCGCGTGATTCGATCAATCAAAAATCGTTATGGTGCAGTTAATGAGCTTGGCGTATTTGCCATGACCGATAAGGGTTTAAAAGAAGTCAGTAATCCCTCTGCTATTTTCCTTTCCAAACATGAGGAACAAGTCTCAGGCAGTGTCATCATGGTCACCAGAGAGGGAACACGACCATTGTTGGTGGAAGTACAAGCCCTGGTTGATACATCGCATCTCGGTAATCCAAGGCGTGTTAGTGTCGGCCTGGAACAAAATCGTTTATCGATGTTACTCGCAGTGTTACACCGACATGCAGGTGTTAATACGTCGGATCAAGATGTTTTTCTAAATGTCGTCGGTGGCATTAAAATTACTGAAACAGCTGCGGATTTGGCAATCATATTAGCCGCAATTTCTAGCTTAAAGAATCTACCAATACCTCAAGATCTGATTGTCTTCGGTGAAGTTGGGCTGGCGGGAGAAATAAGACCTGTGCAAAATGGATTAGAGCGTTTAAATGAAGCAGTGAAACACGGTTTCAAAAGAGCCATCGTTCCCAAAGCAAATAAACCGAAGCAGAATATCAACGGTATGGAAGTCATAGCCGTGAGTCGTCTAGCAGACGCTATCGATCATTTACAATAGTTCTTTATCAAGGTCGGTAGTGAATTCACAACGATCAAAACTTATGCAAGTGATACTCCACTGCTTTATCCCTGCCAGATTAGTTTTTCTCTATGCAATCGTCATCCTATTTTCTACGCCTTCAATCTCTGTCGCTGAATCTTTTATCTATATCGAAAAGAAACCTGTCTTATGGATTTATCCTCAAGACCCTGTGTATCAGGCCTGGTATAAACATGCCGATTTGATCAAGTTGGCGAACTTGATGCAACAAAGTGGCGCACAGCAGTTGGCGATTTTTACAAAAACCGCATTAAATCAAATGGCCGTGATGTACGATGCTGAGGCAACGAAATCAAGAGAAGAAAAGTCGTCTGGTGCAGGACAAAATTTTGAAAAAAGCAGATGGCGCCACTCAGCAGTAGAATACGCAGAAAAATTACGACTAGTATCTCAATACATAAATCAGACAACGGAAATTAAATTATATATCGAAGAATACGGTGAACCGACGATCGTGATCGATGGAAAACCCTATATTTTAACTTCTCCGGATTTAAAGAAATCCGGTCTTCTTTATGCAGCCATAGTCGAAAACTTATGCGGACAAGGAATTTGTTTGCAAGATGATGAAACGCAAGAGGTTGAAGATAATAAGTTAAGAATCGTTGTCAAAGCAGAATGGAAAATGGCTGTAGATTCGAAACCAGAATATCTTTCAGAAGATGGTCTACATTTTGTGTTTAGTGATCTACAAGATAGAAAGAAGAAGCAAGAGATATGTCTGCGAGCAATGAGAGAGCTTGGATTAATTGCTGAGTCGCTTAAGGAAATATCCAATAAAGGCGTGTCGATCGATTGGGACGTGCTTGATCTGGAACTCATCTCTGGATCTTACGGGCACAAGCTCATAATAAATAGTTTCAAAGATTCCCTAGTGATGGATCTTATTGTTCTGGGGCAGAATGATAATTTATTTACCCAGGCAATTCCCTGGCTAAAAGCCACCGTCAAAGGAGAGATTGTTCAGCATCGTTTCGATGAAGCTGATGAATTACTTGCAAAGTATTTAAACTAACCTATATTTTTCTCAAGCATTTCAAGTGGGCTCATAACTCCAGATATACTTTTATCCATAACATGTGTGTAGATTTCAGTTGTTTTTACATCTTTATGACCAAGTAAGGTTTGAACCATTCGGATATTGATTCCATCTTCCAAAAGATGTGTTGCAAAAGAATGTCGAAACACATGAGTAGTCACTCTTTTATTAATATTTGTTTTCGTAACAGCGACTTTTATTGCCTTTCTGATTACAGAGATATGAATATGGTAGCGTTGTATCAATCCATTGCGAGGATCAGCAGAAAGTTTTGTTGATGGAAATATAAATTGCCAGCCAAGAGTCTTACCTGCATTAGGATATTTTCTGGCCAGTGCATTAGGTAGACTAACTTCACCATAACCAGCATTTAAATCTTGTTGATGAAGGGATTTAACGGACTCAATTTGTCGCTTCAAACCCTCATGCAGTGTTTTGGGAAGCAGGCTGATCCTATCTTTTCCCCCTTTAGAGTCACGGATATATAGTTGATTATTATCAAAATCAAAATTCTGCACACGCAAATCATGTAGCTCAGTTACTCTTAGCCCAGCTGCATACATCAACTTTACCATCAGTAATTTAACACCAGATAAATGTATAAATATTTCCTGAATTTCCTGTTTACTCAATACAGTAGGTAATCTTTTTTGTTTGTCAGACCTGATAGCTCTGATATTCATATCAACAGGTAACTTTAAAACATGCTTATAGAGGAATAGAATAGCGTTCAATGCCTGATTTTGTGTTGAGGCACTTACATCGCGATTGATGGCAAGATGGCTTAAAAATCGTTTGATTTCATGCTTACCCATATCTTTTGGGTGGCTACGATTATTAAAGCGGATATAACGGAGAATCCAGTGAATATAAGTTTTTTCAGTACTGTAGGCATAATGATGGAAGCGAAGGGTTTCTTTGACCTCGACTACAGGGATGTAGTCGGTAGAGCAACGCAGGATGCCAAAGCCGAGATCCATCAGTCTGGCAGATTTCGGTGTAAACTGTGTGTCCATAGTGCCTCCTTGCAACATGTCTGTTTTGTGCCAATAACTGGCCGCTTATTACCAATAATTCCCAATAAACGTGCCAGTAACTGTTTCGTAAACAATATAGTATATTTGTTGGATGATTGTTTCCAATTTCAAAACAATCATGGCACCTTTTTACGCTATATAGCCAATAAACGCGCCATTTTGGTCAATTATATAAGAAAAATAAGCGACCATACTAGTGGCCGTTTATCGACAAGTTATAGGGTAATTCAAAACACCTTCATGCAAATCCCATAGGTATCGTTAATGACCATTAATATTAGCAAGTACTGGAAGGTTTCACCCGATCATAACAACTGTGGAATAATATCGCTTCGGGACGATATTTCGTTTTGGACGAGGTTTCGACTACGGTGGATACGACGGATAACTGTGTTGGAGTTTCATCGAGCGGTGCAAGCGTGGCTGGGTGGGAACGATGGTGGCATGGCATATCAAACGGCGACGGATCGAGGCAATTTCAAGATATCTCCGAAACTTGAAAACAAAATAGATCGAGTATTTCAGCTCCAACATTCATGGGGAATTCACCCTGATTCTTTGAAGGTGCTGAAGCATGGGCCGCTTCTGAACGCAGATGGAACTGAGATACTAGTTCCAGCACACGGTGCAATTGCATCATGTGTAAACTGGATTGATGAGTCACCGTTTAGAAAGGTTATTGGATTCATTCTGCCTTTTTTAGCGATTGCGGGAAAAGTTTTTGGCATCTATTAACTATAAAGCCTCCGGTTCTGGTATACAGATATGTTGCCCTATAACAAACGCATTAAATCTGACTCCGTAAACTTGTTGTCTTTTTTGCAAAGAGACGCAAAAAAGTCGCCAAATTCACTCCGCAGTTTATGCGGGCGTTAGGCTTAAAAAGTAAGAGGTGTCATAGTCGTGAGGGTGTCGCGTGGTCGCGTCCATTCAGTGGCAAATGCATATTGGCATTCGGCGGTCCACGCAGCTACCAGTGGGGTTATATAGAGCGTCATCATTCGTATCTAACAATTGGAGGATAAATTATGTACCTATTCCAAAGAATTGCAGTATTAGGATTAGTGGCTGTCATTGCGTCATGCGCAAACACGCCTGTCGATGAAGGAGTAGTCGATAATTCAAAGCAGAGGCTTACGACTGCTCAATTTAATGACGCATTCATTGATCAAGAGATGAACTGGACTCATAAAACGGGTGCTGGAGGAAAAATGATACTCAATGCAGACGGTACAATGATCTATGATGTAAATGGGAAAACTAGAAAAGCAAAATGGATTCTAAAAAATGATGAATTTTGCGTTAATGTAGGAGAGAAAGATGAGACATGTTTGGTATTGATATCTATGGATAGCGGATTTGCATCTGAGGATGGCAGTTTCACCTATCAGATGATTAATTAGACCAATATTGTCTATTCAGATGCGGTTGTGTATTCATAATGAGGGTTCTTTTCCCTTAAACCTCACTATGTAATAATCAGCCATTGTACTTTATTCACAAAGACTCAATACCGAATAGATGAGGAGACGTTATGAGCACAAGTTCTGGAAGTTGTGATTGTGGGAACATAAAGTATGAGTTCGAAGATGAACCTGTTAATACCGTGTTTTGTTATTGTAAAACATGCCAATTACACACAAATTCTGATAAGTGGTTTGGTGTCTGGGTACCGTTTGATAAATTTAAATTTATAAAGGGCACCCCCTCAAGTTTCGAAGGGCGAGGTGATACTGGTACGACGCATCGTCTGTTTTGTGGTGAATGTTCGACAACCATTGGCCTTAAGTGTGATGCTTTTGATGTGTATTCTCTGTCAGCAAGTACGATTGCTGGTGGTGAGAAATTATTACCAAAAATGCTTATCTATACATCTCTTGCACCAGCATGGGCGACTTTTCCTGAAGGATTGCCAAAGTTTGATACGGTTCCTCCGGGTTAATAAGTAAACCCTAGATAGAATCCAGAGGACTGCTTATTGGGCATCGAAAGTCACAAAGGTTTTTTCAAAACTCGAGATGAAGTATTTGACGATATTAAAGCCACCGGTTTCTGGCCGACGACCTATAAGTCAAATGCTTCACAAACCGTCCCTATTCATTGGCACCACATTGATGTGCATGGTTATATATTAAGTGGCCATTTCAGTTTGCTTGATGGCGAAAGTAGTCAACAACTAGATTTCGAACAAGGTGATAAGTTTGTTGTTCCCGCGCGAACGCTGCATGCGGAGTGTGCTATCAAAGAGGACGTGTTGATGATTCTTGCTCTGTCTGAACCTGGAGTTTTCACTGACTTACTTGAACAGGTCTCACCGGAATTGTTAGTCTAGTATTGCTTAGATAACTACGTTCCAGGATTGACAGTCGCCGAAACCAACTATTAGACTGAATTTCATTACAAGAGACACGTTTATTGACATATCATATATGGTATATATACTATAAATGATATGTGGGAAATATACGAACACAGGAGGGTTCCCAGGCAAATTCAGAAATTGCCCAATGATGTTCTGCTACGATATGAAAAATGGAAAGATATCGTGAGTCTCTCCGGTCCACAAGGACTCAGGGTTATTCGTGGCTTCAAAGATGAGGCTCTTCGCGGTGAATGGCGTGGATATCGGTCTTCAAGACTAAATCTTCAATATCGAGTCATTTACAAAATTGAGAGGGATCAAGTTTTAATACAGGTAGTTCAGCTAACTCCACATGATTATAGGAAAAACTAATTGTGAAAGATTATAGAAAAGCTAAGAAGTCGATTGACGTAACCGTTGGTGATTCAGTACGCATCATTCGTGAGTTCCAAGAGCTTAGTCAAAATGAACTCGCAGAACTAACAGGTATTCCTCAATCGACACTATCTGCAATCGAAAACTGTCGCATTAGTCTTGGCGTCGAACGAGCTAAAGTATTGGCTTCCGCATTACATTGTCATCCAGCTGTCCTGGTTTTCCCCGGGTGGGAATTAGATAAAGAAGCTGCAGCATAACTCGCAGGCTATTTTTTTGGCTGATAGTGTTGTGAGCGTTATTCCCTCATCCTGGTCGTTAGGCCAATTATTATGACCACTCTTATTGAAGAGAATGTTCGAACAGAAGTGGAGGATCTTCATAGATTCTTTGTTGGATGGTTTTCAGGTGTGCTTGATGAGAGTGAATTCGAAACAGGTTTCCTCAACAGGTTCGACCCAGATTTCCTTCTTATTCCTCCAGCAGGTTCGTTATTAACGCTAAGCGAACTGACATCCAGTATAAGGAGTGATCACGGTTCTAATCCTGATTTTCGAATTGCTATTCGAAATGTCAGAGTGCATAGAGTGTTTGATGGGGAAATTGTTGCTACTTATGAAGAATGGCAACGTAATGCGATAGCCTCTACGCCCGCAGAAAATGCACGTATTGCGACTGTATTATTTAAGAAGACTGAGCCTTTGCAGTGGTTGCATGTACATGAAACGTGGATGCCTGAAAGTGTCATGACAGCAGGTTCTTATGATTTCTAGTCTTAAAAGCTATTCAGTGCTGAATATTAAACAATATTATTTAACTATAAATGGAGCATGTTAGACGTTATGTTGGAAGAGATTATTATCCCAGGTTTTTATGAGACGGATGCCTTAGGCCATATCAACAATACGGTCGTCCCTATGTGGTTTGAGAAGACGCGCGCGCCTGTTTTTAGACTATTCACACCAGATCTCGACCCCAAAAAATGGGCCTTAATTATCGTTAAGATAGAAGTAGAATACCTGCGTCAAATCAGCTATCAAGAACCAGTGACCATCAAGACAGGGATAGGAGATATTGGAAACAGTTCATTTGTGATTCGCCAGGAATTATTTCAGGAAGGTGAGCAGGCCGCCAGAGGTCAATCTACTATGGTACATTTTGATTATGCTCAACAAAAGTCTGCCCCACTGACAGAAGATATCCGCAGTGAGCTGGAAAAGTTACAGTAATGGAAAGTTACAATGATAAAAATGACGTTACTAACAATTATAGATATTTAAACGATTACTGCTATGGACTAATTACTCCGAAAGTAAAATATTAAGTGATAAGATAAGTTTCCCTCAATAAAAATAAATGCTTAGAAGGAGAATATAGTGAAATTTTACGACTGTTCAATGGCTCCCAATCCCAGACGCGTCCGTATCTTTATCAAAGAAAAGGGACTCGATATTCCTTCTGTAGAGGTCGATCTTTTTGGCGGAGAAAATCTAAAAGAAGATTACCTGTCGAAGAATATTTGGGGTTTATGCCCCGCACTTGAGCTAGATGACGGGACTGTCATTAGCGAAGCGCCTGCAGTTTGTAGCTATCTAAATGATATTCATCCTGAGCCACCCCTGTTTGGTACAACCCCGCTAGAACGCGCACAAGTTATCTCATGGGATCGTCATATGGAACATAGTGGGATGCAATCAGTGATCTATGCGTTTCGTAACAATTTTCCTGATTTCGCAATGCGTGGCGTTGGGGGTCGAGAGGGCGACAAGATTATTCCTGAGCTGATTGAGCGTGGTAAAAATGGTATTAAGATTTATTTCGAGAGACTCGAGAAGAGACTTAGCGACTCACCATATATCGCTGGAAAGAGTTATAGCATGGCAGACATTACTGGTTTGGTCGCTATCGACTTTGCAAAGTTTGCAGAGTTTGAGATACCAGACGCAAACACACATTCCAGAAAATGGTATGAGAAAGTGTCTTCGCGACCAGCGACTCAGGTTTAACAAGAGAATGTTATGTGAGTATCAAGAGTTCGAAGATAATTGAGGTTTATTTGTGAAGCAGATTTTGAGGAAAATATTCTTACCGTTACTTAAAATATTTGAGGCTGGTGAAGGTTCTTTTTCATACAAAAAATCGCATAGAACTATATTGCTAGTTGTCGGGTGTCTTTTTTGGGTTCTATCAATTTCTGTAGTTATAGCAGGCATAAGTTTTGATCAAATGGGTGCTGCTTTACCAGGCCTTATTTTTTTTGCGGTTGGGTTCACTTGTTTAGTTGTAGGTGCATTGGGTACAGATCGTGCAGTTTCAAAAATATGGGGTAGTAAATAAATATATTTCCTAGCCGCTTGGGAAAATACACATAACAAATCGATAAACTTGGCACCTTCGCCGACAGACGCAACAAAGCTACACCGGTTATTGAAACGTCAAAATTACGTTAATCAAACCATGTGGTAAAGGTATCAACCTCTTCGCGAGCAGTACGATAATTATTTACTGGCTTCTCATTGTCGGGGTAGCCAAGGGACATTCCACATATCAATGAAAACTCGTCTGTAACGCCAAGGATATCTCTCACTAAATCAGGATAATCGCTGGTAGATGCCTGTGGGCAACTACCAAGGCCATGTTCACGTGCGGTGAGCATCACGCTTTGCAAAAACATGCCCATATCTATCCATGATCCCTTGCGCATGATTTTATCAATGAAGAAAAATAGCGTGACTGGTGCGCCAAAGAATCGGTAGTTTGCAAGCGCTGCCTCCACTCTTTTATCTTTATCTTCGCGACCTATTTCCAGTGCTTTGTATAGATCCATACCACATTGAAATCGACGGCCTTTGTAAGGCTCAACCCATTCTGTTGGGTAGTAATCGTAATCGGGATTGGCTTTATCACCATTTTTATTAGCATTAAGCAAAGCTTCGGTAATTGCCTGTTTAGTCTTGCCTTGTACCACCACCACTTTCCAGGGTTGAGTATTCGTACCTGATGGGCTCCAGCGAGCTGTATCGAGAATCTCAGTAATAGTTTCTTTTGATACAGGATTTTCAAGGAAAGCACGGGTGGAAATGCGTCCGCGGATTGCATCAGTTGTATTCATTATTGTCTCTCCAGATTCCTGAGTGTGAATGAAAAATATTGTAGGTCATTGATTATATAAAGAAATAAGTGCTACGTTATTTTATAAGACACATTATACATACTTGCTTGTTGCAAACAAGTATGTATAATGTGTGAATTATGTCAATTACCGTAGCCAATTCAATTAATGAACTCTCACAAGCCCGCCAAACTCAAGCGGAACGTACTGCCATATCCGATGAGCTTATGCTCGAAGCCGCTATTAAACTGATTGTCGAACGAGGCACAGCAAAAACAACCTTAAAAGATATCGGGGAGCAGGCTGGATATAGCCGTGGTTTGGCGGGTTATCGTTTTGGTTCGAAGGAAGGTTTGTTTAGCTTTGTCATCCATGCGATTAGCGAAGAATGGTTACGGGAATTGAAAAAAGTAACTGCGGATAAAGTTGGTATAGAGGCAATACGAGAGGCAACGGATGCTCATTATCGTTTTTGTTTAGATGCACCAGATCATGTGCGCGCATTTTATATTCTCTGGTTTGAATCCATCAGTCCAGGTTCTGAAGCGAAGGAGGTTATCGCCACAATTCATCGGCGCAGACAACGCGATGTGGTTGAGTGGATCTGTCAGGCCGTTGAAGCGGGGACGATTAATACATCCGTTAATATAGAGGCCGTCGCCGCTCAATTTTGCTCAGCATTAGTGGGGATAGTCTATCAATGGTTGGTCAGCCCGGATTCGATGGATGAAATCGAAGAATTACATAAAGGACTTAAACGCACTATGGAAATACTCCTTAAACCAATTCCAAAATAGAAGCTTATAAATTGAAAAAAGGTGTGATTATATTCGCCATAATATTTAGTAATTAAAATGGAGTTGAAAAATATTGCCCTTTATTGCGACTTTGCCTAGTGGTAATAATAAAAAAGTTTGAGGAGATAAATAATTGCAGTTACCAAAAATGTACGATTATGATGAGATTAAAAGCCAGTTTAAGCTGGAGATCCCAGAGTTTTATAATTTTGGTTTTGATGTCATCGAACAAAGAGCTAGAGAGCATGATAAAACTGCTTTTATTGCAGTTGATGGCAAGGGCGAAAATATTCAACATTACGCCTTTAGTGATTTAGATGTCGCTTCCAATCAATTTGCAAATGCACTGCTGTCAGCAGGTGCAATAAAAGGTGATCTCGCCTTTGTCATGATGCCGCGCATTCCTGAGTGGTATTTCGCCATGATTGGTTGTTGTAAATCGGGTGTTGTTGCGATGCCGGGAACTGGTTTGTTGACGGCTAAAGATATTGAATATCGTATCAATCGATCGAAAGCAAGACTTGTTATTGTCAGCGCTGAACATTCTCAAAAAGTTGATGAAATTCGACAATTATGCCCGACACTGGAAATCTTTATTGTCATTGGTGAAGCGAGAGAAGGTTGGCTAAGTTATACGGAAATAACATCACAAGCATCTGCTACGATCGATAAAACGCAATTAGAACCAACCCGGTCATCAGATCTGATGATTATCTACTTTACATCGGGGACAACTGCGATGCCGAAAATGGTACCGCGTGATCACTCATACGCGTTGGCTCATTCTATTACTGGTCGCTATTGGATGGATCTAGAAGAGGAAGACATACACTGGACGCTTTCGGATACGGGCTGGGCCAAGGCTGCATGGGGGATGTTGTTTTCTCCGTGGCAAATGGGGGCGACGATGGTGCTCTTCAATGGCGAAGGTTTCGACGCTGAACTACATTTGAATTTGATAGAGAAATTACGTGTCACAACTTTTTGCGCGCCACCCACGGTTTACCGAGTCTTTGCACAGTTGGATCTATCGCAATTTAATTTGACTTCAATTCGACACGCTATAGGCGCGGGTGAGCCGCTTAACCCTGAAGTCATCAAGGTCTGGCGAAATGCGACAGGTTCTGACATCTATGATGGTTATGGTCAAACAGAAACGATCAATATCGTTGCCAATTACCCGGCGATTCCGGTTAAACCAGGCTCCATGGGTAAACCAGCGCCAGGTGTTGATGTGCAGATTGTGGATGATGATGGCAAGTTGTGTGATGTTAATTCAGTAGGCCATATTGCTATACGCATTACTGATCCTTTAGCCCCAGGAATGTTCGCCGGTTATTGGCAAGATGACGAAGCAACAGAAAAATCTTTCAGAAACGGATGGTATCAAACAGGAGATACCGGAACTGTTGATGAAGATGGCTATTTTTGGTTTGTTGGTCGTTCAGATGACATCATCAGTTCGTCAGGATATCGCATTAGCCCATTCGAGGTGGAGAGCACATTATTGGAACATCCTGCCGTTCAAGAATCGGCAGCCGTTGGTAAGCCAGATGATATTCGCGGTGAGATTGTAAAAGCATACATAGTCCTTGCTCCTGGTTTTGAATCGAGTGAGGCATTGACAAAAGAGATTCAGGAATTTATGAAAAAGAGCACGGCCCCTTACAAATATCCAAGGGAGATTGAATATCGCGAAGCACTGCCAAAAACGGTTTCTGGCAAGATTCGGAGAGTAGAACTACGAGAAGAAGCAGGTAGCTAATGGATATAATTGCATCTCCTTGTATTAGAAGTTGCTGTTTAAATAATGATGATGTTTGCCTTGGTTGTGGTAGAGAGATGACCGAAATTTGTGGCTGGACCAGTGCAAATAATGATCAGAAACAAGCAATTATTGAAGAAAGTATAAAACGCCTTCAACATCTTCAGGCTAAAAGATCCTAGATGTAGCTTAGATAAAGGCACATTAATATTTACAAAATTCAGGAGTACTAAATGGCAACAGCTGCAAAAATGATAGGCAAAAGTCTAATAACTGAGAAATACAAAGCAGAGAATCATGTTCGTTTTGTTACTGCTGCCAGTTTGTTCGACGGTCACGATGCGGCCATTAACATCATGCGCCGTATTTTACAGTCAACCGGTGTCGAGGTAATTCATCTGGGTCATAACCGTTCAGTAGGCGAAATCATCGATGCTGCGGTTCAGGAAGATGTTCAGGGGATCGCCATCAGCTCTTATCAAGGTGGCCATGTTGAATATTTTAAATATATGATAGATCTACTAAAAGAAAGGGGTGCATCACATATCAAAGTATTTGGCGGGGGCGGCGGTGTCATTATCCCCGAAGAGATTGCCGAGCTTGAGCGATATGGTGTGACGCGTATTTACTCACCTGAAGACGGTCAGAAAATGCAACTGCAAGGCATTATCAATGACATGGTCGAGCGTGCAGATATTGATCTCTCCAATAAAGATATTCCTCAGAATAACAGTAATCTTTTGGCTGATGGTTACGGCGACCTTGCACGATTGATCACAGCGATTGATGAAGGCGTAATTGCAGAAAGCCGTCTTAAGACGCTGACTGCAGAGGCCAGGAAATTTAACAAAACACCGATACTGGGGATCACAGGGACAGGGGGGTCGGGTAAATCATCATTAACTGACGAATTAATTCGTCGGTTTAATCTTGATCTTAGCGAACTCAAAATTGCAATCATTGCAATTGACCCTACCAAACGTAAAACGGGTGGGGCATTACTTGGTGATCGTATTCGCATGAATTCGCTGGATGTTCCCAATATTTATTTTCGTTCAATCGCAACACGTGGAACATTAGGAGAAGTACCGACCTCACTGTCACATATTATTGATCTATGTAAAGTATCTGAGTTTGATCTAATAATCGTAGAGACCCCGGGAATCGGCCAGGGTGACGCCGGGATCGTACCGTATGTAAATACTTCGATGTACGTGATGACGCCTGAATTTGGCGCCGCGAGTCAGCTCGAAAAAATAGAGATGCTTGATTTTGCGGATCTGGTTGTGATCAATAAATATGATCGTAAAGGTGGTGAAGATGCGTTGCGTGATGTTCGTAAACAATATCAGCGAAATTGTGAATTGTTTACCACTGCTACGGAGGCGTTACCGGTCTACGGAACAATTGCATCCAAATTCAATGATGATGGCGTGACTTCCTTATATCACGGCTTGCTCAATGTGCTTAAAGATAAAGGATTGAATAATTGGAAAGGTGAATTCTTTGCGCCGGTAAAGTCTAAATGTTCTTCTAGCCGAACGGTGATTGTTGCGCCTGAACGTCAACGTTATCTGGCTGAGATTGCTGAAACTGTGCGCAACTATCACAAATCGTCAGCAGAACAAGTTGAGATCGCACGTCAGCGACAGCAGTTAATAGAATCTAAAAAAATGCTCGAAGATGCAGGCGAAAAAAGCCAAGTGTTGCATGCTTTAATCGAGAAGCGGGAAGATAATCTGGATCCGAAGTGTCGAAAATTACTTGAGATGTGGCCGCAGATCAAAAAAGATTATTCTGCAGATGAATATGTTGTCAATGTTCGCGGCAAAGAACATCGCACAAAGATAAGCAGTCGGTCACTTTCCGGTACAAGAATCCCAAAGGTATCATTACCACTTTATAAAGATGAAGGAGAAATTTTACGCTTTCTCCTTGAAGAAAATTTACCAGGCAATTTTCCGTTTACCGCGGGGGTTTTTGCTTTTAAACGAGAAGGTGAAGATCCGGCGCGTATGTTTGCTGGTGAAGGTGATCCATTTCGTACCAATCGTCGTTTTAAGTATCTCTCTAAAAATTCCGATGCAACACGTCTTTCGACAGCATTTGATTCAGTGACACTCTACGGGAATGACCCCGGTGTGCGGCCTGACATCTATGGAAAAGTTGGAAATTCAGGGGTGTCGATTGCAACGCTTGATGATATGAAAGTACTGTTTGATGGTTTTGATCTATGTACACCATCAACTTCAGTTTCTCTTACCATCAATGGCCCAGCTCCTACAATTCTGGCCTTCTTCCTGGTCGCAGCAATTGATCAACAATACGCAAAATTTGAGAATGAAAATAGCAGGCAGCCTACTGATGATGAAAAATTAAAAATTAAGGACTGGTCATTGGAGAATGTTCGAGGAACAGTCCAGGCCGATATTCTCAAGGAAGATCAGGGACAGAACACCTGTATTTTTTCTACTGAATTTAGTCTCAAGATGATGGGAGATATCCAGCAGTATTTTGTAGATAAGAAAGTCAGGAATTTTTATTCGGTTTCTATATCCGGTTATCACATTGCTGAAGCAGGTGCGAATCCTATTTCTCAGTTGGCTTTCACGCTTGCCAATGGTTTCACTTATGTTGAAACCTATCTATCGCGCGGAATGGATATTGATGATTTTGCAGGTAATCTTTCGTTCTTTTTCTCTAACGGAATGGATCCTGAATATACTGTCATGGGACGCGTTGCCCGTCGAATATGGTCCACTACGATGCGAAATAAATACGGCGCAAATGAACGTAGTCAAAAACTGAAATATCATATTCAGACATCGGGCCGTTCGTTACATGCTCAAGAGATTGACTTCAACGATATACGCACAACATTACAGGCGTTGATTGCGATTAATGACAACTGCAATAGCCTGCACACAAATGCCTATGATGAGGCGATTACAACTCCAACAGAGGGATCGGTGCGTCGGGCAATGGCGATACAGTTGATCATTAACAAAGAATATGGTCTATCCAAAAACGAGAATTCACTTCAAGGTTCATTTATTGTTGAAGAGTTAACGAATCTGGTTGAAGAAGCTGTGTTAAAAGAATTTGATCGAATGTCTGAGCGTGGTGGCGTGTTGGGTTCGATGGAAACGGGATATCAGCGCGGTAAAATTCAAGATGAATCGTTACATTATGAAATGCTTAAACATAATGGCGAACTCCCCATTATCGGAGTGAATACATTCGAGAATCCACATGTTGATGAAAATACAAATAATATTGAACTAGCCCGTTCAACAGAAGAAGAGAAACAGAGTCAATTGAGTCGACTCAATGATTTTCATTTGCGACATAAAGATCAAAGTGAAATTCAAATGGAGAAATTAAAAAAAGCTGCACAAAATAACGAAAATATTTTTGCAGTATTAATGGATGCCGTTGAACATTGCTCTCTTGGACAGATCACTGATGCATTCTTTGAGGTTGGTGGTCAATATCGCAGGAACATGTAGTCTTCGATAGTGATGAGGATTGTTTCGACTACTTGTTCTAATACAGAAATTGTCTGTGCGCTTGGTTGTGAACGATATTTGGTGGGTGTTGATAACCATTCTGATTTTCCAATAGATGTTGTTTCTTGCTTGCCTAGAGTTGGGCCTGATCTTCAAGTCGATGCAGAAGTAATTTCCAGTCTGCAACCAGATCTTGTTTTGGCCTCATTAACTGTTCCGGGTCATGAAAAGGTAATTGATGCTCTGAAAAATGCAGGATTACCTTATTGGGCATCAGCACCAGAATCGTTAGAAGCTGTTTACAATGATATTGAAAATATTGCGCAACAGTTAGGCGTTGCCAGTCGCGGGACTCAACTGATTGACGAAATGAGACAGCAACTTAAACCTGTTGAACATAATGGTGTGCAAATTCCTTCTATCGCGGTGCAATGGTGGCCAAAGCCACCCATTATTGCTGCAAGGAAAAGTTGGGTTCATGATATTATTGAATTGGCCGGTGGTCGAAATGCTTTAGAAGCGTTTGACGAAATCAGTTGTCCTCTAGAACTCGAACAATTCGCAGATTTAAACCCTGACATCATTGTTATTTCTTGGTGTGGGGTTAAAGAGGAAAAGTATCGCTCATCTGTGATTAGTGATAACCCAATTTTGAGTTCGGTATCAGCTGTTCGAAATAAACGAATTGTTCCGATTTCGGAAGCGTATTTGGGTCGACCTTCTGTGCGACTGGTTGAAGGATACAGATTATTGAAAACTGCAGTGGATAAGTTTCACCAGGAAGCTGGTTTGTAGAAGTTACATTATATTGGAGGAAGTATGAAAAGTATTGGTATCGTCGGCGCAGGACAAATGGGTAATGGCATTGCGCAAATTACTGCTCAAAATGGTTATCACGTAGTCATGACTGACCTTAATCAGCATGCTTTGGATTTAGCCATGCAAACCATTGCTAAAAATTGTGATCGTCTCATAGAAAAAGAAAAGATGAATGGTGATGATAAATCTTCGCTCATAAAAAATATCAAAACCACAACTCAAATGCATGATTTAAGTGATTGTGATTGTGTCATTGAAGCGGTGACTGAAGAATTGGAATTAAAACTAAAAATTATCAGGGATCTTGATGAAATCTGTAAACCAGATGCCTTACTCTGCTCAAATACGTCATCGATATCAATCACAAAAATTGCCGGTGCGACAAAACGGCCAACTCAAGTGTGCGGCATGCACTTCATGAATCCAGTGCCACTGATGACCCTGGTAGAAGGAATTCGTGGTCTTCAGACTTCAGATGACACATTTAAAAAAATAAGAATTTTCTCAGAAAAATTAGGTAAAGTTTTTATTGAAGCCAATGATCACCCGGGATTTGTGGTGAATCGCATTCTTTTACCCATGATCAATGAAGCCGTTTTTACGCTCAGCGACGGTATTGCCAGTGCTGAAGATATTGACCAAGCCATGAAATTGGGAACTAATCAACCTATGGGACCTTTGGCCTTGGCTGATTTAATAGGATTGGACACATGTTTGTCGATCATGAATGTATTGCATGAAGGATTAGGGGAAAGTAAATATCGTCCTTGTCCTTTGTTAGTTAAGTATGTCGAAGCAGGATGGCTAGGGCGTAAGACAGGCCGTGGTTTTTATGTCTATAATAAATAAATGGTGATACAGATATACAATGACTTTCCTGTTGATACTTATCCACTGCAGTTTTAATTTATATATCCCATAGCAGGTATTTTATATGACACAACTATTTAGTGATGAGGAATTAAAACAATTTAAGTCTGCACAAACAGATGCCTTTAGTTCTCCTGTACCTACTCAAATCATTTCCAATGGCGAATTTACGCCAACGAAACAAACGGAACAACAAAAGAACGTTGAAAATCGGATAAAACAGCTGGCGGATGAATTAGGAAAGAAACAAGGACTCAGTCGCAGACAGTTTTTGACGAGTGCCTCGGGGATGGCTGCAGCATTTTTAGCAATGAACGATGTCTTTGGACCACTGTTTATGGTCAACCAAGCCGAAGCTGCAGAGCCAGAACGTGCGATGGCACGTGCTAATTCGCTACAAAACCAATTTATCTTTGACGATCAAACTCATTTTGTTCACGATGAATTCAAACATGATGGATTGTTAAATATTCCTCGTTTCGCAGCCGATCATTGGGAAGCCGGGCTGACAAAGGATCAGCTATCACTCAGCGATTTAAAATTCCAAAATTATATCCAACAAGTCTTTTTGAATAGTGATACAAAAATTGCGTTATTGAGTGGTGCACCTTTTGATGATCCAAGTTGGTGGTTTCTTGCTAATGATCAAATTCGGGGTGCGGTAGAGACTATCAATAAACTTGCCGGCAGCCGACGCATGTATGGCCATTTTGTGATTACTCCAAAGCAAGATGGATGGCTGGACAAGGTTAATGAAGTCATTGAGACTGGACATACTGATTCCTGGAAGGCCTATACCATCGGTGATCCATTAACTGCAACGACGCAGTATCCATGGCGATTGGATGATGAAAAGTTGATGTATCCTTTTTATGAAAAGGCTGTTAAAGCGGGTATTAGGAATATCGCGATACATAAAGGATTGTTGCCTGCGGACTATGAAAAAAGCTGGCCGAATGTTTGGCAATACGCCTCGGCTTGGGATATCGGTAAGGCTGCAAAAGATTGGCCGCAGATGAATTTTATTATTTATCACGCTTGTCTACGCCCCGCCTTTGAATTACCCGATCAAGCTTTAGCAGAATTTGAAGCGACAGGTGAAATTAAATGGGCCAGTGATTTAGCTCGCATCCCTGAAGAATATGGTGTGAGTAATGTGTATGCAGATTTGGGGACTTGCTTTGCCAATTCTGCAACAGCTAACCCACGTTTTGCTGCCGCCTTACTGGGTACGCTTATAAAAGGATTAGGCGTTGATCATGTGGTTTGGGGAACAGACTCAGTTTGGTACGGATCACCACAATGGCAAATTGAGGCCTTGCGTCGATTGGAAATTCCTGAAGACATGCAAAAGAAGCATGGGTTTGCACCACTTGGACCGGCTGATGGTGCAGTGAAAAATAAAATATTTGGATTGAATTCTGCGAAGCTCTATAATCTTGACACGAAAGTGGCACAAGAAGCCGTGGAAAATGATGGTATTGCTCAACTAAAACAAAAATTCACAAACACGGCTGAGCTGCGAGATAATGCACGCTACGGATATATAGTTTAGGATTTTTTAAAACAATAAAGAATTAACAGGCAGACTCGTTGCCTGATTTGACACTGTTACATGATTAATTTTTAGAGCAGATGCAGAAAGTCAGCAGACTGATATTCGAGACAGGGCAGACAATTAATTCTTTTTAGAACTACGCCACTATTCAATCGTGGCAACAACATCACCTTCCTTGAGTACTATTTCACATTCCATCTTGATCGTCAGGATGCCTGAGCATGGCGCAACAAGTTCCAAAGCAGCTTTTTCAACCATGATATCTGCCAGTACTGCATCTTTTTCTACTTCATCGCCATCTTCAAAATACCAGATGGAAATGATCGCATCTGCGCCATCTTCAACAATGTCGTTTGTAATGGTGATATCCATTATTTATTTGGCTATCATTATTTCTTTGACAGTATTAAATATTTTGTCTTTATTAGGTAAGGCAAATTGTTCCATCGGTCTGGTAAAGGGGATCGGAATGTCCGGATATGCAATGCGCCGCGGTGATGTTTTGAATACACTACTATCTCGTTCTGCGACTGATGAAATAATTTCGCCGGTAACCCCATAGCTGATGTAGTCATCATCGATCACCAGTAGTCGACCTGTTTTAGAAACTGATTCGATTATTGTTTCACGATCCAGTGGTACCAGACTCCGCAAGTCGATGACTTCTGCATTAATCCCTTCTTTTTCTAATTGCTCTGCGGCGTCAAGCGCCATGTGTACCGTTACGCCGAGTCCAACTAATGTAATATCTTTACCTTCGCGTACGATGGCTGCTTTACCAAATGGGACACCATAAACTTCCTTAGGGACATCAACGATGGAACTTTTTACTGTCCCTAACCAACCCATGCCCTGTAAGTTTTTGTGTAACATAAAGATTACGGGATTATCATCAGCGACAGCCGTATGCATCAGCCCCTTGGCATCGTAAGCATTAGAAGGAACCACGACTTTCATCCCTGGTAAATGCGCAAAGGTAGCATATAGACATTGACTGTGTTGCCCAGCATCACCGTAACCACCACCCACCGATGTCATCAACACCATAGGAATAGGTTGCGTACCACCTGAAAAATAACAATTCTTTGCAGCTAGATTATAGATTGCATCCATACAAACACCGAAAAAGTCCACAAACATAAGTTCGACAATAGGTCGCATACCTGCAGCAGCGGCACCGACAGCGGCACCGATAAATGCGGTTTCTGAGATAGGCGTATCGCGAACTCGTTCAGATCCAAATTTATCTAGCAAACCAGTAGTTGTGCCAAAGACGCCGCCGAGTTTGGCAATATCCTCGCCCATGACGAATACATTTTCATCAGCATCCATTTCCTGAGAGATAGCTTCGCTGATTGCTTTTGCTGTGGTTAATTTACGTTTAGCTGCAGCCATTATTCTCTCCTATGCATAGACTTTTTCTAATGCTTCTTCAGGTTTTGGTTCAGGCGCTGATCTGGCAAACTCAAATGCTTCATCAACATCGCTTTGCATAGATTCTTCAATTGTTTTCAATGCAGCCTCGTCTAGATCACTGCTCTTCAACAAATGTTCTCGAAATAAAGGGATTGGGTCCTTGGCGAAAAGCGCATCTTTTTCTCCTTCTGGACGATAGGCTTCGGCGTCGCCCATAAAGTGTCCGGCGAGACGATAGGTCTCAATTTCTATCAGGCTGGGTCCATCTCCCGCACGCGCTCTGGAGATTGCGCGTTCTGCGGCATCATAGATAGCTAAGGGATCATTACCTTCGATATATTCTCCGGGGATGCCATAAGCTGCGGCTCGAACATCGTTTCTAGGAACCGCTGTTGCATCAGTTTTAGCAACTGAAATACCCCAGGCATTGTCCTCGATGATACAAATAAACGGCAGTTCCCAAACGGCAGCAAGGTTCATCGCCTCATGAAATGCACCTTGATTCGCCGCACCTTCGCCTATAAAGGCGACAGCAACACCAGGTTCGTTGCGCATCTTTCTAGCAAGGGCTACACCGACTGCGGGACCCATACCTTCAGCAACAATGCCGCTACAGGCAAAGTTAACGTTGGTATCAAATAGATGCATGTGTCCACCACGGCCACCGGAAAACCCCGACTTCTTGCCAAAGATCTCAGCAGTCATGGCTTTAAGGTCGACGCCTTTTGCAATTGCAATATGGTGAGGACGATGGGTTGCGAATACAGCATCATCGGAATTTAGATGGGCGCAAACACCAACAGCACAAGGTTCCTGTCCATTGGAAAGATGCATTTCTCCGGGGATAGGACCATTGGCCATATTAAATACAGGTTGCTTACCTTCAAGGTAGGCGCGTTCGACGCACTCTTCGAAATAGCGGCTTTTGACCATATTCTGGTACATCCACTTTTGTGTATCTAAGTCGGGTGGCATCGTATTAGACCTCTCTCGTATTAGTTCTGAATCAGATAACCCTTACCTTTTAAAACAGGCCTGAGATATTTCCATCATCATCAATATCGATACGTTCTGCTGCTGGGACTTTGGGTAAGCCAGGCATGGTCATCATATTGCCAGCAATGGCAACGATAAAACCGGCGCCGTTGGCCAAACGTACTTCACTGATATGGACGTTATGTCCGGTAGGCGCACCAATGGCTGTTGGATCGGTTGAGAATGACATCTGTGTTTTAGCCATGCAAATAGGGTACGAGCCGTACTCTTCATTCCAGTCGGCAAGTTGTTTTTTGACTTTTGCATCGGCCGAAATACTAGCTGCACCGTAGACCTTGGTCGAAATCTTTTCGATTTTATCCCATAAAGAATCGCTGTCTTCATAAGCTAACTTATGTGTTCCTGGATTATTATCGACGACATCGGCAACTACTTTGGCTAGTTCCTCGGCACCTGCACCACCATCTGCCCAATGTTTGGAAACCACCGCTTTAACTCCCAGAGACTCACAGCGTTTCATTAACATATCGACTTCTGCCTCTGTGTCTAAGGTGAAGTGATTCAGACAAACAACGCAAGGCAGGCCGTAGACTTCAGTAATGTTTGAAATATGGCGCTCCATATTAACCATGCCTTTATCCAGTGCGTCGAGATTTTCATTATTCAGTTGATCTTTAGCGACACCACCGTGATATTTCATTGCGCGAATTGTCGCAACCAGAACAACCGCTGCTGGATGAAGACCAGCCATGCGTGATTTGATATTAATAAATTTTTCAGCACCTAAATCAGCACCAAAACCACCTTCCGTTACGACGTAGTCAGCGAGTTTTAAACCGGTCTTGGTTGCTGTGACGGTATTACAACCATGGGCGATGTTGGCAAAAGGGCCGCCATGAATAATGGCGATATTATTCTCCAGGGTTTGCACAAGATTTGGATTAATGGCATCTTTTAATAATGCTGCCATGGCGCCTTGCGCATTTAGGTCTCTTGCAAATATGGCTGTTTTATTATCACTTTTATAACCTATGAGGATTCTGCCAAGGCGTTCTTTCAGATCCGCACGATTGGTTGCCAGACAAAGAATCGCCATGATTTCCGAAGCCACAACAATATCAAATCCATCTTCGCGCAGGTAACCATTGGCGGGACCGCCTTGCCCAATGGTAATTTTACGAAGGGCGCGATCATTCATATCAACGACACGTTTCCACTGGATGCGACGTGGGTCAATGCCAAGTTCATTGCCATGGTGGATGTGGTTATCGACCATTGCCGCTAACAAGGCATGAGCAACACCAATGGCATGAAAATCTCCAGTAAAATGAAGATTGATATCTTCCATAGGCACTACCTGAGAATAACCACCGCCCGCTGCACCACCTTTCATACCAAAGCAGGGTCCAAGTGAAGGTTCGCGAAGGCACATGATGGCTTTTTTACCGATACGATTTAATGCATCGCCCAGACCCACTGTAGTAGTAGTCTTACCTTCACCTGCTGGTGTTGGACTGACAGCAGTGACCAGAATGAGCTTGCCATCCTCTCTATCTTTCAGGCTTTCAATATAATTCAGCGATAATTTTGCCTTGTAATGACCATAGGGCTCTAAATGTTCACTTTCGATGTCATATTGGTCTTTGGCTAAATCAACAATACGTTTCATGTTCGCTTTTTGTGCGATTTCTATATCTGACATGCCGGCTCTCCTTCAGATAGTTACCGGTTGAAATTTTTATAAAGGATAATAATTTATAAAAACATTATGATGGTTTTTTAATAATTATAGGTGATAGATGTCGCCTACGAGCTTGACATTCTAACGTTTTATGAAGAAATTCTCTAATAATCTTTTATGGAACACACCCTAATTGACTACGCAGCCTAATCGATTTTCTGACAGCTTGGAGCGATTACGACTGTTGCTTGCAAGCAGCAGGGGAATGTTTCTATTAGCCATGCTCGGGCTGATCAGTGGTCTATTGGTTGGTGTGGTTATCATCATGTTTAGGTTACTGATTGAAATGGCGCAATCTGGAATCCTCCCCGCAGGTACTCCAGATGACTTCGAGTCATTGAGTTGGCAGGTACGCATACTTCTGAGTACTGTCGGCGGACTTGTGCTTGGACTATTATTTTATTTTGCCTCAGCAACTGTACCAAGAGTCGGTATTATCCATGTTCTAGATCGACTGGCATATCATGAAGGTCATCTTCCAGTTAAAAACATGTTGTTGCAATTCTTCGGTGGCGCGATCTCCATTATCTCAGGACATTCTGTAGGCAGAGAGGGACCTAGTGTCCATCTTGGTGCTGCGACAGCGAGTTTATTGGGTCAGAAATTGCGCATGCCGAACAATAGTATTCGTGTGCTTGTTGCGTGTGGTGCAGCTGCGGCCATTGCGGCATCATTTAATACGCCGTTGGCCGGTGTGATTTTTTCTATGGAAGTCATCTTGATGGAATACACCATTGCCGGATTTACACCGGTCATTCTGGCAGCGGTTAGTGCCACCGTTGTCAATTGGATTGTGTTTGGAAAATCTCCCGCCTTTAGTGTGCCAGCACTGGAACTCTATTCTTACTGGGAATTACCGCTGATTGTCATTATGGGTATTGTTATTGGTGTTATTGCCGCCATGTTTATTACGGCATTGAAATGGTTAAGCATCAGGGTAAAAACTATGCCGGTATGGTTGAAGTTTCCGCTTGCAGGTTTAGAGCTGTCGGAATTTGTTCATTACTTGCTCCAGAGGTCATGGGTATTGGTTACGATACGGTTAACAATGTCCTGTTAGGTGAATTAGCCATACAGATTTTACTACTAGTGTTGCTGATGAAGTTTATCGCAACCGTCATCAGCATTGGCATGGGCTTGCCTGCCGGGTTGATTGGTCCGACTCTATTTATTGGTGCAGTAGCCGGTAGTTTATTCGGGCTTTTGTTTGCATTGTTGCCTGGGAATATCTCACAGCCTGGGCTGTACGCTATGCTAGGTATGGGCGCGATGATGGGTGCGACGTTGCAAGCACCACTGGCTGCATTGGTAGCCTTGCTTGAGTTAACTGCGAATCAAAATATTATTTTGCCGGGGATGGTGGCGATTGTCAGTGCCAATCTAGCAACCAGAGAATTGTTTGCTTATGACTCTGTTTATATCTCACAAATGCGAGGGATTGGTCTTGATTATCGTGCGGATCCTATTGCCCAGTCCTTGCGTCGTCTGGCGGTCACATCAGTGATGAATAATAAGTTTGCCATCGTGCAGCCGTTACTTACCCAACAGCAAAGCAAAGGCGTTATGTCAGAACTTCCTACCTGGCTTATTATTAACCGGGAGGAAGGTAAGCTTCTGATGCCAGCTGTTGATTTAGCTCACCATTTAGAAGTAATCAATGCAGACGATTCCAGGTTACAAGAATCTAGGCCACAAGAATCCAAGTCACAAGAATTCAGACTAGGAGAATCCACGTCAACAGAATATCTCGATCAAGAAATAGATTTACTGGAGTTGCCATCAAAAAGAATAGAATTGGCACCTATCTCAAGTCAGGCAACCTTACAACAAGCGCTTAAAACTCTCGATGAGTCTGATGCCGAAGCGCTTTATGTGATCAAACCTCTCGGCCTTTCTGCAGACAAGGTTTTCGGCATCGTCACGCGTCAGATGCTCGAGGAGGCGTATCGTTATCGAGCCTGAGATTATTAAGGGCTTGAGACAAATCTAGTCAGGCTCAGTGAGACTTCGTGTTGGCCTACTTAGTAGGGATATGATTCCTGCGCAGACGATAAGTACTGCGCCGAACAGCGTGAGCATATCGGGCGTTTCAGACCAGAATATCCAGCCATAAACTGCAGCGAAGAGAATTGTGTTGTAGCTATAGGGACTAACTCTTGCAGCGGGCGCGAGACTGTAACCATGCGTCAAGAAGAGTTGACCGAGTGTTGCTGACAACCCGGCAAAAACCATTGCCACTAATGGCTTCAAATCGGGTGTTTGCCAAAACCAGAACATGGGGATGGCAGAAATAAGTGTTGCAGTTACGCTGAAGTAAAAAACAATACGATAAGTGGGCTCTGTTTTTGACAAATTTCGAATTGTCACCATTGCTATCGCCGCAAATACAGCAGAAATTAAACCGACCAAAGCAGCAGCTGACAAAATTCCTAAGCCTGGCTTTAAGATCAGACATATACCTGAAAAGCCGATAATAATAGCCAACATAATTTTTCGTGTGGCCTTTTCGCCTAGCCAAATCATGGCAATAATCGCGGTGAAAATAGGTGAACTGAAGTTGAGTAATACGGCTTCTGCCAGTGGTAAGTGAGCAATGGCATAATAGAAACAGTACATCGCTGCCAAGCCAGTCACGGATCGAGCGATATGCGCTGACAGACGATTTGTTTTAAGGCTGATGAATCCTCTTTGATAGAGCCAGGGCAAGAGGAATAAAAGTCCAAAAATGTTTCTTAGAAATACTAATATCTCACTTGGAAGTGAATCAGAAGCGTAGCGCACGGCGACACCCATTGATGCGAACATCAGTGCCGAAAGGGTTACCGCGAAAGCAGCACGAGGTAGATTAGTTGATTCGTTTAAAGTCATTTTTAAGATAGCAGGTTCAAAAAGCCAAACACAAAAAGCCAAACACAAAAAGCTAGGCACAATATGCCAGGCACAAAAAGCAGGGCATTCTACATGATTGATGTCTAAAAACAGGTTGTGCCCAAGATGCGGTTTCGAAATAGTTCTGAATAATCACCTAAATTACTCGCTTCTAGATGGAGAATAATACTCATATCTGGTAGCATCGTCCGCGAAATATGGAACAAAAAACAGGCCTTATCGAACATAACAACGATTCAAAGCACTCCAAGCGAATCGATAAGCACTCCACCCCCTATCTATTTGTAATACTGGCTAATTTTAATGATGGTATTAAATAATATGACATGCCCGTTAATAGTCACGCCAGCAGAATGACCAAGTTCATTTTTGTTACTGGCGGCGTAGTCTCTTCTTTGGGGAAGGGCATCGCTTCTGCATCACTGGGGGCAATTCTTGAAGCCCGCGGTTTGAAAGTTACATTACTCAAGTTGGATCCGTACATCAATGTTGATCCAGGCACCATGAGTCCATTTCAACATGGTGAGGTGTATGTCACAGAAGATGGTGCGGAGACCGATCTCGATCTGGGTCATTACGAACGTTTTGTGCGCACCACCATGGGCAAGCGCAATAATTACACAACGGGTCGAATCTATCTGAATGTCATTCAGCGGGAACGTCGAGGTGATTATCTCGGTGGTACGGTTCAAGTTATCCCGCATATTACTGATGAGATTAAGAAGTGCATTCTAGCCGGGGCGGGTGATGCCCAGATTGCCATGGTTGAGATTGGCGGTACAGTCGGTGATATTGAGTCGCAACCCTTTTTGGAAGCCATTCGTCAGTTGCGCATTGAATTAGGGACAGAAAATACTTTGTTTATGCATCTCACATTGGTGCCCTATATTGCAGCCGTCGGCGAGACCAAGACCAAACCCACACAACATTCAGTCAAAGAATTACGTTCCATTGGTATTCAACCAGATGTGCTGTTATGTCGTACAGAATTGCATCCATTACCGGACAATGAACGTAAAAAAGTTGCACTCTTTACCAATGTTGAGGAGTCCGCGATTATCTCGGGCGTGGATGTCGATAACATCTACAAGATTCCAAGAAGTTTGCATGAACAGGGACTAGACGAGATCGTGGCGAAAAAATTACATCTTAATGTTCCTCCTGCGGATCTTAGTGAGTGGGATGCAGTTGTAGAGGCGATGGCTTCTCCTCAGGGTGAAGTAAATATTGCCATGGTAGGAAAATATATTGATCTTGCTGATTCATACAAATCACTCTCGGAAGCGCTCACTCATGCGGGCATTCATACCCATCAAAATATTAATATTACTTATGTTGACTCTGAGGACATTGAATCAAAAGGTATCGGATGTTTGAGTGGAGTG
>JBLHKO010000003.1:0-71571 GCA_047620145.1 Gammaproteobacteria bacterium | reverse complement strand
TGCTTGTTTCGTTGCCTTGTTTATGCATTCCGCCTTTGCTTTCGCTTGCTGGCCGTCTGGTTCCTGATGGAGCACACCATGTCACCGCTTTTTGTTCTTCGGCAGGCGCAATACCAATAAAATCGCTTTGTTGTGGGCCTTCAGTTAAATAACGAAACGTCCGTTCACACACGGCCATTCTTGCGCCACGGTGGTATTCATGTCCTTCGTCATCAAAAACCGTTTTGAATGGGCCTTTGTAGATAACGGCATGACCTTTATCCAGACATTCATCACCACTGCCTTTAACTGCCGTGACCGTCACTGACCTGAATTCTATGCCTTCCACTACCTGCCAGGGTTGTGCATCCCATTTATCCAGACTCACTGATAGAAAACCAACATCATGAAAAGCATTTAACATTTCTTCTTCTTCAAAAGCCCCTGAAATACAACCACTCCATAAATCATCATCAGCTTTTAAATGTTCGGGGATCGGTTCATCACTAACGATATCTGAAATAGCAATACGGCCACTCGGCTTGAGGACACGAAAAATCTCATCCACCAGTTGTTGTTTTTGTTGATCACCCACTAGATTCAAAACGCAGTTTGAAATAATCAAATCAACCGAATTATCTGCAATTAAAGGTTTTTCATTGCGTTGCGCTGTTTGCCAGACTTCCAGTTGATGTGCGCCTTCAACATCAGTGACCGGGTTTTCTGCCAGCCATGCATCCATCGCTGTTAGATCTAAAGCTAAATCCTGTATATGCCCTTTGCGAAACTCAACACGATCACCACCCAGTTTGCTTGCCATCTCAGCCTGATATTTACGCGCCAATCCCAACATATCGTCATTCATATCAACGCCGATGACCTTGCCTTTGTCACCGACTAGCTGCGCTGCCATGTAACATATTTTACCGCTGCCACTACCCAGATCCAGAACGATATCGCCTTCCTGTACATAGCGTGAAGGGTCGCCACAACCATAATCTTTATCTATGATTTCTTGAGGTAATAACTTTAACAAGGAGGCGTCATAGTCAACCGGGCAACATAAACTTTCCTGTCGCTCATTGGCACCTTCTGAATATCGTTCTAGTACGACTGACTCTACACTCATGATACGAACCTCATCTTTATAATCTTGATAATTTTATTTAATTCTCTTTCGAGATTGCTGCTGTGTTGGCAAGCTTCTTTACACAAACAAATGGCTGTACCAATAGCCAATTCAAAAAAACCACCTTATCGCCCTGAAATTCATTCAGGCCTATTTTCATTTTAGTATGCCCTTCTGATGGCTGTGGCCGGTAAGTACGAAAAATGCGATCCCACCACGGGATATTAAATCCATAATTGCTATTCGTCTCTATTTTATCTACCGAATGATGCACGCGATGCATATCCGGGGTGACGATAAACCAACGCAGCCAGTGATCGATGCTCACCGGGATCTGTATATTACTATGATTAAACATGGACGATATATTTAAAATAATCTCAAACACAATGACCGCGACAACCGGTGCACCGAACAAGACAATAAAGAAAAACTTCAGGAACATAGACAGGATAATTTCGAAAGGATGGAAACGTAAGGCCGTTGTCACATCAAAGTCCAGATCAGTGTGATGCACTCTGTGGATACGCCATAACAATGGAACGTAATGCGTGATGACATGCTGACCATAAATCACCAGATCCATGAGTAAAATGGACAAGACAAAAGCTGGCCATAAACCTACATCGACAATATTGAATAATCCCCAACCACGTGACAATGCTATTTCGGCCACGGTCACTGTGCCAATAGGCACCAGATAACGCACCAGGATGACATCGAGACTCACTAAAGCCAGGTTATTCAGACGTCTGTTCCAGCCCAGTGAGGGAATTCTTCTCGGGTTGGATGCTTCCCACAGAAACATCAGTAACAGAACCGCCGCAAACGCACCTAGACGAAACAGTGCTTCATTATTTTGTAATAATTGTTCCACGCCCCATCCTAACTAAATTATAAAAAGACATAAACCAGTGCAGTTAGTTGACCATAGCGTTGCTCTCAGGTTCAAACGCGTATGTCATACTATATACACAACTAGCAATAGGATAAAATCAAACCTCAGTAATCCAGCCAGGTCATTTAGAAAGGCTCTTTAATAGGCCAGTAAAAGGCCAAGTAATAGGAAATGTATAGTGGGATATAAGAACACCTCAACTTCTACAGGATCATATCCGGGCACTCGGCCACGTCGCATGCGTCGTGATGAATCTACACGCCGATTAATGCGGGAAAATCACTTGCATGTTGATGATCTGATATACCCCATGTTCATCATCGAAGGAAAAGCTACACGTGAATCGATTGAATCCATGCCGGGGATTGAGCGCGTAAGCATTGATGAATTATTAAAAGAAGCAGATGAATTGGTAAAATTGGGAATCCCCGCGATTGCACTGTTTCCTGTCATCGCCGCTGAGAAAAAATCTGAAGATGCAGCAGAGGCATGGAACCCTGATGGCCTGGCACAAACAGCCGTTAAAGCGCTGAAAGAAAAATTTCCCGAACTTGGCGTGATAACTGATGTTGCATTGGATCCTTTTACCACCCATGGACAGGATGGCCTAATCGATGATCAAGGTTATGTCATGAATGATGACACTGTTGAAGCATTGGTAAAGCAGGCAGTATCACATGCAGATGCCGGTGCGGATATTGTTGCGCCCTCTGACATGATGGATGGACGTGTTGCTGCGATTCGTGCTGCATTGGAAAAATCAGGCCACACCAATACACGTATTCTTGCTTACTCTGCAAAATATGCTTCTGCTTTTTACGGACCTTTCAGAGAGGCCGTCGGCTCATCAGCTAATCTTGGCGGCGGCGATAAAAAAACCTACCAGATGGATCCTGCAAACAGCAATGAGGCATTACGTGAAGTTGATCTTGATGTGAATGAAGGTGCAGATATCGTCATGGTAAAACCAGGCTTGCCCTATCTCGACATCGTTAGTCGCGTCAAGGACACTTTCCAGATGCCTACTTTTGTTTATCAGGTTAGTGGTGAATATGCGATGCTCAAGGCCGCTTCGATAAATGGTTGGCTTGATGAGCGTGCAACCGTGATGGAAACGTTAGTCGCCTGCAAACGTGCAGGAGCAGACGCCATATTGACCTATTACGCGAAACAAGCTGCAGAATGGTTGCAGAAATAATCCAACATAGAAGATAAATATCAGGGAGACTCAGATAAAGACTCTCTATCCGTCATACTGGCGTAGGCCAGTATCAAGTAGACAACTGTTCTGACTGGATTCTGGTATGCACCAGAATGACGACCAAATGATTTTTTGCAACTAGTTTAGACTTTCCTTTTAAGGAGCCCCTACAAAAGTGAATTTCTCGTTAGTGCAAGGAGACGCTCATGGAAAACCAGAATGCATAGAGATACATGAAGTTTCAATCACGAAACCGACGCCGTAATCTCGGGAAAAGCGCATTTGAAGAAGTGCGTTTTAGTCATCGTCGTCGATCATTTTTGCAATACAGTTTCATGGGGCTTGGTGCGTTTGTCAGCAATAGTCTGTTATTCCCCAAGTCTGTTTATTCAGAAACATCTCTCTCTTCACTGCAATCATTGAGCACTATTAGTGATTTACTCCCTCCTGATGAAAATGGTGTACGTTTACCAAAAGGGTTTTCATCGCGCATTGTCGCCCGTTCAGGACAAAACTATTTTGGCTATGACTGGCATCCCGCACCTGATGGTGGGGCCACATTTGCTACGAACAATGGTGGCTGGATCTATGTCTCTAATAATGAACTCGATAAAGGTAAAGGCGGCGTGGGTTCGCTGCGCTTCGATAAAGATGGAAAACTTGTTAATGCCTACCCTATATTAAATAACACCAGCCGTAATTGTGCCGGCGGGCATACCCCATGGGGAACCTGGTTATCCTGTGAAGAAATTAAAAAAGGACAGGTCTGGGAATGTGATCCTTACGGTGAGAAAGACCCTATTCTACGATCAGCTTTAGGCAGCTTCACACACGAAGCCGTTGCTGTTGATACCAACACCATGCAACTTTATCTTACTGAGGATAAACCCAAGGGATGTTTATATCGTTACACATCAAACACAACTGACACTTCTGGCTACCCGGATCTGGATGATGGGATTCTTGAAGTCGCTGAAATCATCAATGGCCATGAAGGAAAACTACGCTGGCATTTAATCCCTGATCCTCAGGCAAAAGATAAGCCGACGCGCAAACAAGTCAAACTAAGCGCTCACTTTAATGGTGGCGAAGGAATCTGGTTCCATCAAGGCAATATCTTCTTCACTACGAAAGGTGACGATCGCGTTTATGCCTATGACATCAAGAACAATCATCTCAGCATTATTTATAACGCAGCACTGTACATCACCCCGGTATTAACCGGTGTCGATAACATTACCTCAAATGCCTTGGGAGAATTACTTGTCGCCGAAGATGGTGGAGATTTGCATATCGTTGTCATTACAAAGTCTGGAGAAACAAAACCTTTACTACAGCTTATCGGTCATGACCGCTCAGAGATTACCGGCCCTGCTTTTACCCCGGATGGATCGAGACTCTACTTTAGCTCTCAGCGAGGAACGACTGGTAGATCTGAAGACGGTGTTACTTTTGAGATCAGCGGCCATTTTTGAATTTTAAAAAGAGATATAATAAATCTCACGGAAATATTAATAAGTTTCCGATAATGAACTGTCAGATGGTCTGCGTTAGGAGAAAAATATGAATCCAATTTCCAATACTGCCTTCTATTGCTGTGGTGTACGAATGGAGGATGCAAAAAGAAAGCGTTCTGTATGCAACGATATTTATGCAGAAAGATTTATGGATGAAAGAGGAAGAAATATATATGAGCCTTTTAAAGCTGAAAAAATGCCTAACATCTCGAATATAACAAGGTGTCGAATTATTGATGATTATGTATCTATTGAATTAAAAAATAACAGTAGCATAAATATCATCACTATCGGCGCAGGGTTTGATACGCGACCCTACAGAACAACCGGCGGTAATTGGATAGAGCTAGATGAGCCGCAGATAATAAACTACAAGAATGAAAAACTTCCAGTCGAAGAATGTAAAAATACACTTAGGCGAATTTCAATAGATTTCGCCAACGAAACACTGACTGAGAAGTTAGAGGAAATAGATAACAGTCTTCATACGATTATCGTTATTGAGGGTGTTTTTATGTATTTGGATCTAGAATCTATTGAAAATACGCTCAAGGAAATTCAGAAAATATTTCCCAAGCATGTGCTTCTTTGCGATTTGATGACCAAAATTTTCTTTAATAAGTTTGCACAAAGCGTCCATTCTAAACTTGTTTCTACTGGATCTAAGTTTACAGACCGGCCTCATAATCCAGAGAAAGTTTTTATTCTTAACAAATATAAATTAGTTGAGAGAGTCCCTATGTTTAAGCGCGCGGGCGAGTTAGGTATCCTTTGGGAGGAAGCAAAAATTCCAGCATTTGTAATTAGACTTTTGCTTAACCTATTCATGAAAGACTTGAATGGATACTCTGTACATTATTTTCGTTTTGATTAATTTGTAGACAATAAATTGTAAGCTACAAGACCAGGGTGAATTTCATTTAAATAATTTATTTTGATGCATCTATACCGCCGAACTCTTTGAGTAGATCCTCAATAAATTCATTTAATTGCAATGTCATCACAGAAAAATCCTGATCGAACTGGGTCACATCGTCATCGTATTCACTTTGTGCATCTTCCTGAACAATATCCTGAAAACGTAAGCGTTTAATTGCAAAATCTTCGCATAGAATAAATTCAATATTTTCTCGCCAGATAATAGCAAGCTGCGTTACTCGCTTTCCTGCTTTCAAATGACTCATGACTTCGTCACTTTCCAACTCTTGATTTTTACAGCGTATAATATTTTTACTTTCACGAGCACTTTGTAATTCGCACTCATTATTCAGATCAAATCCTTTCGGTGCCTGCTGATTTAGCCAACGTGTCATGACATCAGCGGCATCACCAAGGCAGGTTAACGGTACCACCGGTAAAGTGCCTAATGTTGCGCGTAGGTGATCCAGAAATTCTTCAGCTTTATTGGCACTGGCTGCATTTATGATCAGTAAATTATTTTTCAGGTCAAAGTACGCATAGATAAGAAAAGATCGGGTCAACGCTCTGGGTAACAGGCTATGGATCACGTCATCTTTAATGTTACGCCGTTCTTTACGATAAATGTTACGTGCCTGATCCGCTTCAAAATCGGTGACTTTCTCTTCAACCATTTCATTCACTGCTGCGGGGGGTAGAATCTTCTCCTGCTTGCGCGCACAAATCATGGTGTAACCACCACTACTGTGCGTATATAGCTCGCTATTCCTGCCTAAAGGTGCCACCCAACCGTAGCGGGAAAAATCCATATTGGCGCAAGGACTAAAATTATGCCCTTCTAAAGCTGCTTCAAGCGTTTCAGTAGATAAATCAATTTCTTTGGTGAGTCGGTAGATACGAAGATTTTTAAACCACATAAAATGTCGCCAGTTGAGAAAAGACCAAATGAAAAAGGATGTGGATTATGGCGTACAAGGTATAAAGCAATCAAGGTATTCTAAAGTCTCTTGTAAAATAATAATTAATAGCTATTAGACATAAAGTAGATATAGTCGGAAGCCTCCGTAGAGTAAACTGTTAAGTTCATTTATGAACAATAAAATAAATTATTATAGAAAAATCTCGTTCAAATCAGGACATATTAATGACGAATAATGATATTTTGCGCCGACTTCGCTATACCTTCGACTTTAATGATTCGAAAATGATTGCTGTATTTGGTTTGGCTAATCATCAGGTAACGCGAGAGCAGATCAGCGCATGGTTGAAAAAAGATGATGATCCGGCGTATCAAGAGTGTAACGACACTCTACTGGCCATTTTTCTGAATGGTTTGATTAACGATAAACGAGGTAAAAAAGAAGGGCCGCAACCCGATCCAGAAAAGCGCTTAACGAACAATATTATTTTCATGAAATTAAAGATTGCGCTAAATCTAAAAGCTGAAGATGTGTTGGATGTTCTAGGCCTGGTTGATTTTCGTATTAGCAAACACGAATTAAGTGCATTTTTCCGGAAGCCAGGTCATAAACATTACCGAAACTGTCAAGATCAGATTTTGCGTAATTACCTAAATGGCTTACAGATTAAATATCGCAATACTATTGACGATAATATTGAATCGAAAGAAACCTCTGTCTGGACAGAACTAAATAAATAACCTGTTTACCTATTGAACTGACCTCTACAATGAAGTTACTGATGTCTACAGATTGAGTTCGTTTATCTTCCGCGTCAATGTGTTTCTTCCCCAACCCAATAATTTCGCAGCTTCCTGACGTTTCCCCTGTGTCTTTTGCAGTGCTGCTTCGATCATAATCCGTTCAAACTTTGGTAAGGCCTCACCTAATATATTAGTTTCTCCATTCTCAAGATTTGAATTAATCCAGCTAAACAAACCTGCTTCCCAGTCCGTAGCTGAGTTTCCAGACCCTGTGCTTCCACGTAGTTCTGGTGGTAGATCATCAACATGTATGTCTCTACCAGGCGCCATCACCGTGACCCAGCGACAAAAATTTTCTAATTGTCTGACATTCCCCGACCACTCAGCATTCAGTAAAAACTTTTCCGTCTCAGACACAAGCTTTTTTGTTTCGATTTTTAATTCTGCTGCCGCAAGCTTGAGGAAATGATTGAGTAATTCCACAATGTCTTCAGGCCTTTCTCTTAAAGGCGGAACATGAACGCGTATGACATTCAAACGATGTAACAAATCTTCACGAAATGAACCTTCTTTAACACGTTCTTCAATGTCCTGATGCGTTGCTGCAATAATTCTTACATCAACTTTTATCGGTGTATGGCCACCCACGCGATAAAATTCTCCATCAGCCAGCACACGTAATAAACGTGTTTGTAAATCCGCAGGCATGTCACCAATCTCATCCAGGAATAAGGTGCCAGTATCTGCCTGCTCAAAACGACCTGTTCGTCTACCCGCCGCGCCGGTGAAGGCTCCTTTTTCATGTCCAAATAATTCGGACTCAAGTAACTCCCGTGGAATCGCTGCCGTGTTGAGTGCAATGAAGGGTTGTTCTGCACGCGGACTATGTACATGCAGTGCTTTGGCCACCAGTTCTTTTCCTGTTCCTGATTCGCCCGTGATTAACACAGATAACTTGGAACTGGATAATCTTGCTATCGCTCTGAATACTTCCTGCATTGCCGGAGCAGAACCTATAATCTCAGAGACATCACCGGCACTCATGATTTCTGATTCAATTAATCCTTGCTGTTTCTCTCTAAGCGCACGTTCCACCAGGCCGACAATTTCATCAACATCAAACGGTTTAGAGAGATATTCAAAAGCACCTTCACGAAAAGCCGATACTGCTCGATCGAGATCCGAGTATGCAGTCATGATAATGACGGGAATGTCAGGGACACGCTCCTTTAATTTTTCCAGTAATGAAATTCCATCCATCTTCTGCATTCTGATATCGGAGATAATGACATCAGGATGTTCATTCTCAAGTTCAGCTAATACTTGTGTCGGGTCTTCAAAGCAACGCGGCGAAAAATCTGCCTTGGTAAAGGCTTTTTCAAGCACCCATCTAATTGACTTGTCATCATCGACGATCCAGATATTTCTTGAATTCTCCATTAGTCTTCGCTCATTGGTAAATAAATACTGAATATTGTTTTCTCATCCTTTCTTTCCTGATTGATAACGCCCCCATGCAGGTTTACCAATGACTGAGCTATGGATAAACCAAGCCCTGTCCCATCAGCACGACCCGTTATCATTGGGTAAAAAACATTTTTTTCTATTTCTGCTGGAATACCTGGGCCGTCATCTATGATGTCAATCCTAACAATCATACGATGTGTGATTTGACGAATTGTGAATTGACGTATCACACGGGTCTGCAAACATATCTGACCCCGGCACTCTGTCGCCTGTAACGCGTTGCGCATGACATTCAGAAATACCTGTATCAGTTGTTCACGGTCACCCATGATGGCTGGTAGACTTGGATCATAATCTCGTACAAAATCAGGACATGTTTCAAACTCAACTTTGAGTAAACTACATACATATTCAATCACTTCGTAGATATTTAACGCGACACAATCAAGCTTTTGATCACTCGCCAGCATGCGATCAACAAAATTTCTCAGACGATCTGCTTCCTGGATAATAATACTTGTGTACTCAATCAAATCTTTATCTTTCAACTCTCCTTGTAATAACTGTGCGGCGCCACGAATCCCGCCTAATGGGTTTCTGATTTCATGAGCCATCCCGCGCACCGCTTCTCGTGAAGCATCATGTAATACATGCAAACTCTCATCCTGCATGACACGCTGGAAAGCATGGGAGTCCGTTAATTCAACAATGAGTTCAACGCACACATCGTCTTCAATAACAGGCGTCACGCAACAATCTACTGTGATTTCTTCTTTATAGGGAAGTTGCAACACCATGCCTCTTTCAGTAAATGGAATATGCGTCTCTTTAGTTCTCTTTAAGACTTCATTAAAGATATGTGAGTCCGCCAGAATTTCAGAAGACTTTTGACCTGTCATCTGACGATTACTAACATGCAACAGGTTTTCACCTGCGGCATTTACACAGGTGAGTTTTAGCTGATCATCAAACAACAAAACTGCCGTCGCCAAATTGTCATAAACACGTGCTGTTGTATCTGCAATCAAAGTCATAGTTTAATAATCTAGCATAGTTACGCACTAAATTGGTGCAATCTAATCAAAATAGATTATCAACTTATTAGAGCGATAACAAAATATGTATGTATTACAATACCTTGTGAATTGTAATCCGCTTGGCAGAAACTCTTATCTTCCACCTCAGCATATAAGTGCAAGAAGCAGACCAGAATCAGGTGATTAAGAAAATATTAGTATCTGGGTCAGTTTGTGGGTGGTGGTGGCGCGGGCCGATTTGGGTTTAAAATTGAAGTGCGATTAATAGTAAATGAGACCGGTGCAGAGCTTTTCAGGGCTTTACCTTCCCTGTCAACGACATCAACTTTAACTGTATGTGTGCCTCTATCCATGTTGGTAAAACTAAACGAGGTCGAAGTTGAATCAGCTTGTTTCTTCCCGTCCATGTACAAAATAACGCGATCACCTAATGCGGTATTCAACGTCGGTAGAATCAGAACACTCACAGTGACATCACCTGGACCACCAGTAAATACCTGATCATTTGCAGGACTCGAAATCTCTACTTTGGTGTAGTTAGTTTTCGCTGACTTCTCGGGAGGAGTGTATTCAAAATCTTTAACCGCAGGCGGGCTAATAGTCTGCACCTCGTCTATCTTGATTTCCTCTGCATCTGGGGAAGGCCTATCTGTATAAATAACATTACCATCGTCATCCAGGCTCCGATAAACCTCAGCAGAAACTGATGTCAAAAATGTCAATGTGATACATAACAATAAAAGTTGCATCATTCAGGATAGTCCATATAAGTTGTCGTCACAATATTTGAGTAAGAGAAAAGAGACAAAGTTCCATATTACGGTTCCTGCGTATACATTATATCGTTGCACATCGCCGCTCTCAGAGTCTGACCCACAGGGATGTGGGGGATGCATAAGGATTGTATGGAACAATCTGTGCCCACGCCCGCAGCATACATTACATACTTGGCAACGCCGCTCTCGCACATCCTTGTGCATCACGGCATTACCTGCATGGATGCAGGTACTTAGGATTCGCCTAAAGCGCCTACTGTTGGTGTCTGGAAGTGCGAAGCCTGCCTTCTGGTACAAAAATCCTGAAGGCCATCCTTGGTCATCGTCGTTTGTGTGCCTCCTGCACAAACGACATACATTACGTCCCTGTAACTAAAAAGCCCCCTGAAAAGGGGGCTTCCATAGACAGCTGGGTTAAAAGCTATTCTTACAAGCTATAATACTGGTCAAACTCAACAGGATGTGTCGCCATACGTAAACGATCGACTTCTCCCATCTTTAATTCGATGTAAGCATCGATCATATCATCCGAAAATACACCCCCCGCTGTCAGAAACTCCCGATCAGCATTTAATGCATCAAGTGCAATATCAAGAGAAGAAGCTACGGTCGGGATATCCTTTTCTTCTTCTCTGGTCAGGTCGTAGAGATCCTGTTCCATTGGCTTACCCGGATCAAGCTTGTTCTGAATGCCGTCAAGGCCCGCCATCATTAATGCAGCAAAGGTGAAGTAAGGGTTGCCGCATGAATCCGGAAAACGAATTTCAATTCTACGTCCCTTTGGACTTGCAACCCAGGGTATACGGCAAGATGCAGAACGGTTACGAGCTGAGTAAGCCAACATCACTGGTGCTTCAAAACCAGGAACCAAACGTTTGTAACTATTCGTACTGGCATTAGCAAAAGCATTGATGGCACGTGCATGTTTGAAGATACCGCCAATATAATGCAACGCTGTTTCTGACAAACCACCATATTGATCACCGGCAAACAGGTTCTCACCATTTTTTGCTAATGATTGGTGAACGTGCATACCGCTGCCATTATCACCGACTAAAGGCTTGGGCATAAATGTTGCTGTCTTGCCATAAGCATGCGCAACATTATGTACAACATATTTGAGAATCATGTTTTGGTCAGCACGTTTTAATAATGTATTAAATCGAGTACCAATCTCAGCCTGACCTGCGGTTGCGACTTCATGATGATGCACTTCAACAGGTACACCCATTTCTTCCAAAATCGTGCACATGGCGGAACGAATATTTTGTTGAGAATCAACCGGTGGTACTGGGAAATAACCGCCTTTAACACCTGGGCGATGGCCAATGTTCTTGTCTTCAGTGATAGCATCACTATTCCAGCAACCTTCGTCTGAATCAATTTTATAGGAGGCACTATTGACAGTATTTGACCAACGCACATCATCGAAGATAAAAAATTCTGGTTCTGGACCAAAATATGCGGTATCAGCAATCCCGGTAGATTCCAGATAAGCTTCGGCGCGTTTGGCCAGAGATCGAGGATCACGTTCGTAACCTTGCATCGTTGAAGGTTCCAAAACATCGCAACGTATGTTCACTGTTGAATCATCAAAAAACGGATCGATAACGGCAGTCTCTGTGTCGGGCATCAAAACCATGTCAGATTCGTTGATACCCTTCCAACCGGAAATGGATGAACCATCGAACATTTTTCCATCGTCAAAAAAATCATCATCGATAGTGGATGCAGGGATGGTGACATGCTGTTCCTTACCGATTGTGTCCGTAAAACGCAGGTCAATAAACTTGGCCTCTTGGTCTTTGATGAGCTTCATCACATTTTCTTTAGACATTATTTTCTCCTCGTCAATGTCGGTACTGATTTGCTTTTAAAAGCAGTTTAGATCGCCCTGCTATATGTTCAACAGCCAAGGTAATTAATCATAATTATTTGAATTCGGAAGTGCATTTAACATGCCAATAATTAAACATGCAAGATTAATTGTCATTACTGACGTAAATCAGTGCATCTTGATTTTCTCAGGATTGTGCAACGTCTGAAAAAAGATAAACAACTATATTTATTTCAGATACTTAACAAGAAAAAATAGCTCTTGAAGTACTTATTAGCCACACAGAATGTAAATGCACCCGCTTGAAGAATAATTTCAGAACAGCACAACAAGAATTGAGAGCGCGCACTATAATAGTGCGCGCTCAACACAAAGAGCACTACCTTAGTGCGCCCCTATAATACGCCAGAGATGGCCAAGTGATGATCAGAGATGATCTTGATAGTGAGTTGTAACAAGCCTGTGCGCTCTAACTGTGATTGGACCTCTTCAGGCAAAAACGCAGCGCAAAGAGAATGATAAAAATCATCCCGCAAAATCTCAGGTTCTCCTCTTGCGTATAAATCAACGAACTCCTTAGCAATTTGTTCTGACTTAGGACGCATTAAATCCATAATAAACACCCGACTACCAGAAACACCAAACCGTTTAATACTCTCCCACAAGACATCTGGCTGATGTAAATGGTGTAACAAACTGTTACTAATGATCGCTTTGTAATTATCACGAGGTAAGCTCGCGTCAGGTAATACACCTTGAATTAAACAAATCCTGCTTTCCAATTGCGCATTTTCTATCGCTTGCTTGCCATGCTCGAGCATTCTGGGAGCACCATCCAGCCCCTCGATGACGCAATCTGGAAACGCTTTTGCAAAGCGAATACTGATGTCTGCAGGCCCACATCCCAAATCAAGTATGTGACCACTTACTTCCATATTCAGGAAGGTGTCCTTGAATGTTTGGATAAACATGTTGTGCGGATCATCAAAATCAGCTTGTGCGTAGGCCAATGCTTGCGCGGTATCATTCATGAGTTCAGGTTCTGTGATTCTTTGCATTGGCTACTTATAAAATCATTCGCGATAATTGTCGATAGTCCTAGTCGGTAAATCTAGACAATCCATGTAAGGAAAATGAATAACCTAATGCCTTTTATCTATTGATAATAGGGCTTCTGACGCTTGGGTTACTAAAGCAGTTGCACTATACTTTGCGCCCTTTATAACTGCTGGATATAACGCTAAGTACACAAGATTATTTTTGCATGACTGATTACAACTTAACACATCTCAAACAACTCGAAGCCGAAAGTATCTATATCATGCGTGAGGTTGCTGCTGAGTTTGATAAACCGGTGATGCTTTACTCCATCGGCAAGGATTCGACGGTCATGTTGCATCTCGCCCTCAAGGCCTTCTATCCAGGGAAATTACCCTTTCCGCTGATGCATATAGACACCACCTGGAAATTTCGTGAAATGATCAAGTTTCGCGACCAGCAAATGAAAAAGCTTGGTTTGGATCTGATCGTACATATCAATCAGGAAGGTGTTGATGCCGGTGTCGGTCCTTTTACACATGGTAGTCAGAAACACACTGACATCATGAAAACTCAGTCTTTAAAACAGGCACTGAACAAATATCAATTTGACGCAGCCTTTGGCGGTGCTCGTCGCGACGAAGAAAAATCCAGAGCCAAGGAACGAATTTATTCATTCAGAGACAAAAACCATCGATGGGATCCAAAAAACCAACGTCCGGAATTGTGGAATTTATTCAATGGCAAGATAAATAAGGGAGAAAGTATTCGTGTCTTCCCGCTTTCCAACTGGACTGAACTGGATATTTGGCAGTACATCCATCTGAACAAGATCGACATCGTGCCTTTGTATTACGCCAAACCACGTCCGGTCGTTAATTTTGAAGGTGTGGACATTATGGTCGACGATGACCGCATGCCTTTGGCAGAAGGTCAGAAACCGGAAATGAAAACCGTGCGGTTCAGAACGCTAGGGTGTTATCCACTGACCGGTGCAGTGGAATCTGGTGCTACGACATTACCCGAAATTATTCAGGAGATGTTACTCACTAAAAATTCTGAGCGTCAGGGACGTTTGATCGATAGCGATCAATCAGGCTCTATGGAAAAGAAAAAACGCGAAGGCTATTTCTAGGAATATTTATGTCACATCAATCAGAATTAATCAGCACAGACATTGATGCTTATCTCGCGCAACACGAGAGAAAAGAACTATTAAAACTGCTTACCTGTGGCAGTGTTGACGATGGTAAAAGCACGCTAATTGGTCGCCTGTTACATGATTCAAAAATGATCTACGAAGATCAACTGGAATCGATTAAAGCAGACAGTATTAAATCAGGATCTACCGATGGGGAATTTGATTTATCTTTATTAGTGGACGGTTTACAGGCAGAAAGAGAACAAGGTATTACCATCGATGTCGCCTACCGCTATTTTTCTACAGCCAAACGTAAATTCATTATTGCTGATACTCCTGGCCATGAACAATACACACGCAACATGGCAACCGGCGCCTCTAACTGTGATCTGGCTATCATTCTTGTTGATGCTCGACACGGAGTACAGGTGCAAACCAGACGCCATAGTTTTATTACCTCTTTACTGGGAATAAAACATGTCATTGTTGCTATTAACAAAATGGACATCGTAGACTTTAGCGAAGATGTCTTTAACAAAATTAAGCAAGACTATAAAGAATTCGCCAAAACACTTGAGCAAGGCGAAGTAAAGTTCATCCCGATCTCTGCCTTGAATGGCGATAATGTTGTTAACAACAGTGACAACACACCCTGGTATACCGGTGACACACTGATGTCTATTTTAGAAAGCGTAGAAATCGCCGCTGATCGCAATTATCAGGATATGCGTTTCCCCGTGCAATATGTGAATCGACCCAATCTTAACTTCCGTGGGTTCTGTGGCACATTAGCCTCAGGCGTAGTGCACAAAGGCGATACCGTTACCGCGTTACCTTCTGGTAAAACCAGCAAGATTAAATCTATCGTCACTTACGATGAAGAATTAGAACAAGCCTTCACACCGATGGCCATCACATTGACACTGGAAGATGAAATCGACATCAGTCGCGGAGACATGTTGGTACATGCCGATAATGTACCTTCGGTGAAGGATAAGTTTGAAGCCACTGTCGTCTGGATGACAGAAAAACCCATGCTGCCCGGTACGCAATATGATTTCAAACACGCCAATAAATTTACCAGTGGTCATATCTCCTCACTAAAATACAAGATCGATATGAATACTCTGAATGAAGAGTTGTCGCCATCACTGCAATTAAATGAAATTGGACGTTGCGAGATTACCCTTGATCAACCTATTTGTTTTGATAGTTACAAGATAAACCCCAGTACCGGCGCGTTTATTATTGTTGACCGACTCACAAACGTCACCATAGGTGCCGGCATGATTGTCGAACCCCAAGTTAAACAAAACAAAAGGACAACAGAGTCCGAACAACATCACCGAGATTCAATAAGCCACGTCACTAAGGAAGAACGCGCCGCACGCTATGGGCAAAAACCGGTCACTGTACTGTTTATTGGCTTATCCGGTTCAGGCAAAACTACTTTGGCACACTCACTAGAACGCCGCCTTTTCGATATGGGCAGAGTCAGTACCGTACTTGATGGTAAAACCATGCGACTCGGTATTAGCAAAGACTTACCCCGTGACAAGATAGGCCGTACAGAAAACTTAAGGCGTAGTGTTCACATTGCAAAACAACTTAATGACTCAGGGCTGATTTGTTGTGCTGCTTTTGTCGCACCGGATCAAGAATCACGCGACCAGGCTCTGGCTGTGATCGGTAAAGATAATTGCTTTATTGTTTATCTGAATCCACAACTGGAAGTTTGCAAACAAAGAGATCCTAGCGGTCTTTATGCCGCTGGAGAATTCCTCGAAGCGGGAAATTTACCGGGGGTTTCTTTCCCCTATGAAGAGCCGGAAAATGCTAATCTGGTTTTGACCACGGATCAAGATTCTATTGAAGAATGCACAGACAAGGTTATTGAGTTGTTGAGAGAGAAGGAAGTTATTTAGCAACTCCAGCTCCCACCTCGTCATACTGGCGTATGCCAGTATGACGACAGAAGTACTGGATTCCCGTCTACACGAAAATAACCAACAACTAATCAGGAAGCAAACTTTCCCCAACCATCAAATCATCAACAGTCTCCCTCTTCCTGATCTCAAAAACCTCATTCCCATCCACCATCACCTCACAGATCTTTGGGCGTGAATTGTAGGTCGATGCCATGGTAAAACCATAAGCCCCTGCTGAACACACCGCCAACAGATCGCCCTGCGCTAAAGTCAAATGACGTTCTTTACCGAGAAAATCTGCTGTCTCACAAATAGGACCGACGATATCGAATTGATCTTTAGTTTCACCTTGCTGTTCCTTTAAAGGCAAAATCTCATGCCAGGCACTGTATAAGGCAGGTCGTAATAAATCGTTCATTGCTGCATCAACAATTGCGAAATTTCTATCCGGTGTTTGTTTAATATAATCAACTTGCGTTAACAACACACCAGCATTGCCGACAATACTACGGCCCGGTTCAAGGATGAGTTCATATTCTGTGCCTGCAAATTTTGCACACATTTCATCTGCGTATTCTTGCGCTGATGGCGGTGTCTCATCTTGATATTGAATACCCAGACCACCGCCAATATCAATATGCTCTAGTGTAATACCACTTGCTTCAATTTTTTGCACGAGCCCCATCAGACGATCAAGCGCATCAATGAAAGGTGACATGCTGGTAATTTGTGAACCGATATGACAATCAATACCAACAACATTGAGGTTAGTCATCGAATCTGCTTTTTGATAGCCTGCGATCGCATCTTCGAAGGCTATGCCGAATTTGTTTTCCTTCAGACCTGTAGCAATATAAGGATGTGTCTTGGCATCAACGTCCGGATTTACGCGTAGTGATACCGGGGCAACTTTTCCCAAATCCCCAGCAACTTGATTCAAACGATCCAGTTCTGACAACGACTCAACATTAAAACATTTTATTCCGACTTCAAGTGCACGTTGCATTTCATGGGCTTTTTTACCGACGCCTGAAAACACAATCTTGCTTGCTTCTCCACCAGACTTCAGCACACGTTCAAGTTCGCCCACTGAAACAATATCAAACCCAGAGCCGAGTCTCGCCAGAACATTAAGCACAGCTAGATTTGAATTGGCTTTGACGGCATAGCAGATCAGATGTTTTTGCGATGCCAAGGCAGAATCAAGCGCCTGCCATTGTTGTTCTATGGCTGACCTCGAATAGACATAGCTAGGTGTACCAAAACGTTCGGCAATTTCAGCAAGCAGTACGCTACCGGCACAGAGTTGGCCGTTGTGATAGGCAAACGCAGTCATTTCGAATCAGGTAAATAAGGTTTCAGATAAGTTATCTGATGCAGGCAAAGACACAGCTGCGTTTGATGATTGTGGTTCGTCTGGAAGGTAGAGTTTGCCTGGTTGACCACATGAAACCACCAGACTCAAGGCACACAGTAGAGTCAGTAATCTAATCATTTTATTTCCACAAATCTGGCCAAGCATGGTTGTCTCCAGAGATTAATACAAAATCTTGTTGATTAAGGTGGTTGAGAATAACAAATAAACGCCTTTCACAAAATCCCATTGTTAAATACTTACTGCATTTCTCGATTATATATCCCCAAAACTTAATATTCTTTTACTTAACGTCTATTTGATGAGTTCCTGTTTGACCTGTTACGACCGCCACTGTTGTTGCGCCCTTTTCCTGCGCCTCCAGCATGCTTTTTGCGCTCTACTCTTACCGGCGGCAGTGGTTCTACTAACAAATCAGCGACTATCTCACTGGCGGGTAATTTATGACCTATATACTCTTCAATTTCCATCAACGAATAAACATATTCTTCGCAGGCAAAACTAACGGCATCACCACTGGCGCCAGCGCGAGCTGTTCGACCAATCCGATGCACATAATCCTCGGCATTCTGCGGCAAATCATAATTGAATACATGACTCACTTCAGGAACGTGCAAACCCCTTGCTGCCAGATCAGTAGCGACTAACACGGGAAGCTGGCCATCGGTAAACTCTTTGAATAATCGCGTTCGTTTATTCTGCGGCACATCTCCGGATAAGACAGCAGAATGATAGCCATTGCTTTCGAGATAGGACCAAACCTTTTCTGCGGCTCTTTTAGTATTCACGAAAACAATAGAGCGTTTTGGATCAATTCTTTTCATCAATCCCAATAGTAAGGGGATTTTTTCATCATTGGCAACATGGTACAGGGTCTGTTTCACATTCTCAGCAGTCACTTGATCAGGGTTGATAATCACCTTCTCAGGACTGTTCATATGTTCGTAGGCCAGTTCAGTGACACGATGTGATAAGGTCGCTGAAAACAACATATTCAACCGATTTTCAGGCGTTGGCATACTCCTGAACATGTACCGAATATCAGAAATAAAACCCAGATCAAACATGCGATCTGCTTCATCCAGCACAACGATTTCAATACCCTTGAGACTGTAGACATGCTGTTTGTGATAATCGATCAGACGGCCTGGTGTGCCAATCAAAATATCTATTTTCTCGCCCAGGCTATTTCGCTGTTTTTCATAGTCTACGCCGCCATACACAAGTCCTAAGGCAAGTCCTGTATGACTATTGAGCATCACAGCATCTTTGTGAATTTGAATGGCAAGTTCTCTGGTTGGAGAAATTATAATGGCTCTTGGTTGTTGTTGTTTGCGCCCGGGACGTTCGGGTGTTGTTAGCAAATGTTGCATGATGGTCAATAAAAAAGCGGCCGTTTTCCCCGTTCCCGTTTGTGCCTGACCAGCAACATCTTTACCCGCAAGACTAATCGGTAAACACTCGGCTTGTACCGGAGTACAATGTGTTAATCCGTTGTCATTGAGTGACTGAAGTAAACTATCATTCAGCCCTAACTGACTGAATTCGACATCCGTCGTATGTAGTGCATTCATAAGAAATTCAAATTAATTTACCGGTTTGACTTGCAATCGTGTCTTAATTTCGTTGAAATTAAGATTCTTTCCGCAAAAGCAATTTAAGGACAATCTAGATTAATGAGCGAAAACATCATACATGTTACAGATTCTAGCTTCGAAGAAGAAGTATTAAAATCAGATATGCCGGTAATGGTTGATTACTGGGCAGAATGGTGTGGCCCTTGTAAAGCCATTGCACCGGTTCTGGAAGAAATAGCTGCCGAATACCAGGGTAAATTAATTGTCGCAAAAATGGACGTTGATAGTAATCAACAAACACCACAGAAATATGTCGTTAGAGGAATTCCGACCTTAATGATTTTTAAAGATGGCGACGTTATTGGTACTAAAGTGGGTCAAGTTTCCAAATCACAACTGGCGGCTTTTATCGATAGTACGATTTGATTTGATTTTTTACTGGACGAAGGGCTAGCAGCATGCTAGCTTTCGTCTATAGCTAACGAAACCTTTCCAAGATTTTAGTAGCCGCTCTCCAAAAACAACATAAATAAAGTTTTTTAACAAAGCAGATCCATAAACGTGTTTTAAGCACGTTTTCACAATTCCACATCAAATATGAAACCAGATCACACCTATGAACCTTACCGAACTTAAGCAACAACCCGCATCAGAACTCGTCACACTCTCAGAAGAACTCGGCCTAGATGGCCTGGCCAGATCACGTAAACAGGATGTCATCTTTGAGATTCTCAAAGCACACGCCAAAAAAGGTGAAGACATTTATGGCGATGGTGTGTTGGAAATTCTACAGGATGGTTTTGGATTTCTTCGATCAGCCGGCAGCTCCTATCTTGCAGGGCCAGATGATATCTACGTTTCACCCAGCCAGATAAGACGATTTAATCTACGCACTGGCGATAATATTGCGGGAAAGATTAGACCGCCCAAGGATAGCGAACGTTACTTTGCTCTGTTGAAGGTTAACGAGATAAATTTTGAACCACCAGAAAAAGCCAAAGGCAAAATACTTTTCGAAAATCTAACGCCGTTATTTGCTAATGATAGATTGACGCTAGAGATGGGGAACGGCAGTACAGAAGACATCACAACAAGAATTATTGACCTGATGTCTCCCATTGGTAAAGGCCAGCGTGGCTTGATCGTTTCACCTCCTAAGGCGGGTAAAACAATGATGCTACAAAGCATCGCCAAGTCTATTGCGCATAACAATCCTGACTGTCATCTGATTATTCTTCTAATCGACGAACGTCCTGAAGAAGTCACTGAGATGGAGAGAACTGCAACCACTGCGGAAGTTATTTCAAGTACCTTTGATGAACCCGCAAGCCGTCATGTTCAGGTGGCTGAAATGGTCATTGCACGCGCAAAACGCCTGGTTGAACACAAAAAGGATGTTGTCATCCTGCTTGACTCAATTACCCGTCTAGCTCGTGCTTATAACACCGTAGTACCTGCCTCAGGCAAGGTGCTCACCGGTGGTGTTGATGCGAATGCCCTGCAACGCCCAAAACGATTCTTTGGTGCTGCACGTAATATTGAAGAAGGTGGTAGTTTGACCATCATTGCTACTGCGCTTATTGATACCGGTTCACGAATGGATGATGTCATCTACGAAGAATTCAAAGGCACTGGCAACATGGAGCTGCATCTGGATAGAAATATTGCAGAAAAACGCATTTATCCAGCAATCAATATAAATCGCTCCGGGACACGTCGCGAAGAATTATTAACCGCTGAAGATGATCTTCATAAAATATGGATCCTGCGTAAATTATTACATCCGATGGATGATTTAGCGGCAATGGAATTTTTGATGGAACGACTTAAGGCCACCAAAAATAATGCTGAGTTTTTTGATGCAATGAAACGATAGGATTAAGCATTAATCGGTACAAAACCCTGCCCTAATGTCGTGTGATCGAATCATCACTGGCGAAAATCAAGCTGAAGATTTATGCTTAGAGTTGTACCCATAAGGAGGGCATGATTATGTCTAACAGCAACCCTACCGCCGTAGAAGCCGTTGATCCGGATAAAAAAACATCAGAAATCCTTGGCCCTATGAGTGAAGAAGCCACAGTCAGAATGGATTTACAGAGTGAGAAATGTTACTGGAATGATGCCGAGTTTGCACATGGAGATCAGGTTAGCGTCGATGGAAAATCCTATGAATGTAGCTATACCCGATGGCTTGAAGTCGATGACTAAACTCTTGGATTAATCAGTATACAATTGTAGTGACTGTGTAAATCATGATTCTGGCCCTGACCGGAAACCGTGATCACCGCTGTCCTTCTTGATGATGTCGCCCGTATGTAATCGAAATTGCTTGTTGCGTTGATCCTGAAAAAAGAATTCCAGCGTATATTTTATAGTGGTAAATGCGATATCGTCCCAAGGGATTTCATCCTCAGCAAATAATCTTACCTCCAGACTTTCCTCCCCTGCAGAAAAATCCAGATCCAGTAACTGTGATCGATACATCATATACACCTGATTAACATGAGGAAGATTAAAAACCGTATATAATTCCGATACAGCCACTCTCGCATTAGCTTCTTCCAGCGTTTCTCTTAAGGCAGCTTCAAGCGTAGTTTCTTCCATCTCCATAAATCCAGCAGGCAACGTCCAGTATCCATAGCGTGGGGTGATAGCACGTTTGCATAAAAGTACCTTGCCTTCATATTCAGGAAGACATCCGGCGACTATTTTAGGGTTCTGGTAATGAATTTCTTCACAAGAGATACAGACGTAACGTAGGCGATTATCCCCGGAAGGAATTTTCCCAGCGACTTCGGCTCCACACTGATTACAAAATTTCATTCTGTCTTCATATCTAACCCAACACATAAACTACGCTGAATCATTTGTCTGCTCTATCCTGACATCACCGTCTTCAGTCCAGGGTGGACTCACAATTGCCACGAATACCAAAGGTTCATTACCAATATTTTCAATCCATTGCAGCGCCTGTTCAGGAATGACAATCACATCCCCTGCTACGACCTCACACACCTCGCTATCAACAATCATTTGGCCGTGACCCTGCAATATATGATAAACCTCGGTCTGTTCCAGTTTGTGTTGATAGCTTTGCTTACCTATCTCCACCGTCGCCAGCGCTAAGGAATAAGGCAAATCAACAACATCGTTCTTGGGATGCAATAATTCGCGTATATTACATCCATCATTCGCAACAAATGCTTCACAGTCTGATGTTTTTTTTACAAACACTTAATACTCCTATATGAAAGTTACTTTTCATCTTGCTGAAACCTCTATTTCAAAGTAGTTTGGATATCTATGGCAAATTATATCGGTAATATAGACTTTAAACACGATGCTGAAACTTGTACCGGTGTCCTCGTCACTAATCTGGGAACACCTGATGCACCAACACCTTCGGCGTTAAGACGCTATCTCGGGGAATTTCTGGCAGATTCACGGGTTGTTGAAGTCCCTAAATTCATTTGGTGGTTTGTTTTACATGGCGTTATCTTACGTACGCGACCAAAACGCTCGGCCGCCGCTTATCGTAAAGTATGGACTGATGAGGGTTCACCTTTATTGAGCATTGCAAAAAAGCAGGCCGCTGCAATTCAAACATATCTCGATGAACATGCAACAGAAAAAATTCATGTTGAGCTAGCCATGCGTTATGGTAATCCGTCAATCCGCTCGGGGTTGGAACAGCTGCGACAAGCCAACGCCAGAAAACTTATCATCTTGCCGCTTTATCCACAATATTCTGCCTCTACAACAGCATCAACATTCGATGCTGTCTCTGACGTTCTGAAAACCTGGCGCGACATCCCTGAGCTACATCTGGTAACACATTACCATGACGCTCCTGATTACATTGACGCACTATCGGAAAGTATTACTGAACACTGGCAGAACACCAGCCGTGCTGAAAAACTATTGTTCTCATTTCATGGCATCCCGAAAGCTTATTTCGAAGCAGGTGATCCATATTATTGTGAGTGTCACAAAACCGCCAGATTGGTCGCCGAAAAATTAAACCTGAATGAAGAAGAATGGATGCTGACTTTCCAATCACGCTTCGGACCCAAGGAATGGCTTAAGCCCTATACTGATATTACTTTAAAAGAATTAGCTCAGGCGGGAACCAAAAGTGTAGATGTTGTCTGTCCTGGTTTTTCGGCGGATTGTCTTGAGACGCTTGAAGAAATCGATATGCAAAACCGGAAATTTTTTATTGAGGCGGGTGGTGAAAATTTCTCTTACATCCCTGCGCTAAATGACCGCCCCGCTCACATCAGCACCTTGGCTAATATTATTCAAAAATACATCTAATTGATTAGCTGTTGAATAATTCAGAAGCAAAAAATTCAAGATTCACTATCACGCCTGTCTGAATTAGCTCTTCTATCTGAGTGAATTCTTCTCTCTATACCACTGTGATTAGCAAAGTTCGAAATCATGCCCAAACCATTTTCTCTACGATCTCTTTGTCCTCTTCGACCACTATCATTTCGACGTTCTTCTTCAGTCATCAATTTTCACCAGTTAATTTATGAGTTTTTATGAATTTATAAGCCAGATCACATATATAAAATGTGACGAAAGACTCATTTTCATAAATATAGTCAATCATTTTATGATTTCAACCCCTTTCCAGAATGCGACATAATCTTTGAAGTGTTCTGCTTTAGCCTTTGGCCTAGGGTAGTACCAGGCTGCCTCCTGATTCAAGTCATCATTAACCTTGATATCATAATAGCTGGCACGACCTTTCCAGAAACAGACAGAATGCGCTGAACTCTCGACAAAATATTCCTCATTTATCGAATCCGGTGGGAAATAATAATTCCGTTCCACCACCTCACATTGATTACTTTCAGCAAGTACAACACCATTCCATATTGCCTTTGTCATCATTTCTTCTCCTTTTTTAGGCTTACTGGATCGTAACAATAATATTTCTCATGTGACCATTATAACGATGTTCCCAAAGATAAATGCCTTGCCATATCCCAAGTAAACATTTTCAGTCTGCAATTGGGATGGTTAAACTTGAACTCGTCAGTACACTGCGTATGTGCGCTGGCATATCATCGGCACCTTCTGCCGTATGTCTGAATAAAGCATCACCATCCTTGACTATTTGTTGCATGAAATTCTCAAGATCTGTGCGCACATCAGGATCAGCATTCTCACAAAGGATCAGCGAAGCACTTGTATGTTGTATAAATAGATTACACAGCCCAACATCAAGACCAGAATGTGCAACTAGTTTTTCAACTTCATGAGTGATGTCAATCATACTCCGTCCTTGTGTTTTGATACTGATAATCTCCTGCATGATTATCTGTCCATTTCTACATCAATCTGATCATATAAATCCAGGATATGACGGGTATTTGTTCCAAGATCGCCATGTCCTTCTCTTGAACTCGAACGTATGTATAAATGAAAGCGATCTTCTGACACGGGGATGAGCTTGATTAAGACATCATCTTTATATTTCCTTACTGGTGTGGTAACGACAGCATGAAGTGAATATGCCTGTTCAGAATGCACGTGATCACCTTGGCTATCAACTTCCCAACCCAGTCTGTTCACTGATTCTTCAACGTCTAAAAAAAACGAATCTATAGGATGCCGATATTCCTGAATCAGCAATTCAGGATAAGATGATTGATCGGTGGTTTCAGCCACGTTCGTTGTTAAATAATGCTGTAACCTTGTCTTGAAACCTGGTGGATTGGTCCATGGGAGGTCGTTTTGTAAGAAAGCGCTAATAACTAAAACGACTGGGATACTTACCAGGCAAAGAACAGCAATAATAATCTTCATTAACATAGGCCACCTCGAATAAAGAAATCTCTTAATTGCGATTGCACGTGTTCAATACCTTGAGTCTAGAACAACATCCTTAATCCAACACCAGCAAGCACGATAGCAAAGAGTCGTTTTAATGAATCAACCGGTATTGTGTGCGCGAGCTTCGCACCCATAGGGGCGAACAACACACTTGGAATAATGATCAATATCGCAGCTGGCCAATGGACGTATCCGATAGTATTCTCAGGAAGTTGACTGGCGTCCAACCCGGTGAATATCATTGCCAGCGTGCCAGCAACTGCAATTGGGAAACCACAAGCCGCCGATGTTGCAACGGCCTTACGAATCCCCACGTTACACCACATTAAAAAAGGTACCGTAATAGAACCACCGGCAATACCCAATATGGTTGATAATATTCCGATGATACCTCCGGAAAACAACATTCCATTTCGTTCGGGCAATGATCTATGCGCTGTCGGTTTTACTGAGAACCCTAGCTGACAGGCGACGCATATTTCAAACAGCCCAAATACTCTGCGTAAAATATCGCTGGCCAAGTGATCGGCAATTAATGCACCAGCGACTGCACCGATCATAATTCCCGGCGTTAAAAGAAACACTTGTCGCCATAAAACTGCCTGATGAATGTGGTGCGTATAGCTTGAAGATACTGAAGTAAAAATTATGGTAAATAAGGATGTTGCAACGGCTAAATGCATGAGAATATCTGCAGGCAAACCCTGCCACATAAACAAGAATAGTAGCGTTGGAACAATTATTATTCCCCCACCTAGGCCAAACAAGCCGCCAGCCAGCCCAGCGATCGCGCCTAATATTAGATAAGCCGAATAAATTAATAAATCAGTCGACATTATTCAGCGTAGTATGTTTGAGCGTAGTTTGATTGCTTGGTCATACGGTCTATTATGTCATAGCTGATCTGCCGAGCATAAGACAGTTCGGACTAAAGTAGCATAGACTTAACATTGCAAACGATGTCTTATATAAAACACTCGATATAAATAAAATATTATTGATACTTTGCCTACCTTTATGAAGGTTCCCCATCAAAATAACATTTTGACAAAAACAATGACGTCTATTCCCAATATGATCATGCACCGGTTTTTACTATTATTCATCGTAATCTTTTTACAACTAACGTTCAGTCAACAGATAAGCGCAGCAACGATTAAGGAACAACGCCAACAATATCTGGAGGCCCAAAAAGCACTCAAGGCTGGGGAAATTCAAACATTTACAGCACTCTCTGAGAAACTTAGAGAATATCCACTCTATCCTTACCTAAGATATAACTACATACGACCACGACTACATAAAATTAACGATACAGATATTAAAAATTTCATTGACTCATACCCTGATTTCATTTCTACGGATTCATTAAAAACGAGTTGGCTGAAGCAACTTGCCAAACAAGGGAAGTGGCAAATATTTTTAGACAACTACACCCCCCAGAAAGACATCAAACTACGTTGCCAGCAATTACAGGCTCGCATCAAAACCAATAATCAAACGTACCTACTTGAAGACACGCGAACACTTTGGTTAACCGGGCAATCGTTACCGTCTGAATGTGATATCGCCTTTGAACGACTTCATAAGAGCGAGCTAATGACGAATGAGCTGGTATGGGAACGCATCCAGAACGCGATGGAGATTAGCAACACCGGCTTGGTGAATTATCTCAGTAAAAGTCTGAATCAAAACTACAAAGCCTGGGTAAAACGATGGCTTGCCATGCATCATAATCCCTCGGTAGAAACTAAAAACCCGCAATACCCAGATACCGCGATTGCACGAGAAATATTACTTTATGGAACCAAACGACTGGCTAAACAAAATATCAATCGATCCTTAAGTAATTGGCAAACATTAAAAGATAATTACAATTTCACCCCTTCAGAAATAAATGACGTTAATCTGATTATCGCCGTCCTTGCAGCAAAAAATAAGCACCCTAAAGCGACTGAGCTATTAGATAACCTGAACCAGGCTCTAGATAGTGAAGAGATATTTCATTGGCGACTTCGGACAGCACTGAAAAATAAAGATTGGCAAAAACTTTACCAATGGACAAATAAAGAGCCACCAGAACTAGAATCCATCAAATACAGCTGGGTCTATTGGCATGGCAGGGCCTTAGAAGAAATTGGAAATATAGAAAAGGCAAATGAATCTTACGCGTCTATAGCGGATCAGCGTGACTATTATGGCTTCCTTGCAGCAGACCGCATCGGTGCAGAATATAAAATGAATCATTACCCCTTGCCAGAAGATCTTGAATCTAAAAATAAAGTTTCTCGTTTGCCAGGCATACGCAGAGCACATGAATTATTCATACTCTACGGTAATTATACAGCCACAAGTGAGTGGCAACATGCTCTACGTTCTATGACAAACTATCAGATGCAAGTCGCAGCAAGCATCGCTTCGCAATGGGGTTGGCATGATCGCGCCATTTTTACCATGGGTGCCGCACATGCTTATGACAATCTAGAGTTAAGATTCCCGACCCCTTATCGTGATTCAATTGAAGAATATGCAATAAAAAGAAATCTGGATATCGGTTGGATCTTTGCTTTAATGCGATCAGAAAGCGCATTTATTGAAAAAGTTAAATCGCCAGCGGGAGCATTAGGGTTGATGCAGGTCATGCCGGCAACAGGAAAATTAACAGCCAAAATGATTGGCATGAACAATTTCAAAACCAATGATCTCTTGACCGCCAAAAAGAACATCGCCATTGGCACTGCTTATATGAAAGAAATGCAGGATAAGTTTAAGGGAAGCCACCTATTGGCGACCGCAGCATACAATGCAGGCCCAGGAAGGTCTGTTAAATGGTCTCCTAAGACAGGGTGTAAAGAACCAGATATTTGGGTTGAACAAATTCCATTTGATGAAACCAGAGCTTATGTAAAGCGTGTGCTGTTCTATGCAAGTATTTATGACTGGCGCTTAGGCCAACAAATCTCACCGCTTAAACAACGGATGACAGCCATCTATCCATATAACTCAAGCAACAGTGCGCAAACGCCAATTCCAGCCTGTGCCAATTAATTAATCTAATCTGGCAACTATAGACTGACAAGGTAAACAGGATTTTCAACCATCAATAATTTATAATGGCTGCCAATGAAAATCTATCTTGTGGGCGGTGCCGTACGTGACAAACTGCTAGGGAAACCGAGCAAAGACAGCGATTGGGTTGTGGTTGGAAGCACACCTGAAGAGATGGAAACTCAAGGTTTCAAGCCCGTTGGTAAAGATTTTCCCGTCTTTTTACACCCCGATACAAAAGAAGAATATGCCCTTGCACGCACCGAAAGAAAAACAGGCAAAGGTTACAAAGGTTTTGCCTTTCAAACATCCGGCGATGTCACCCTCGAAGAAGATCTGGCCAGACGCGATTTAACCATTAACGCCATTGCCGAAGATGAAACCGGCAACCTGATTGATCCCTTTAATGGCAAACAAGATCTTGAAAATAAAATACTCCGGCATGTATCACCAGCGTTTATCGAAGATCCATTACGCGTACTTAGAATTGCGCGATTTGCCGCACGATTTGGTTTCCGCATCGCACCGGAGACCATGGTTCTAATGCAAGAGATTTCAGAATCAGGAGAACTTGCAACATTAGTACCGGAAAGAGTCTGGAGTGAACTGGAACGTGCCATGGGAGAAACCTACCCATCACGTTTTATACTGGCATTACGCGCCTGTAATGCGCTGACTATTCTTTTCCCGGAAATTGATCGGCTTTTTGGTGTGCCCCAACCAGAAAAACATCATCCAGAAATCGACACCGGTATCCATACTTTAATGACGTTAAATCAGGCGTCTCGTCTGAGCGAAGATCCACAGATTCGGTTTGCTGCCCTGGTACATGATTTAGGCAAAGGGTTAACCCCAAAAGATAAATTACCCAGCCACCATGGCCATGAAGAGCGAGGCGTTAAACTCATCGAAACACTTTGTAAACGTTATCGTGCCCCTAATCAATTCAGAGACCTTGCAATACAGGTCTCAAGACACCACCTGATATGCCATCGCATTGAAGAAATGCGCGCTGAAACCATCCTGTCAAAACTGGAATCCATGGACGCATTTAGAAGACAAGAGCGTTTTGATCAATTTCTTATTTGTTGCGAAGCCGATGCCAGAGGACGCACAGGTTTTGAAGATCGAAGCTATCCACAAGCGGACTATTTTAAGAATGTATTGAATGCTGCGGAAGATATTAATACTGAAACTCTCAAACAACAGGGCTTTGAAGGTAAAGCAATGGCAGACGCAATCAGAACAGAAAGATTGAATGCTATCGGTGAATTATTGGCTGCTAAAGCTTAATTTTTAAATCTTATTTCACAGAGGATTATAGTCATGGACAAAGCAATCAGAGCGTCAGAAGAACCTTTTGCTGTAGAAGTTGAAGCAGGAAAATCCTATTATTGGTGCGCGTGCGGAAAAAGTAAATCACAACCCTTTTGTGATGGCGCACATGCTGATACAGAGTTTACGCCTGTTCAATATGATGCTGCCGAATCAAAAACGATCTATTTTTGTGGCTGTAAGGCGACTAAAAATCAACCGCTGTGCGATGGTAGTCACAGCAACTAAATAATTTCACAAGAAGAAATAAAGCAGCACACCGCCTAATAGTAGACGGTAAATGACGTAAGGCAGCATACCTGTTTTTTCGACGAATCTTAAAAACAGGCTGATCGTCGTCCATGCTGCCAACCATGAGAAAATAAACACAGTGACGAATGAAATAACATCCGTTGTATCGCCTTTCATAATAATAGAAAGTGTTTCGTAACTACCTGCAAGAAATATCACGGGAATAGACAAAAGGAATGAGAAACGTGCCGCTGCAGTCCTATTCATACCAAGCATTAAACCAGCGGTCATCGTAATACCCGACCTTGAGGTGCCAGGAATTAGCGCCAATACTTGCGCTAATCCTATCCAGATTACATCACTCATACACAGCGTTTTTGTATCTCGATCTTGCTTGCCTTTTACGTCTGACCACCAAAGCAAGAGTCCAAATAAAATCGTAGCAATAGCGATAATCAATGGCTCTCGAAAATACTCTGAGATGAAATCATGACCTAAAAACCCAACTACCGAAACCGGTATCGTTGCAAAAGCCAGATACCAGAACAGTCGGGCATCAATATTATTATCTTGCCAAGGGACTGTCTTGATGCCATTGCTAATGATTTTATTGATGTCTTGTCGAAAATATATGACCACGGCGATTAATGTGCCGAAATGCGCTGCGACATCCAATGCTAAACCCTGATCCTGCCAATCTGTGAGGATTGGTAACAAAATCAAATGTGCTGAACTTGAAACCGGCAAGAATTCTGTCAATCCTTGAAGCAACCCCAGCAAGAGAAGGTGTAGAAATTCCAATTATTAAGCCCGAGATATTTTTAGAGAATAATTTTCAGTGACAGGACGAGTAAATTATATGGGTAAAAAAACTGCTGTTGCCATATTTTGAAGTACTTTTTTAATGAGACGCTTGTTCTTGTCCTCCATAATAATTGCCATTGTATCCTGAATCGCAATAAGTTTACCAAACAGTCTCGCATAACTCAGATAATCTTCTTCATTTGATAATGAATTACTATAAAGGAAGAGATCCCCGTGTTCATCTCTATTGTTGCTTAATTTCCATACTGCAATTTCAATATTACGAGCACTGTTATATAACAACTGCCCATCAACTTTATTTGATATATAAAAATCTGTTTTATCACCATAAGATGCCATCAACATAGAAGAGAATCCGACCATAAATGAAAAAACCCTGTCTCCTTGATAGTTATTATCAAACGTCATCTTTATCGCATCAACACTTTCCTTATAATCCAGTTGTTTAAATGACCAGCCATGGTGCTTATCAAACACACGTGACATATTTTTTCAATATCATTAAATGGAGATTTTTTTAATTGGTCCGGATTTCTTTTATAAAGCTTCACCATAAGTATGCGCAATAACTTACGAGATTCATGCACATGAATATCCAGAACACTATCAATGTCTCCCTTGGCCAGGGACTGTACACTGAAATCTCGTTTTGCTGGATCCTGATCGGGTCTCGTTTCAGAATTACATCCTGCTGCAAAAAATCCTAATAGGATTATTGGTGTAATTAAAACAATTATCTTCATGAATTACAGGCGTGCTCTTTGATCAATAAAACTAAAACCTTTTAATTGAATATCGAGTGCTTTAGTCAAGCCAATGAATTTAAATTTCTCACCCATTTCGCCTGGCATAGTTAGCTTAGTGACTTGATGAGTCATCTGTGCTCTTTCAGTGGCATCATCTGTTTCCTGTTCCAGAACAAACTGATCCAGCCCACATGCAATTAAAAAATGTGCCTGTGTGGTAAATCCGGAAACATGCAAACTAACATCGACAGCGGCTTCTGCGACAGCCGTAAAGTCTACCGAAGCTGTAATATCCTGCAATCCAGGATATAAAAATGGATCATCATGTACATGGTGTCGATAGTGACAAATTAATGTGCCCGCATGCCTTTGTGGATGAAAATATTCCTGCCGTGGATAACCATAATCAGAAATTAGAATAAGACCTTTATCCAGAATATCACTTAATGAGTTTAGCCATGGCTTGATATAAAAATTGATCTCCGTGGTGTATGGCATTGGCAAAGTTTCCTTCAACGTTGCCATCATTTCTTGCACAACTTTCATGGAATTTTGATCAATAGCCTTTTTATTCCATTGGAATCTGATCTGATCGTTCTCTCCAGATTCGCAAGCGACAACAATTTCTTCAATCTCGTGATCAATCACAAAGCGTTTTACAGGCATCGCATCAATCACTTCATTTGCCAAAATGATGCCTTCCATTTTCTCTTCAGGGAGACGCTCAAGCCATACCATACGTTTCTCAAGATGAGGAATCTCACTTTTAACTTTCTGTTGTTGTCTCTGACGTAAGTCTGCGCTAGGTTCTAACAAGTAATAAACCTTGGGAAGAGTATTTTTTCGCTCAAGTTCCCGCATGATATCTATTGCCATGACACCGGTGCCTGGACCGAATTCGAGAATACAGCCTGAGGAAATTTCTGATAATACCTGCTGGCATTGATTCGCAAGACAACGAGAAAAGATTGAAGATAATTCTGGCGCGGTAACAAAGTCACCTTGTTCTCCAAATTTACTTGAACCAGCACTGTAATAACCCAGACCGGGTTCATACAAGGCCATTTGCATGTATTGTTCGAAGCTAATCGAGCCACCATTTTCCATGATGGCAAAACATATCTTTTCTCGTAAATCTTCGCTTAGTCTAAGTGCAACTTCATCGGGTTCAGGTAGACATAACTGAGAATTCTGCTGATCAGAAATCATTTCATCTCAGTACTAAATTACAAATTCATTTAAATTCTGGAAATTCTGTTTCAATTAACCAACGTTTGATGTCTGCGTTGTACCACCAGATTTGATTCAGCTTTAACTTTCGAACAGTTCCCTGTTCTTTATGAAAATAGCTAATCTCAACAACAATGGCCGCTTCAGTTACGCCACCTTTTTCTGCACTAGGGACAATCGTCTTTGAGAGAACTTCAACGCTGGTGACACCGAAATTTTCAAGATCTTCAATATTAACTTCAGCAAACTTAGCGTCTCGCGTCACATGATAGCTGATTGCCTCTCGATGGCGTGCCCACCTTAATGCGGCACCATAATGTGTCACTGAGCGTGAGAGTTTTTCTGCCTGATTCTTATTACTTAGCGTCTCGCATCCCGTCATTGACATAACACAGAGCGTCATTAACATTGATAGTAAAAGTCCAGATTTCATATCTCCCCTCCGGGAATTTGTTATAACTGCATTCGGTTTTACTTTATGAATGTGATTGATAAAAATTATTCTCTATAATTACATCAAAAACCATTTGCGCATAGTGCTTATTCCCGGCTGCAGACAGATGTAAATTATCCTCCAGCAGAAACGCATCCAGATCGATGTCCCTTACCATCATCATCCCGGGAAGATCAATAATCTCGGCGTGTAGATCTTCGGCCAATTCAATCACTGCCCTGTCATAAGGTGCCAGGTTTTCATTGTAACTCCGCCCATTACCCTGCATCCCCTTAACTTCAGCAATAGTGTGATTAAGAATATAGACACAACTTGAACCATTGGCTGTTGCGACCCGATGAAATTCGCGGAGATTCCTGACAAATTCCTGCTGGCTAACCCGATGTTCAATTGACCAATCTTTCACATTGACGTCATTAAAACCAAACTCCACCAGCAACAAGCCCGGCATATAGGTTAATACATCATCAAAGAATCTATCCAATCCCTGTGCCGAGGTGTTCCCACCAATACCTTTATTAATTACCCGATAATTATCTGGCCATTTTTCATCTAGCATCGATTGCAGAATCGACGTCCACCGGTGTTGTTTCTCAACATGTCCACCTTCCGTAATGGAATCTCCAAAACAAATAATATTCAACATGGGAAATAGTTACTTAGATAATGTCAGCTATTTTGTTTTTATCTTCAAAGCTTCTTGCCACGTTCAATAATCACACCGACATCACGAACACCTTTCAATGCCCCCTGCTTGTTCAGCTTCAATCGTAACCATGGGACTTTAAATTCATTCAACAAGATATCCGAGATTTGCTCAGCCAATGTTTCTATTAACTCAAACTCACTGCTGCCAACAAATTCAAATAGACGCTCAGCAACCGATTTGTAATTCAGGGTGTCCTCAACATTCTCAGTCGTCGATGCCTTGCGAATATCCGTGCCCATCTCAATATCCAGCACCACGGTTTGTTTAGTCTTACGTTCCCAACCATAAATACCGATGATGGTTTCAATACGCAGATCGTTTAAATAAATAATATCCATAGTCTCAAGTCACTCTCATCTTAAATTGGCACTACTTAAACTGATAATCCCTTGACCTGTCAAGCAAGACAGATTTCAATACTGATATGTTAATAGATATCTCACTCATCATCCTCGCCTACCTCCTCGGCTCCATCTCATCCGCCGTGGTCGTCTGCAAAATGATGCAACTAGAAGATCCCCGCACCCAGGGTTCAAATAACCCCGGTGCCACCAACGTATTACGCCTATACGGGAAAAAAGCCGCTATTCCCACACTTGCAGGCGATGTATTAAAAGGCGTAATTCCAGTAGTCATTGGTAAATTACTAAATGCACCAGACATGATCCTAGCCGGAATCGGCCTAGCCGCCTTCACCGGCCACCTGTTCCCCATCTTCTTTAACTTCAAAGGCGGCAAAGGCGTCGCCACCCTGGTAGGCGTCCTGTTTGGCACCAGCTGGATATTGGGATTAGCATTCATGGGCACTTGGTTAATTATCGCCGCAATCTTCCGCTATTCATCCCTGGCAGGACTCACAGCAGCCACCACAGCACCCATCTACACCGCTTTTGTCTTGGACTCCCCATGGTTCATCGCCAGCAACCTACTCATGGCGATATTATTATTCTGGCGACACACCTCAAACATCAAAAATTTAATCAGCGGCAAAGAAGACAAAATCGGCGCAAAATAAACCAACACTAACTAAAGGAAGAGCAATGAAAACACCACACCAAAAAACCATCAATAAGAAAAAGCGTCTTTCAAAAACACTCCTTATCAACTAGCTATGCGAAATGGAGTCAAAAGTGAAAATTAGAAGCTTTATCGAAACCACAGTTGTTCTCAGCATAACGGGGCTTTCAATTTATTTATATTTCAATTTACCTGCTGCGAAAATATCACTCGGTTTAATTATTCTTTTTTTAATTGGTTTTCTTGGCGCTTGTGCCCCATTCATAAGATCCCCTCAAAGTGAAAAATTAAAAATAATTTTAAAGCAAGCGGCGCAATCTTACATTGGCTTGCAGGCTTTGCTGTAATTGTTGGCTTATTAGGCACATTCTTTAGTGGTTCTGGCATTGGACTATTGATTGGCCTTATGACAGCAGCTTTTATTTACGCAATTGGCTCTGGGCTAAAAAGTGTTAAATAAAAACCAACGTATAGCAAATCACTCCACACGGATTGATTAAAATGCCATCCACGAGTTCAAACGTTAAAGTTAATAAAGATCAATTCCCCCCTCATATCGTGCCGAGCAGATGAATGATTTTAAGGTTATTTGAACAGGACGTTCAAATAAGCGGCTTCATGCCAGGAAGGCATGTAGGCGCGACCTTAGAAAATCATTCGGCTGTGAGGGTATCCGCAGGACACGATATCAGGGTGTCTTTTTTTCTTGGTTACTTCATTTTTTGGACAAGCAAAAAAGAAGTGACTCGCCGTTAAAAGGCGAAACCATTGATAGAATATAATTGGATTCCCGTTTTCACGGGAATGAATAATTTTACTGGATACCGGCTCAAGGCCGGTATGACGGACGGAAACGCAAAATCACAACTCATTCAAAGGCCACCTCGGTCTCCCCCCAAACCCCAACCCCTCAGCCTCCCCTGCTTGCAACCGCAATGCCCCCGCATAAGCAATCATCGCTCCATTATCCGTACAAAACTCTGGTCTCGGATAAAACACCTCCGCACCTTCTTTTGCACAAGTTTTTATTAACCTTTCCCTTAATTGTTTATTCGCACTCACTCCGCCTGCTGCAACCAATGTCTTAATCCCGGTTTCTTGAATAGCCCGTTTACATTTAATCGCCAAAGTATCCACCACTGCCTCAACAAAAGCACAGGCGATATCAGCTTTAGTTTGTTCATCATCGCCTTCCTTTTTAAAGGTATTCACGGCAAAGGTTTTCAAGCCACTGAAACTAAAATCCAGTCCGGGTCTGTCTGTCATCGGTCGTGGGAAACGAAACCTCTCAGGATTTCCCGTTTCTGCCAACGCCGATAATGCCGGTCCACCTGGATAGCCCAGGCCTAATAACTTCGCAGTTTTATCAAAGGCTTCACCTGCGGCATCGTCCAAAGATTCACCAAGAATCTCATAGCGGCCAATGCCTTCAACTTTGACCAACATGGTGTGACCACCAGAAACAAGCAAGGCAATAAAAGGAAATTCAGGGGCTGTTTCTTCCAGCATGGGGGCTAGCAAATGGCCTTCCATATGATGTACTCCTACGGCAGGAATACCCCAACCATAAGCGAGACTCCGTCCAGTTGAGACACCGACCAATAAGGCACCAATCAAACCTGGACCTGCAGTGTAGGCAACACCATCCAATTCACTACCCGCGACATTTGCGTCAGATAATACTTTTCTGACCAGAGGAATGATTCTGCGCACATGATCTCTGGATGCAAGCTCGGGCACTACGCCACCGTAGATCTCATGCAACGCTACCTGGCTGTGCAGAGCATGGGCAAGTAAACCTTGTTCTGTGTCATAGAGTGCGACACCTGTTTCATCGCAGGATGTCTCCAATCCCAATATTTTCATTCAAGTATTCTCATTTTCTAACATTAAAATCTCCAAAACGGCGCTAAATAAGCCCATAAACACTAATAATTATTGCATTTCTGCGCCCAGACACTAGAATTACGGGCTTTTCCGGTCTAGCTGGACACTATTTGGCCAGCAACAATAATATTTAGGAACAATAATTATATGCCATCAGTAAGAGTAAGAGACAACGAACCTTTTGATATTGCATTACGCCGCTTCAAACGTACTTGTGAAAAAGCCGGTACTTTAGCAGATGTGCACAAGCGCGAGTTTTATGAAAAACCAACGCAGGTAAGAAAACGCAAAGCTGCTGCTGCCGTAAAACGCCATCAGAAGAAAGTCTCGAAAGAATTAAACAAACGTGTTCGCCTTTACTAGACACGGTTTGATTTAAATCCTTCCAACCTAGTCCCTCCCCAGCTTGTGAGTGCAATTAAACAACGCATTAATGACGATGTTAAAACTGCCATGCGCAGTAAAAACAAGGAGCGTCTGGGCGTCTTACGCATGATCACGGCAGCATTCAAACAGAAAGAAGTTGATGAGCGTATTGAGCTTGATGACACTCAGGTTCTAACCATTCTTGATAAAATGGCCAAGCAACACCGTGATTCGATTCAACAGTTTGAAGAAGCCAAACGTAATGATCTGGCTGATAAAGAAAAGATGGAATTGGCTATCGTACAAGAGTTCCTGCCAGCGCAATTAACAGATGATGAAATTTCCCAGATGGTCTCCGATGCCATCACACAATCCGGTGCAGAATCTGCCAAAGACATGGGTAAGGTGATGGGTGTTTTAAAGCCACAACTACAAGGTCGTGCTGACATGGGCAAGGTCAGCGGTCTGGTCAAGCAACAACTTAGCTAAACAGGCATTGTCATTATCTCAGATGCCAAGTAAGTCTCTTTGGTAGTCACCTTGAAGCGCTCCCTGAAGTATTTCCTGAAACTCCCTGGATAATCCATTGGCCGACCACTAGACCAAATCCTAGGCCGATCCCCAAACCGATCACTAGGCCTATCGCAAGCCGAGTGTTACTTAAATTTATTGGTATACTCATCACTGATTATGGCTGGCTTGATCCCACAACATTTTATTGATGATTTACTCACACGTGTCGACATCGTCGACATCGTCGATAGCTCTGTGCCTCTGAAAAAAGCTGGCAGGGACTTTAAAGCTTGTTGCCCGTTTCATGATGAAAAATCGCCCTCTTTCACTGTAAGCCAAACCAAACAGTTTTATCACTGCTTCGGTTGTGGTGCACATGGTACCGCGCTCAGTTTTCTGATGGATTACAACGGCCTCGATTTTATTGAGGCTGTTGAAGAACTGGCCTCACGTGTTGGGGTGGAGGTCCCTCGAGAACAAGGTGATTTTAGCAAGACCAAAGATAACGCTGAGCTTTATGAATTGATGGAGCTAGTGGTTCGGCATTTCTGTCGGCAACTGCGTGAATCCCCAGAAGCCCATCGTGCAGTAGATTATCTAAAGGAGAGAGGTCTCTCCGGCGAGCTGGCCAAAGAGTTTGAATTGGGCTTTGCACCTCCGGGCTGGGATATTTTGCTGAATGCTTTGGGCACTTCCGAAGCTGCGAAACAACGCCTCGCGCAGATTGGTATGACACTGGAAAAAGACAATGGTGGTTATTATGACCGATTTCGAGACCGTATTATTTTCCCGATCCGCGATCAACGTGGCCGGGCAATTGGTTTTGGTGGCAGGGTCTTTGATGACAGTCTACCGAAATATCTAAACTCACCAGAGACACCAATATTTCATAAAGGCAGAGAATTGTATGGTCTGTTCCAGGCGCGGCATCAACTCAAGGATATGGAACGTATCTATATTGTTGAAGGCTATATGGATGTACTTGCGCTCGCCCAATACGGGATAAGGAATGTCGTTGCCTCTTTGGGTACGGCTGTCACAGAAAATCATCTGGAAAGACTTTATCGAGTCTGCCCACAGATCATTTTTTGTTTTGATGGCGATAGTGCAGGTCAAAAAGCGGCATGGCGCGCCATGGAAATTGCTTTGCCTTTGTTAAAAGAAGGTCGCCAGATTCATTTTATGTTTATGCCCGAAGGTGACGATCCGGATACCTATGTACAAAAGTACGGACGTGAGAAATTTGAGAATACGGATAATTACGTGCCTCTTTCAAATTATTTGATAGACAAATTTAAACAAGAAACCAATCTGGATAGCCCTGAAGGAATGGGGCAACTCGTTGAGGGGATCATCCCTTTGGTCGCCAAACTTCCAGCTGGTGCATTCCGAGAAATACTGATTAAAGATGTTGCCAAGCTGGCAGACATGAATTTCGACAGCCTTAAAAACCTGATTGAGAAAAAACAGGCTCCCGTAAAAAAAACTCAAGCTCTACACCTTGTTTCAACAAATCAACTAAACAAAGAGCACAGCACCTTACTCGCCAATGCCATTAGTTTTTTGATACAGAACCCGGAATTGGGTAGGGTTATTGAGCCAGACGCCTTAAGCGATATCGAGACACAGGGCATGGAGTTCCTTCGCGAGTTATTGGCATTGGTGCACCAACGGCCTGAGATATCTTGTGCGGGTATATTGGAACATTGGCGTGACAGTAAATATGAAAAACGGCTGAAAGAGTTGTCAATCAAAGATAATTTACTCACCGAACCAGAGGCGATTAAAGAGGGCTTTCTGGAGATCATTAATAAAATCAGAGACGACTACGACCTTCAGTTACGAAAAAAGCAAAAGCAGAATATCCAGAATATAGATGACTTACGCAACCTGCACCCCCCTATCACCAACACTGAAGAGTAGATCATACTGGCATGTCCCAGAAACTATGCTATAATTGACCGTTTGGGGAAAGTTGTTTCCCCTTCATAAACAGTCACTTAACGGTTTTGTAATCCGAGAAGTTCATAAGCAAGTAAATTATCTGGAGATGAGCAGGCCATATTGGCCCTAGCTGGACACGCGATGGAAGAATTAGAGAAGCAACCAACAACCAAAAAAGCCGAGCAGTCTCAGCTAAAAGTCTTGATTGCCAAAGGTAAAGAACAGGGCTATCTGACCTATGCCGAGGTTAATGACCACCTGCCTGATGGCATTGTCGATCCAGAACAAATCGAAGATATCATTAACATGATTAATGATATGGGGATAAAGGTATACGAATCTCCGCCTGATATGGACATCATCATGACCGATAGTACCGAAGGTCCAGATGAAGAAGCCGCCGCCGAGGCAGCCGCGGCGCTTGCTAGCGTTGAAAGTGAATTTGGTCGCACCACAGACCCTGTACGTATGTATATGCGCGAGATGGGTACCGTTGACTTACTGACCCGTGAAGGTGAAATCAAAATCGCCAAGCGTATAGAACAAGGCATCATTCAAGTCTTAACAGGCCTTTGCTCATTTCCGGGAACAATCAATACCTTTTTAAAAACCTATGCTGCCGTTGAGAATGCAGAATATAAACTCAGCGATCTGGTGGTTGGTTTTCAGGATCATTCTTATTACCCGGACAGTGGCCGGGTTCCACAGCAAGTTAATCCAGACGCAGAAAATAATGACACGGAAGATGACGAAGAAGTAGAAGTTTACGTATTATCGATTGAGGAAGTACGTGAAACAGTCGAGCCTCTTGCCAAACAATATGTGAAAACAATGAAGGCTCTGAAAAAATATGGCAGAGACCATAAGAAAACAAAAGAACTTCAGGAAGAACTGACCACCAATTTTCTAGAGTTAAAGCTGTCGCCAAAATTCTTTGAGATTTTGATCAGAAATGTCCAGGATATCATCAGCATTATACGAACATCTGAACGCGAAATTCTGAAAATTTGTGTCAAGGAATGCGAGATGCCACGCAAAGAATTTATCGAGACTTTTCCTGGCAATGAAATCAATACTGATTGGGTAAAAAATGTTGCCCTATCAAAGAAACCTTACGCCAATGCAATCAAGGAAAATCAGGATGATATCCTCAAGATTCAGGAGAAACTAATTATATTGTTTGGTGAATCTGATTTAACCATCACTGACATGAAAGAAATAAACCGGAATATTTCTATTGGCGAAGCACAAGCGCGTCGAGCAAAGAAAGAAATGGTAGAGGCTAATCTGCGTCTGGTTATTTCTATTGCAAAGAAATACACCAATCGTGGACTGTTATTTCTTGATCTGATTCAGGAAGGAAACATAGGTTTGATGAAAGCTGTTGATAAATTCGAATATCGGAGAGGCTATAAATTTTCTACTTATGCAACCTGGTGGATTCGCCAAGCAATTACACGTTCGATTGCTGATCAAGCACGTACCATACGCATACCTGTGCATATGATAGAAACGATTAACAAACTCAATCGTATTTCCAGACAGATACTTCAGGAGATGGGCAGAGAACCAACCCCGGAAGAACTTGCAGAAAAAATGGAGATGCCAGAAGAGAAAGTACGCAAAGTCCTGAAGATTGCCAAGGAACCTATTTCTATGGAAACACCCATTGGCGATGATGAAGACTCTCATCTTGGTGACTTTATTGAAGATGCCAATATACTGGCGCCCAGTGACTCTGCCGGATTTGAAGGACTACGTCGTTCAACAAAAGAAGCACTGGCTGGCCTGACGCCTAGAGAAGCAAAAGTCCTGCGCATGCGCTTTGGAATTGACATGAATACTGATCATACTTTGGAAGAAGTGGGTAAACAGTTTGATGTGACTCGTGAACGTATTCGCCAGATCGAAGCTAAAGCATTGAGGAAACTTAGACATCCCTCAAGGTCAGAACAGCTTAGTACCTTCCTTGATTCGTAAGTAAGTATTGTTGTAACCAACTCTCCTATTCGGGCCTGTAGCTCAGCTGGTTAGAGCAGTGGACTCATAATCCATTGGTCGTAGGTTCAAGTCCTACCGGGCCCACCATTTCCATAGAAATCATGAAGTTATAGAAATTGCACCAATGGATTTTTGGAGTCTGGGATTTCCTCACCCATCCGGGGCCGAAAGCGTGGCGAGACAAGCAATTTGGGGGTAGTTGGTGCTTTTTTTGGTGCTGATTTGGTGATTACTATTAATTAATGGTGATGGGCTGGATGTGTCAGTTTTCGTACGCCAGTGTATGTGTTGCAGCGACCGGTTGAAATGGCAGCCAATAGCAGACATTACTATTGGAGACCAAGTTTCAGCTGTTTTAAGTGGTATTCCTTTACGTGCGGGACCGGGTTTTCCCAGACAATCTTATACTCAGCCGCCTCGGCTGCAATCGCCATGAACTGAGCCAGCTCAGTTTCATTTACTATGCGAAATTCAGTCCAGCCATCTAGGTATGAATAGTCCGAAGCTAAACACCGACCAATACCGTTAACCGTTTGCTCGGCCCAGGTAGCAGGCCCAAAGGTTTTGACTACTGCGAGTACGTTTGGAGTGGTGTTCCAGGCCCAACCGACCTCTTTAATGCGTAAACCCTCCCGACGCTCACTGGTGACACCATACTTGAGCAGGAATTCGCCATCTCTTAACTGTACAAGTTCTTGTGGACCTGCTATCCACAAGTAAAAAATATCGTTGTCAGATGTTCGTTCAGCGCAGACCGGGCAACCTCGGCCGATTAGCACGTTAGCCGGTGCGGTTTCCCAAACATGCCCCTCGCTGCATTGGAACCGACGTTTAACCGTATTGTTTATGTACTCATCCAGCAAGACGAAACCCCGATCGGCAATCCGCTCGTTCACGATCTCATTCGTTAGTGGAAGGTTCTTTCCATAGCAATGCGGGCAACCTGAGCCGCTTAGAACGCTAGCTGGCGGAGTCTCCCAAACATGTCCCTCGCTGCACTTGAAAAGGGCTGCTGTAGAGTTATTCACATACTCACCCTGCATAACGAGGGGTACTGACAACTTAACTCCAATAGCCAAGCAGAAATCCATTGATCTGAATCAGGCCACGGCTCTTGTCCATTGTCCAAACGCATCTGTCCTGAGTTTTCTATAATGTTCAGCGCCTACAAGATGTCGTCCAAGATTGAAAAGATTATAGACTGCAGCATGGGTCCCCAGAAATCGTTGCGCCTGCGATGCCGACTTGAATCGCCTCATCCCTCGCTCTCTGACTCTCGTCGGCTGATGAGATAATTCCGCCCTATTGTTGGCATACTTTGACGTATTATGGATAGTGTCCGGAACCAGTTCACGATGAGCGACGCCATAGCTTCGCAGTTTATCTGTTACGATTTCCCTAGGCTCACCACCATGTCTCCGCAGCAGACGTTTGAAGAATCGCTTTGCTGCTGCACCATCTCTGCGCAACTGTAGAAATACATCAACAACTTCACCATCTTGGTCAACGGCTCTCCATAGATACTGTTGCTTGCCGTTTATCTTTACAAAGACTTCGTCGATATAGAATGTGTCGCCATAGCCTTGGTGTCGGCGCTTCAATCGTCTGGCATATCTTCGACCAAATTTGATGCACCATAACCTGATGGATTCATAGCTGACAATAATGCCACGCTGTGCCAAGAGATCTTCAATATCTCGATGGCTGAGATTGAACCGAAAGTAAAGCCAGACAGCGTAGCTAATGATATCGGGTGAAAACCGGTGACGTTTGTATGTATGCATTCCCGTATTATCCAATTTCGGGAGTTAAGTTGTCAGTACCGGTTCAAGTCCTACCGGGCCCACCACTTAATGAGATTAAAAATCGGTTCATCTTGCCGCAGACATAGCTATACTATAATTATTCTCACATAACAAAGACGATCATAATGCCTGAAAATAAATTAAGAGATGATATTGAGAAACTGCGTGACGAAATAAAAACGTTGCATGCTGATGAGGATACTTCAAAAGAAAAACTTGAAAGTATCCTTCAGGAGATTGAATCAGGTCTCGAGGCTGAAGAACAAAACAAGAAACATTCGGAACTACTATCCGGTCTCAAGGAATCTGTAGAGCACTTTGAAACTAAGCATCCTCGTGCAACCGCCATCATCAATGACATTATGGTGACGCTTAGTAATATGGGAATATAATACTATTCTACCTAGAAAATCCTGCTAAAGAGCTATCGCGATAATACCAATTCCAACACCGAGTAACAGACCAAAAGATGTTTGATTCAATTCGGGTAACTCTATGAATTTTTTCTCCTCATCTTTAACTGGCTCACTAGTCTCTGGATCGCTGGCTTCGCCGTTTTCATCAGCTCTGCTAACAAAGTAAGGCAAATAATCATAACCATGCATCTTGAATGACTTGACACCACTACGTCCCATTTGAAAATCCAATGATGCATTTTTTCTCAATAGATCGTTAATATTTCTTGAGTTACTGTATTGACCTGTTGATTGGTCAACGGTAACTCTATCCACGCGAAACCCGAATTTGTGCGCATTATCTGACTTTTTAACACCGCCGAAAGGAATATTGTAGTAGAAAGTAGCCTGTTGCTCATCGACCAGCTCTACCGCCCAAGCATTTGATGTGAAAATTAATATGATAAGTAATGATACAGAAGTCATGATTTTCATATTACCGATTCCCCAATCGCCCCAACTTAAATTAACGTTAATTGCCCGACAATCAGAGAGTAATAGAGCCACCACATAAAGTAAATAGCCCTGTGTAAACGACCTTCAACAAAGAGTCAGAATGATTAGGTCTCTGTTGGCGTTGACTCTTCAGCTTCACTACCTAAGCCTTCTATCGCATCTTTAAGCTCTCTTACAAATTCTTCTATTTGTTTTTTCAATTCCGGGAGATGCTCAAGTAATGATTCTTCCATCTCTTCAACCTCTTCTTTGACTTGCGGGATGGTCTTTTGCATCTCTTCCATCGATTGAGTAAGTTCTTCAGCAAGATCCTTACTCATATTTCTAATGCTATTGATAACACTGGAAACTGAACTTCCTTGGGATACCAGTTTTATGGTTGCATCATAATCTACCTTCCATCGATCATTTTCTCTTATCAACTCCGTTCTAAGTGGAATCGTAAATGGTTTGTCACCTGAAATTGTCACCGTCGTATCAACCCATGCGCTTTCACCATCGATGACAGTCTTACCTAATGTAATCTCATCCAGCGGTAAGATATTTTCACTAATCTCATTCTCCTTCAAACTATTGTTTGTTGAATATTTCTGTATCGCTTTCGCATCCTTGTTTTTCACTGCTCGCCAAAATCCTTCAGACACCTCGATAGGATAGATATCTTCATTACACGCGGTAATAAATAAACAAATGAATGATAAAAATATTAGTTTTAATATTATTTTGCATCGGCTGGTCATTTTTATAATCCCGCTCTCTTCTGAATATATTCTGATTCACTTGTATAATATCCTCATAACGGAAGCATCGAAACTGCACATTTCTACTATTATGTTTATTACTTGCAATAAGATGCTTATAATTGCCGCTTAATTATAGGTTTGACTGGAAAATTGCATGTCTGAAACACTTTTTAGCAAAATAATTGATCGGGAAATTCCTGCTGATATTGTCTATGAAGATGAGCAATGTCTGGCGTTTCGCGACATCAACCCGCAGGCACCAGTGCATATTCTTGTAATCCCCAAAAAAGCTATCACCATGGTCTCTGAGGCTGCTACAGAGGATGAGGCACTGCTTGGACATTTATTAACGACGGCAAGCAAGATTGCAAAGCAGGAAGGTTTTGGAGAAGCATTTCGACTGGTTGTTAACAATGGTGAAGATGTTGGACAAACAGTCTTTCATTTGCATGTTCACATTCTTGCCGGAAGATCTTTAACATGGCCGCCCGGTTAAAAAAAAGCAACTAGATAAATTAATTAATTTCCTGGAATAAAAATAAAAGTTAAAACACGATGAAACATCAAACAGACGATCTTCGAATCAACGAAATAAAAACGGTAACACCACCCGCGGTGCTCTGTGAAGAAATTCCCGTCACCGAGCAAGCTGCAAAAACAACCTATGATACACGACAAGCAATCCATAATATTTTATCTGGGAAGGATGATCGTCTTGTCGTAATCACCGGACCTTGTTCTATCCACGACATAAAATCAGCTAAAGAATATGCCGCAAGATTAAAACCCTTGATTGATAAATATTCCGATAACCTTCTGATAATCATGCGTGTTTATTTTGAAAAACCAAGAACAACCGTCGGCTGGAAGGGCTTGATTAATGATCCTAATCTGGATGGAAGTTTTGAGATCAATCAAGGTTTGCGACTGGCACGAAGTCTTTTACGTGACCTCAATGAATTTGGTGTTGCTGCTGGAACAGAATACCTTGATTTAATCACGCCACAATACGTCACTGATTTAATCAGTTGGGGTGCTATTGGTGCGCGTACTACCGAAAGTCAGGTTCATCGAGAACTGGCTTCGGGTCTTTCGTGTCCTGTTGGGTTTAAAAACGGCACTGATGGAACAACAAAAGTCGCTGTTGATGCGGTAGGTGCTGCAGTACGTCCCCATCATTTTCTGTCTTTACGTAAAGAAGGTAACTCAGGGATATTCTCAACGACTGGTAATCCAGACTGTCATATTATTCTTCGTGGTGGCAAAGAGCCTAATTACGACGCAGAAAATATTAATAAGGTATCTGCAGAACTGGAGAAAGCCGGCCTACCTGCCAAGATTATGGTTGATTTTAGTCATGCCAACAGTAGTAAACAGCATGAAAAACAAATGGATGTCAGTACAGATGTGTGCAATCAACTGGCAACTGGAGAAAATCGTATCTTTGGCATCATGATAGAGAGTCACTTGATCGCCGGTCGTCAGGATATTATCGAAGGCCAGGAACTTACTTATGGTCAAAGTATTACTGATGCCTGTCTAGGTTGGGAAGACACAGAAATCCTGATTGACCAACTTGCAAAGGCCGTGCAAAAACGTAGGAGCTAGTTTGAGGCCGACCTCTTTTGTCGTTGCCTCAGCAAACTGCTGCAAACAATAGAGATTGCATAGAACACGCCAGCAACAACAATGATCGTTGCACCTGCTGGTAAATCTGGCTGATAAGCAATCGTTAAACCGCTTATTGTCATAAGCATACATATCGCTGTTGCAGCCAACATCATTTTGAAAATCGAATGAAAAAACTGGGCTGCGCAGGCTGCCGGAAATATTAATAATGCTATCACCAATATAAGTCCGACAATCTGAATTAGTAGAACTACAGTTAAGGCCACCATACACATCAGAACCGTGTAATAGATTTCAATTTTTATACCGCGAAGACGCGCGAACTCTTCATCAAAGACTGCTGCCATAAACTGTTTGTAGAACAAGAAAACGATGCCAACAATAATAATATCTAGGATCGCCATCAACATTAAATCTGATTTCGATACCAGTAATATATTTCCGAATAGAAAACTCATCACGTCAACGCTATATCCTGGTGTCCTTGATATAAACAGAATTCCTATCGCCATCCCTACCGACCAGAATCCAGCTACAAGAATATCTTCCTGCTGTTTCCAACGTAACTTGATAAAACTCATAGACACGGCCGCAAACAATGCGGCGATGACTGCACCAACTAGAGGCGAACTCCCCATGAAATAAGCTATGCCCATGCCCGCTAAAACAGTATGAGCAATGCCGCCGGCAAGAAAACCAATTCTTTTAACCACGACATAAGTACCGATGACTCCACAACCAATACTTGCTAATATGCAGGCAATTAAAGCATGCTGCAAAAAACTGTAATCCATTAACGCTGACAATAATTCAGTCATAAAATTCTGCTTTCATTAATGTGCATGGTGAATCATCTTTACGGGGACGCCATATAATTCTTCAATTGTTTTACCACTAATTTCGCTAGTGGTATGACATAGCATGGTCTGATTTAGACACGCTACCCGATCGACATAAGCTGAAATAAATCCTATGTCATGAGAGACAACAATAATTGTCATGTGATCATTGTATTGTTTCAGCAATCCAAAAATATCCTCTTCTGCACGCATATCTACATTTGCAGTAGGTTCATCAAGGATCAAAATATCCGGTCTGGACGTAAGGGCTCTGGCAATCAGTACACGCTGTAACTGTCCGCCTGAAAGTGAATCAATTGTTTGATTACTGATATTGTCGATCTCAACCGCATTAAGCGCATTGATTGCTATTTCCTGATCCTCTTGCGTGTAACCTCCGTACCAACGCGTCTCACCAAGTCGCCCCATAAGGACTGTATCACGAACGTTAATCGGGAAATCTCTCGAAAATGCAGGATGTTGAGGTACATATCCTATACGTGAACGGCCTTTATCAGGCCTATCTCCGAACACGCTTATCTCTCCAGCATCGGGTTGCAGCAAACCAAGTATTAATTTAAGCAGCGTACTTTTGCCACCGGCATTTGGACCAATCACACCCAGAAATTCACCTTCACCAACGGCAAGGTTAATATCGCGCACAACAGGAATATGACTATATGAAAAACTGACATTATCAATATTAATAATGGTATCCATACTTAATTCTCACTTCCCACAATAGCATCAGTGACATAATAAAGATTGGTAATGTAATCTTCAGCTAATGGGTTTAGTTCAATCAGTTTTGCATTAATTTCTCTTGCAATAATTTTTGCAGCATTATCATTAAATTGTTTTTGTGTGAATATCCTATTAATATTTTTTGACCGCGCAAACTCAATGAGTTTAGCTAAAGATTTTGCACGCACCTCTTTACCGTCCAGCTCAATGGGTAGTTGAGTTAAGTTATACGCTTCAGCGAAATATCCCCATGAAGGATGGGTAACTATCATATAGCGATTATTTAATTGCCCCAAGCGTGATTTAATATCCTTATCGAGTTTATTCAAATCCTTAATTAATCTAATGTAATTATCTTCAAACTCTGACTTATAACGAGGCATACTGGCAACTAATGCATTTTTAATTATTAAGGCAATAATTTTCGCATTTTCAGGACTCGTCCAGACATGTGGATCTTTCTCATTTTCTTTTCCAATATGGTGATCTACATCATGATGATGACCTTCAGAAATTATATTTACTAATTCTGCACAACATTCAATTAATTTTAGATTCGTATTTAATTCTTTAATGACATCGATCCATATATTTTCAAATGGAACGCTTATCCGAAAATATAATTGCGATTCACTTAATAGTGCCATTTGACTGGGAGATGGTTCATACGTCTCAGGACTCTGTCCAGTGCCAACCATCACTGAAACATTCACATGTCTACCTCCAATTCTCTCGACAAAAAATTTCTGCGGAATAATGCTGACAAACACATTTTTTGCATCAGATGTATTTGCATAACATAACTGCAACGTCTGATATCCAAATAATAATATATAAAACAATATTCTAATCATTGCAGGATACTCAACAGCTTTTGTCACTTGAAACTTTATCACTGCATTGGGAGCAAATTCCTTTTACTTCAATTATTTCTTTATCAATTTTAAAACCCAGGCCAGCTGCTTTGTCAGCAATTAAATTTCGAATATCAGTATCATCCATTTCAGCAGCTGTCCCACATGAATGACATATCAGAAATTGACTGGCATGATTCTGATCCGATGCACCACAACCAATATAAGCATTGAGCGACTCGATCTTGTGAACCATGCCTTGCACCTGCAAGAAATCAAGCGCCCGATACACCGTTGGTGGTGCAGAACCGCTATGCTCATCACGCAGAATGTCTAATAAATCGTAAGCTTTCACTGGCTCATGGCTATTCCACACCAATTCCAATACCCTTCGACGCAGTTTCGTTAGACGCACACCTCGCGAAGTACACGTATCTTCCGCAACTGATAATGCTGAATCGGTGCATTTCTGATGTACATGAGCTGATTTTTGAAAAGGAGTAATAACGTTCGTTTTGCGCATCTTGCCTCGATATGTAATATTACTTACTCATTAATAATGTTATAATATAACATAACTATATTACAGAGGCAGTAATATTCTTAATCGCGCAGTACACTAGGACTATCGCTTGAATAACAATAGATTATTATGAATGACAACAACCCGGTAATGACCATTAAGGAAGATCAAACATTAGACGCCAAAGGCCTGAATTGCCCCCTGCCTATATTAAAGACCAAGGTGCTTCTGAATAAGATGCAGGCTGGTGAAATACTTTATGTCGAAGCGACTGACCCACACTCAGTGATTGATTTTGAAGCATATTGTGCAAGGACAAATCACAATCTGCTACAGATAGAAGAAGAGTCAAATCTTTTTAAGTTTTATATTCAACGCGCAGAGAATCCAAGTAAAATATAACTGGATGTCTTGAATCTGATATCTAAACATTACCAACTATGCTCTACCCCAAATGGGGTAGCTGAATCACATTCATCTAACCCTGTGTAGTAGAATGTAGATACATTCCAAATTGCGATTAAGTAGGAACAAATGCCAAAAGAAAGTATTCTAATCGTAGACGATGACCGGACAACAGCATCCATCATGCAACTTCATCTCAATAGCTTTGGTTACAAAGTTGCAGGAATAGCATCCTCAGCAAAAGAAGCAATTGCTATTGCCAGAGATGTCGAACCCGACCTTGTATTAATGGATATCAGACTTGGTGAAGGGGCAGATGGTATTGATGCCGCTCTGACAATCAGCAAGCATATGGACGTTCCCATCGTCTTTGTCACCGCGCATTCGGATAGCGAAACCCTGCGCAGGGCAAAGATAGTCAACCCTGTGGGGTTTATTAACAAACCACTCAGAGAATCTGATCTTAAAACAACCATTGAATTCGCAATAACCCAAAAACCGAAAAAGACCGAAATAAATATCAAAGATATTTCGCTAGAAAAAGTGCTGGCAAGAACATACAAGCTAACACCTGCTGAAATCAAAATCGTAATAAAACTTATTCAATATCCAGAATTAAATAGCACAGCCAATGCGCTGAACCTTGCCCTCTCGACAGTGCGTACACATTTAAAACATATCTATCGGAAAACCAATACCAATAGCAAACTGATGCTACTACGTGAAATTGCGACAGGTCCAGCCTCTAAACTGATTAACAAAAAAACTAGCGAAAAAATTAATGCTATAAACTGGACTGAGATCACTGGCGGTTAAACTTCTGGCTACACCACTAATCAACACTGATAATTTCAAAATCGTGCGTTATATTTGCAGTCGCTCCTAACATGATCGATGCGGAACAATACTTCTCAGCCGAAAGCTTTATGGCCCGTTCAACCTGCTTCTCCTTAAGATCGCTACCACTCACAATAAAATGCATCTGAATCTCTGTAAATACTTTGGGATCGCTCTCAGCACGTTGCGAAGTAATCTTGAGTTCACAATCCGTGATTTTCTGGCGTGATTTCTGTAAAATAGAAACTACATCATAAGTACTGCAAGCACCCATGCCAAGAATAAGCATTTCCATTGGTCGGGGGCCAAGATTCCGACCACCACCTTCTGCAGGTCCATCCATTATAACTGTGTGCCCACTTGATGCCCTGCCAACAAATGCTGCATTACCCGCCCACTTTAATTGTGTTTCCATTGACCTCTCCAACTAGCTGATTTTCTGGAAAAAGAGTAACATAGTTCACTATTCATCAGGAGCATTTTTGGTGATCGCTTTCAGGCCATATTAAATACATTGGGGAAAGTATTTATGACTAATTATGAATTTCAAAAAGTCGACAAGACAATGGAGCTCTTTCTTGAAAATTGTCATCAAAAAGAATATGCGGCAAAAAGTATCATTATAAAAGAAGGCGACCCAAGCAATGATCTATACTACATCGTCGATGGTTCTGTATCAGTTATAGTTGAAGATGTTAAGGGCAAGGAAATAGTCCTGGCTTATCTCAATCCCGGAGATTTTTTTGGGGAAATTGGATTGTTTGATGATCAACATAAACGCAGTGCATTTGTTCGTGCCAAAACAAAATGTGAGATAGCAAAAGTTAGCTACGAGCGCCTGAAGTCACTGCAAAGTATTTTCCCCGAAATATTGTTTAATATTGCTTCGCAGCTTGCAATCAGATTAAGGAAAACCAGCCGCAAAGTCAGCGATCTGGCCTTTACAGATGTGCAGGGACGCGTCGCAAGAACATTGTTAGATCTGTGTAAAGAACCTGATGCCATGACACATCCAGACGGCATGCAAATCAAGATAACGCGTCAAGAACTAGGCCGCATTGTCGGCTGTTCGAGAGAAATGGTTGGGCGTGTACTCAAAAGCCTGGAAGAGAATCATCTTATTACAGCATCAGGTAAGACTATCGTGGTATTCGGCACTCGATAGCGACCTCTTGACAAATATTTAAACTAACTGGACAATCCCGCTTCCCCTGAAATCACGAACGCGGAATTCGCAATTTGGCTATGTAGCTCAGCTGGTTAGAGCACAGCACTCATAACGCTGGGGTCGGTAGTTCAAGTCTACCCATAGCCACCATTTATTACAGCACTTACTGATCAATAATCTTCATAATCGACACTTCAACTGCAGGACTGATTAAGTGTTGATAATTGTTTTTATCTAAAAATCTAATCGCTTCTATCTACATCAACTTTTTGAGTCTTATGGCCGCGCCTTCGCCCAGTTCTTTTCTAACTTTACCAGTCAAATAGCTCGCTTTAAATCCTTTCTGCTTACACTCACGAAGCAACCCTTGAATTTGCGCATCAGATTTGTTCCCTTTCAACGTTGCGATTAGCATGTCAATTATAGTCTCGGACCACAGTGTCTTTGCTATAGTTTCTTCATCATTATCATGACCGCCCATAGATACCTCTCTTATAAAACTATTGTTTATATATTAATATTATTTCTTATCATCAACAAGATGAATATCTTGCCGAGGAAATGGAATGATAATATTTGCATCCTGCAATGCTGAATAAATTTTCTGATTCACACGATACATTATCTGATAGTACTGCTTTGTCGGGACCCAGTAACGAATCCCAATCACGATGGCGGAGTCCGCAAATCGTTCAATACCAACTTGTGGTTCTGGATCCTTGGTAATCTCTGAGAATTCCCGGAGAACTTTTAATATGAGGGCAACCGCCTCTTCTGTATTACTCTCATATGAAATACTTATTGATGCTTCCACAATTAAATTGTCATAAGTGTTGTGTAGAATTTCACCAATGATTCGATTATTGGGAATGGTAATTCGTTCTCCGTCTTCAGTGCTTAACCAGGTATATGCCAGCTTAATCTCTTCGACAATCCCTGTAACGTTTTGAATTTTAATCGTATCACCAACGATAAATGGTCTGGTAAGAATAATAGTTAAACCTGAACCGTAATTCGAAAGTGGTCCTTGTAATGCAAGAGTGCTACCAAACGCCACCGCACCTAAAGCAGCAACTAGAGGTGTTATTGTTATACCAAATTTCCCTAGAGCAACAATTGCGACAAAAACAATAATTAGAGTTTTAGCAATCCCTGCAAAGAATTTCGCGAGCGTGATATCAAGATTGGCACGTTCGCATAAATTTAAAACTACCTTTGAAACCCACCTGGATACCTGCCAGCCAATTAACAGAATGACGATAGCACCGAAGACCTGGAATCCATAATTAACAGCGAATTCGCTAAGGATGTCTACAATATTTTGTATTTGCTGAATATCCTGTTCCATGACACTTACCTGTATTTGCAGTCAAAATCAGAGTGAGAATACACTAGATTTCAACTTATTTTCGACTGCCAATCAGTAATTTTACATCGACAATTTATCTCATCATAATTTCGCCACAGATTTGATAAATTTAGATTCGGAAATTCTTCAAAAAACAGAAAATATTAGATAATTCCAAACTATCGACAAATACGACATAAAAATGCATTCAAAATAACCTATAAACCCTACAAGTGACTGTAAATTAAACAAAAATTATGCTGGAAAAGCAGTGTGAGACAGTGTAGTTTAACTTCCCCTTTGTATTCAAAAAATGGTTTCTCGAATACTTGAAATGATTAGCTTGAACAAGACATATATATTATGAGCCGTAAAATATTTATCAAGACCATGGGTTGTCAGATGAACGAATACGATTCAGCAAAAATGCTGGACGTACTTGCAGAATCTCATAATGCCATCAAGACCGATAAGCCTGAAGAGGCAGATATTTTTCTGCTCAACACCTGCTCAATCCGTGAAAAAGCCCAGGAAAAAGTTTTTTCTCAATTAGGTCGTTGGCGACCATACAAAGATGTGAATCCCGATCTTGTGATTGGTGTTGGAGGCTGCGTGGCAAGCCAGGAAGGCGCTACTATTTTTGAACGCGCGCCTTATGTCGATATCGTCTTTGGTCCACAGACCTTACACCGTCTTCCACAGATGCTCGATGATGTAACTAAAACAAAAAAATCAGTCATCGATATTTCCTTTCCTGAAATAGAAAAATTTGACCATTTGCCAGAAGCCCGTGCAGAAGGTCCGACCGCGTTTGTTTCAATCATGGAAGGCTGTAGTAAATATTGTACGTTCTGTGTTGTGCCTTACACACGTGGTGAAGAAATTAGTCGAACCTTTGATGATGTGATTAATGAGGTTGTCGAGCTTGCAGCTCAGGGTGTCAGGGAAATTAATTTACTAGGTCAGAATGTCAATGCCTATCGCGGTGAAATGCATAATGGTGAAGTTGCCGATCTTGCGCTGCTCATTGAATATGTTGCAGCTATTGAAGGCATAGAACGCATTCGCTATACCACATCTCATCCAGTTGAATTCTCGGAAAGACTGATTGAAGCCTACGCAAAAGTACCCGAACTGGTAAACCATCTTCATTTACCCGTTCAAAGCGGATCTGATCGTGTACTTTCTCTGATGAAACGAGGTCACACTGCACTGGAATATAAATCGAAAATACGAAAACTGCGTAAAATCAGACCTGATATTAGTTTATCTTCAGATTTCATTATTGGCTTTCCTGGCGAAACAGATGATGATTTTGAAGCCACCATGAATTTAATCGCAGATATTGGCTTTGATCATTCGTTCAGCTTTATCTACAGTAAACGTCCAGGCACCCCTGCGTCGTCTTTCAACGATGATGTCCCGGCGGAAACAAAAAAACAACGTTTGAACATCTTGCAAGCCAGGATAAATTCTATGGCCATGAAAATTAGTAGAAATATGGTTGGCAAAACACAACGGGTTTTGGTTGAGGGAATTTCTAAAAAGAATACGAACGAGCTACGCGGTAAAACAGAAAATAATCGCACTGTCATTTTTGTTGGTTCAGAATCACTCATTGGTGGATTTTCTGACGTACTGATAACTGAAGCATTACCCAATTGCTTGCGCGCTGAATTACAGCAAACACCTACCCTTATGACAGAACAAGTTCTTCAACAATCAGCTATTTAAAACTACTTGAACGCTTCCCCCGATAGCTTACATCCCATATCAACAGATATTCATCTGGAGCCGGCAGATAATCTTCGACTGGCCAATCTCTGTGGTCCTTTGGATAAAAATCTGCGGCATATTGAAAGAAGACTGGGTGTTGAGATAAATAACCGAGGCAATGCTTTTCGCATTATTGGCACAAGCAAATCAGTAGATATCGCTGAACATGTTTTGCAATCACTTTATCAAATGACCACAACGGAAACACTGTCACCTGAAAAAGTACATCTTCATTTACAGGATGTAGGCGTTGATCAGGAAATAGATAATGACGAAGATTCAGATACAAGCATTAAAACAAAACGTGGCATCATCAGAGGCAGAACACCAAATCAACGCTCTTATTTAAATAATATTATCGACAATGATATTAGTTTTGGTGTCGGCCCAGCCGGCACTGGTAAAACCTACCTTGCCGTTGCCTGTGCTATTGCTGCTTTGGAGCAGGATCGCGCACGACGAATTGTGCTGGTACGTCCTGCAGTCGAAGCCGGTGAAAATCTTGGCTTTCTCCCTGGTGATCTTATTCAGAAAGTCGACCCTTATCTACGACCCCTCTATGACGCTTTATACGAGATGCTTGGCTTTGAACAAGTTGCCAAATATATCGAACGAAATGTGATCGAAGTTGCACCACTGGCCTTCATGCGTGGTCGCACGTTAAATGAATCTTTTGTAATTCTGGATGAAGCCCAAAATACAACAGTTGAACAAATGAAAATGTTTCTCACCCGTATTGGTTTTGGATCAACGGCTGTGATCACCGGAGATATCACACAAATAGATCTGCCTCGAGGCAAGGATTCAGGTTTGCGTCAGGTAATAGACATCCTCAAGGAAGAAGATGACATAAGTTTTACTTTTTTCAATTCCAGAGATGTTGTTAGACATCCATTAGTCGCCAAAATACTGGATGCTTATGACAGGCATGAGCAGAGTAATCCAAGTGATGAGCATTAATATTGACGTGCAGTATGCGACGGACTGGCCTGATATCCCCGGTGAAAATAAATTCAGACAATGGGTAGAAACAGCATTAAAAGACCTTAAAGAAAATGCTGAATTAACCATCCGTATTGTTGATGAGGAAGAAGGATCTCAACTTAACGAACAATGGAGAAAATCCACTGGCCCCACAAATGTGCTATCTTTTCCCCATGAAGGGGTAAAAGAAATCGCACCGGAGTTACTTGGCGATATAGTCATTTGTGCTCCAGTAGTAGATCGAGAAGCAATAGAACAGAACAAAGATAATCATGAACATTGGGCACACATGGTCGTACACGGAGTGTTACACCTAAATGGTTTTGATCATATCAATTCTGAAGATGCTGATCGCATGGAAAATCTTGAAATTAGAATCCTGAAAGAACTGAATATTAAGAACCCTTATCTAAGTAACTAGACCCAGACAATTCAATATATAACACTCATGAGTAAAAATAATTCTGACAAACGTCAGCTAAGCTTACTAAAAAGATTTATCTCTTTATTTTCAAGTGAACCTGAAAATAGACATGAATTGATTGAACTTTTACGTAATTCAGAAACCAGAAACTTGCTGGATCATGATGCGTTGACCATGATTGAAGGTGCATTACAAGTATCTGAAATGCAGGTTCGAGATATTATGATTCCACGCGTGCAAATGATCGTAGTTAAAAATGATGCAGAACCTGAAGATATACTGGCAACAGTTGTTGAGTCAGGCCATTCAAGATTTCCTGTTATAGGTAGTGATACAGACGAAATAACAGGCATTCTTCTGGCTAAAGATTTATTAAACTATTTTTCAGATCAGGAAAATACTGAGTTTAATATTAAAGACATTATGCGCAGAACATTTTATGTCCCTGAAAGTAAACGCCTTAATGTTTTATTACGAGAGTTCCGATCAAATCGCAACCATATGGCTATTGTTGTTGATGAGTATTCAGGCGTAGCCGGGCTTGTCACCATGGAAGACGTAATAGAAGAGATCGTCGGTGAGATCGAAGATGAGCATGATATCGACAATGAAGATCATATCAAACCACATGGTCGTAATCGTTACACTGTTACAGCGTTGACGCCTATTGATGAATTTAATGAATTTTTCAACACAACACTCAGTGATGACGAATACGATACCATCGGTGGCTTAGCCTTGAAAGCATTTGGTCACGTCCCAAAACGTGGCGAGAGTATCGAGCTTGAAGGCTTTAATGTTAAAGTTTTACGTGCAGATAAAAGGAGAATTCATTTGATGCGAATGAATCAGATTGAACAATATTTATCTGATATTGATCCGGAACTACCTGATTAATCATTTGCATACCGATACCCGAAAAATATTTTTCCTGAAAGTTATAGGCTGCCTTCTGTCAGGTGCATTATTACCTTTGGCTTTCTCACCCTACAACTATTCCATCATCGCCATCCTGTCACTTTCATATTTTTTTTATACCGTATTCTACAGCACCATCAAACATTCAGGTTTCTTTGGATATGCCTTTGGTTTTGGCATGTTTGGTATGGGTGTCAACTGGTTGCATATCAGTATCAATTTATTTGGCGGCGTGAATCTTGTCGGTTCTTATATCATCACTTTCATATTAGTCGCGTATCTTTCTCTATACCCAGCTTTGGTTGCTTATATTTATCAGCGTTTATTTAACAGTAAAGGCATTATCCCTTTTGTTGTTGTCGTACCATCGCTGTGGGTGTTGTCGGAATGGTTTCGCTCTTGGGGAATCTTAGGTTTCCCATGGCTAAATATAGGCTACAGTCAGATTGACACACCCATATCTTCACTGGCTCCGTTACTTGGTGTCTATGGTGTAGGCTGGTTTACCGCATTGATATCAGCGTTGCTAGTTGTTCTATTTTTAGTTTCAAAGAGAGTGAGTATCGCTCTGATCAGTTTATTATTTATTTTCTGGTTTGCCTTAAGCTTATTAGGAGGAATTAACTGGACGATAGAAAAAAGTAATGGATTTTCCGTAGCTCTGGTCCAGGGGGCTATTCCACAAGAGGATAAATGGCTGCCTGAACAAAGGCAGAAAACCCTTGATTTGTATTTGTCACTTTCTGAACAGTACCACGATAGCCAATTGATCATCTGGCCAGAAACAGCTATTCCTGTATTTTACCATCAGGCTCAGGAAATTATTCAACAAATGGCAAGCACAGCAAAACGTAAAGAACATGATTACCTGGTGGGTCTCCCTTTTAAGGATCTTGATTCAAATAAATTCTATAACGGCATCACCATCATCGGCAGTACCAATAACATCTATTACAAACAACACCTGGTACCCTTCGGCGAATATTTACCTTTTGACAAATTTTTGAGACCTATTCTCAATTTTATGAATATACCAATGTCTGATTTTAGTGAAGGGCCCAATCTCAAACCTGTTGTTCACGCAGCCAATGAAATCATTGGTGTGTCAATTTGTTATGAAGATGTATTTGGTGAAGAAATTATCCGGGCATTACCTGAAGCAACGATTCTGGTGAATATCAGTAATGACGCCTGGTTTGGTGATTCCATCGCACCACATCAACACCTGCAAATGGCAAGAATGCGCGCGCTGGAAACGGGTCGTTATATGCTGCGTTCCACCAACACAGGCGTCAGTGCCATCATTGACGAAAAGGGAATTATCACTGCAAGCTCACCACAATTCATTCCTCATGTATTAAGCAGTAAGATTAAAACTTTTGAAGGGTTAACACCTTATGCGAGATTTGGGAATTGGTTAGTAATTATCAGTGCATTTCTGTTGGTGATAATCACTTCTATTGGGCTGAGGAGTTTTTCTAGATCTCAGGTTTGAAAATATTATTAAATAACGATTTCTCTCGAGGCTTTGGCATCCTCCAGTCTTTCTTTTAGTTCAGGATTTGTCTCAGCCAACTGCAGAATATCTGACCTGCTCAATTTTAATAATGCAGTGTGCTCTTTTATTTTTACCGTCGCGGTACGTATCTGATCACCAAGCAAGGCCATTTCACCAAAGAAATCTCCCTCTTTGAGCTCTGCAATAAGGTCACCGCCTTTGTAAACAGACACCACACCATGAATGATGATAAACATAGAGTCGCCACTCTCACCCTCAATCATGACAGAGTCTCCGGGTTTAAACCCGACCGACATTGTTTGCTCAACAACCAATTCTAATACCTCTACTGAGAGACCACTTAAAAGAGGAACTACGCCAACCAAATCGGTTTGTGTCTGCCTTTCATCTTTGATGTCCGTAAGTCTACGTTTTAATTCTGTACCCTCTCCTGCGAGGAGCATGACATCACGTCTTCTCAATCGCAACAATGTAGAAGGTGTTTTCGCCTTGACCGTAGCTGTACGTACCTGATCTCCCAATAAGGCCATCTCGCCGAAAAAATCACCATCACTTAATACAGCAACTTCTTTATCTCCCTTATAAACAGATGAAGATCCATGCGTAATTATGTATAGCGCATCACCTCGTTCACCTTCACCAATTACGATATCGCCTACTAAAAATGTAACCGACTTCGCACATTCTGAAAGTTGATCCAGCACAGCAGTCGGTAAACCATTTAATAAAGGTACTGTCCCGATTAAATCACTGGCATCAAGCCTGGGCGCAGCATCGGTAATAGGGGGCAGTGATGATATCGCTTCATGAATTATACTTTCAATATAGGTCAACGCCTTTGCGCCTATCTCACCATCATGGTGCTCTTCTTCTGCATGCAATCGAGCTGAGGTAAGCGCAACCTTAGTAAACAAATTAGTCTCAAACCGTGCGTAAAAATCCGGGAAGTCCACAGCAATATCACGCAAGCGGGATTGTCTCCTTTGCAAACGTTCACGATACTTCTCAGCGATCTGTTCTCTTTCTACTGCCTCCACTTCCAGATGTGTCTCAAGCATCTCCAGAACTGCTGTGCAAATTAATACACCAGCAAAATCACGCTGCATTCTATGCGCCAGGCGTGTGTTTTGATAACGATGTAAAAACCATGCGGCCCAGTCATGCTCTCTTATTCTTTTTAACAAGGCATTTTCCATGGACATGAAAAATCCTGTTTTACTGCTAATATCAGTAGAGTCTCCCGGGCTTTCATTAGCAATAATTCTTTCCCTGTCACGCTGAATGTTATTTCTAATATCCAGATAGGTGTAGTGTTGAATCAGATTAATATCATGCAACTTCTTTAATTCATCAAATTCAGCTCTTAATGCACTAAGACGTAAATGCCTTATCCCTTGCGCCTTCTGAATATCCGGGACATCAGATGCAAAGACTTCATCTGTATTCTTCTGAATAAGTTGCTCAACACTTCTTGAAACAATCCCTGCCTTGTAGAATCTACTAATGAATGTAGATGACTCCTTTCCAGCATGCGCCATGCCCTGCTTCAGTTCTGCCAACTCATCATCAGTTAACTTATCTATTCCCAGTTTTTGTATCAGTGGTTTGATCGTCGGTGCATTCACCAATAATGAAAACATCACGACACCTAATGTTAAATCCAGCAACAAGTCCCTGCCTGGAAGATCCTCAGGAACCGATAAAACAATTGCAATTGCCAGCCCTCCTTTCAGACCTCCCCACCACATAATATGTCGTTCACCAAGGCTGACATGAGGCAAGGAAAACCATTTAATGGTTGCAGGAACCATGGTATATATCGTTGCTGCGCGTGAGGCTAATACCAACAATATAGCAATGCCGATTGCGTCCATTCGGGCAATAAGACTCCCTGTCTCAACAGATAAGCCGACGAGCAAAAATAGCAGAGAATTACTGATTAATGCGATGACTTCCCAGGTTTCCTTGACTGTATGAATTGCGCTCTGAGAAATGCGCGGCACCCATAACATGCCCATCGTTATAGCAGAAGCAACAACAGCCATAACACCCGAAACATGTAATGTATGTTCAGCAACGACAAAACTTGAGTATGCAACGACAATCGTCATGATCATAAATGCGCTCAGACTAGAAAATAATCTGTGTAAAAATTCACTGAGAACAAACCCCATCACGAAACCCACCAGGGCCCCACCGACGAAGACTTCAAAAAAATCGAATACCGCACCACCTGCATCTGTCCAGGTGAATGCAGCACCACTGAGTGCGAACAACAAAATAATCTTGAATACAACAATAGCCGTTGCATCATTTAACAAAGACTCTCCTTCTACCAGGATCGTCAGTCTTTCAGGTGCCCCTAGCTCTTTAAATAGTGAAATCACAGCAACCGGATCGGTTGCTGATATTAAGGCACCAAATAAAAGTGCCAAGACCAAATCCATCTCCAGAAAGAACCATAGACCAATACCAATAAAGGCAGTGGAGATCAATAACGCAGGAACAGCTAAAACCAAAACAGGAAACAAGTCCTTAACCAATTGCCTGGCATTCAGGTTAAACGCAGATTCAAATATAAGAGCAGGTAGAAATAAAAATAAAACAATGTCTGGGGTCAGTTGAAAATCCAGCAATACATGCATAGATTCCTCGTTCCTTGCAAATGAACCCAGCACAATCCCGATAATCACCAAAAAAACGGTATAGGGAATAGGCAAATTATGACAAATGCCAGCTGCCAGCATAGCAACCGTCAGCAAGACCATGATGATCAGGACAACTTCTGGTAAATGGACAACAACTTCAGTTGGATGCATTCGACAACTCTCCTTCCCCAAAGAAGATACTGCTCAAGTCTACAACATTAACTATAGTTCTTCAGACAATGTTTTTCCTATGGAAAGATAGTTTATGGCCAATACCAGTAACAATCCTAAAATGATCATCCCTACCGCAATATTGACCTCAGCAGTTATTTGCTGTGGAAGATAGGGCTGTGTATCGATTAATCTTTCTTTACCCCTGACCATTTCGTACATGCGTTCCTGAAATGGCCATATCACACATAACGATGCTATCAACAATCCTATGATTGTTGATAACGCTTCCTGATACCACTTTTTTAATAGCCAGGACAATACACGGCTGAACAATACAAGACCCGTAATCATTCCTAATACAAAAGGAATAATAACAACAAAATTAAAATGTCCAATCGCGTTGAAAATATAGGTATATTTTTTCAACATCAATAAGATAAATGAGCCAGAAATACCTGGCAAGATCATGGCACTGATAGCGACAGCACCACTTAAAAAGATAAACCAACTGGCATCTGGTGTCTCCACAGGAACCATGTTAAACATCAGATACCCAAGCGCAACACCTGCAATGATAAATCGAAATTCTTTAAATGACCAACTGCCCGTTTCTTTCATAAGCACCAGCACCGACCCCAGAATTAAGCCAAAGAATAATCCATAGATTGCTTCAGGATGAGTTCGAATCAAAACGGGTAACGGAACAATTCGCGTGAAAAATAAAATCGCAGCAAAAATCCCCATGAACAGCGGAATCAAAAATGAGAAATGAGGTCGATGTAAAATAACGTCAAGATCAAACTTAACAATGGCTTTAACCCAATCTATATCAAAAGACTTGATCGCATTAATAAGTCGAGGATAAATCCCGAATATCAATGCCATCGTCCCACCACTAACCCCAGGCACCACATCAGCCGCACCCATACCAAAACCTTTGGCAATAATTTTAAGTGTCGCTTTCAAAGATTGTTGCTTCCACTTTCGTTAATGATCATGGTGTATGGTATTGGCCGCTCAGTTCATGCACCGCATCGATAAATACAGCCACATTCTCCGGGTCAATGTGTTGATGTATGCCATGCCCTAGATTAAATACATGACCATTCCCATGACCAAAACTCTCAAGTACCACGGCAACTTCCTGTCTGATCACGTCAGGCGAAGCGTACAACACACATGGATCAAGATTACCTTGTAAAGCCACTTGATCACCGACTTCAGCGCGAACATCACTCAGATTTTTTGTCCAATCGACACCAACTGCGTCACAACCTGTGTCTGCAATTGCCTTCATCCAGTCACCACCGCCTTTGGTGAATAGTGTGACTGGAATAACTTGACCATTATGCTGCCGATCAAGTTGACTGAGAATCTTTTGCATATATTGTAATGAAAATAGTTGGTAGCTCGTTGGCGTTAAAATCCCACCCCATGTGTCAAATATCATTACTGCCTGAGCACCTGCCGCTATCTGTGCATTCAGATACAAAGCAACTGAATCTGCCAGAACATTCAACAAATGATGCATAGATTCAGGATCTTCATACATCAAGCCTTTCACCAAACCAAATTCCTTAGTAGGCCCACCCTCGACCATATACGTTGCTAATGTCCAGGGACTACCGGCAAAACCAATCAAAGGCACACTACCATCCAGTTCATTTCGTATCAGCCTGACAGCGTCCATCACATAACCCAGATCAGACTCAGGATCAGGCACTGACAACGCCCTAATCTCGCTTGCTGTCCTCACGGGTTTATCAAACTGAGGTCCAACTTTCTCAACCAAATTTAAACCCAGGCCCATGGCATCAGGAATGGTCAAAATATCCGAAAAAAGGATCGCCGCATCCAGTGGAAAACGTGCAAGCGGTTGCAGGGTCACCTCGCAGGCCAACTCTGGCGTCTTGCATAACTTTAAAAAATTGCCTGCGCGTTTACGTGTTTCCCTGTATTCAGGTAAATAACGCCCCGCCTGCCGCATCATCCAAACAGGTGTAACATCAACGGGTTGCCGCAATAAAGCCCGGATAAATCGATCGTTTTGTAACACAGAAGCCATAATATATAAGGGTTTGATTTAATTAGAGAAATAATACATTAAATGCGATTATGAAACATCATGGAAAAAATAAAAGACATCAATAACGACATCGCCATGCCTGAATCTCCTAAATCGCGACTAGATCGCATCTTTTTTAATCTTTTCCCTGCGTTCTGGTCGACCGGGGCAAAAGTGACCTACCTTGCTGCCGACTATAAAGAAGTCCATCTTAAATTACCTTTAACTTGGCGTACCCGAAATTACGTAGGCACGATATTTGGCGGTAGTATGTTTGCATCAACCGACGCTCTTTATTTTTTGTTAGTGCTCAAGAATATCGGAAATGATTACATCGTCTGGGATAAAGCCTCAAGTATTCGTTTTAAAAAGCCCGGCAAAGGAACGCTTCATGGCAAGGCGATAATCTCTCATGAAGAAATTGAAACGATAAAAAAAGAATTACAATATACTGACAAGATTGACCGTGTTTATTTTCTAGATCTAATTGATGAGACAGGAGATATCTGTGCCAGTATTGAAAAAACCATACATATTCGAAATAAAAAAATGATCGACAATGGTATCTGAATTAATGAGCTCAGTAAAAAATCACAGCACTGACTATCCTGTTATAGATACAGTCGTGTCACCAAAAGTCTATCTAAATACGCTCTCAAAAAAAGAAATCAGCAGGCTTCTGAATGTCAACCAGGGAGATTTGCATGAATTATTTCAAAAATGTGCGCTGGCCGTACTGAGTAGTAGCAGTTATATCGACGACGGCAAAGAATTGCGCAACCGCTATCCAGTCTTTGATATTCAAGTCGCCAGAGTAGAACGGGGCATCAAACTTACGTTGAAAAATGCCCCGGCAATCGCTTTTGTTGGCGACAAAATAATCAGAGGAATTAGTGAAAATTTATTTGCTGTCCTGCGTGACATTGTTTATGTCCGGGATGAAATCTATAACAATCCAAAATATGACCTGAAAATTTCAGAAGGAATCACTGATGCTGTTTTCCATATTCTGAGAAATGCCAATCTTCTCGACAAGACAAATAATCCAAACATGGTTGTCTGTTGGGGTGGCCATTCCATTACGCGTGAAGAATACGACTACAGTAAGGAAGTTGGCTATCAATTAGGTTTACGGATCATGGATATTTGCACTGGTTGCGGTACAGGGGCGATGAAAGGGCCGATGAAAGGTGCCACCATTGGACATGCCAAGCAACATATTCCTGATGGCCAATACCTTGGTATTACTGAACCGGGTATCATCGCTGCCGAATCACCTAATCCAATCGTCAATAATCTTGTCATCATGCCGGATGTTGAAAAAAGACTGGAGGCGTTTGTCCGTATAGCCCACGGTATTGTTGTTTTCCCGGGAGGTGTTGGAACCGCAGAAGAAATTTTGTATATCCTCGGCATACTCCTACACCCAGATAACGCATCAATCCCCTACCCGCTTATATTCACCGGCCCTGAGTGTGCCAAAGAATACTTCACGCGCATTGATCAGTTTATTGTGGATACACTTGGCATTGAAGCACAACAACGCTATAAAATTATTATTGGTAATCCGGCACATGTCGCCGAAGAAATGATCAAAGGCATAAATCAAGTGCATGCCTTTCGTCATGCACAGGATGATGCCAGTTACTTTAACTGGCTGCTTAAGATCAATCAGGAACTGCAAACTCCTTTCAAACCCACACATGAGAATATGCGTAAACTTAAACTAAATACGCAACAAGCACCGTACCTGCTCGCAGCAAATCTCAGACGTGCTTTCTCTGGAATTGTCGCTGGCAATGTAAAGGAAGAAGGGATAATCACAATTGAACAACATGGGAATTTTGAAATACAGGGTGAAATACATATCATGGAATCAATTGATGCCTTGCTGAAATCATTTGTCGAGCAGCAGAGAATGAAACTTCCTGGCAATGAATATATTCCCTGCTATGACATCATAAAAATAAAAACGACCGTCTAAAATTATAGACTTGAGAGTTTACGAAAACTTTCGAATGATTTAACTGAGGTATATACTGACCATAATACAGAAAGGAAGACGTAGATGAAGATAAAACCTGCGAGTGAATTTATAGCCGAAGCACAAGCACAAATAAATTGTCTCGATGCTGTGTCTGCCAAAGCCTTATATGATCAATCAGAAGGTGTGGTTATCATAGATGTGCGTGAATCAGAAAATGCAGAAGCATCTCAGCTTACCGCGTCAATTAATATTTCTCGCGGTTTGATTGAAATGAAAGTACCTAGTCTGTGTCCAGAGCCAGACACCTTGATTTTCACTCATTGTGCCGGTGGTGGTCGTGCATCACTTGTTGCGGCCAGACTACAGGAAATGGGGTATACCAACGTCTATGCCATTACAGCAAAATTCGAGGATATCAAAGCTGTATTTGGATAAGACGAGTTAAGAAACATCAAGAAAGAAATCTAAAAATGAACCTCACTTCAGTCATCGAATTATTTTTAAAGCGTGCTAATCAGCTAAAATTTAGAAATCTGTTTTTCCTGGTAACCGGTTTATTTCTAATTGACCTGCTTCTACCAGATTTTATTCCTTTCATTGATGAAATTATTCTCGGTCTTATGGCGATCATTCTGGCCAATTGGAAAAAAGAAAGAAATCAAAATAAAGAAGGTACCCTAATTGAGGGAGAAATCATTGATGTTGAGGATGATAAAACACACTGATTCCTTGATGTTATGTCCGTTTTAGTAACCCTCCATACTTTTCAATAGCTTGAAATATGCCAATACTTAAAGATAATCAACTATTCTAGATGTTAGGAAATTTCCCATTTTGGCGCTATTGCGTCATCGACAGGAGGAATTGTTAACTAGTTCCTGAATGAAATAGACAAATTATCGAATATTTCCCTATAATGGCGGGATTATTGACTTTCTGAACAAATGAGTTCCAACTTATGCTACATGTGAAAAATGTCCCAATTGTATTTATGCAGTACAAACTGTCAAATTACCCAAATTAATCTCTAACCAATGAAAACTGTTAAAGGTGAGCTCAACCTTGAGCGATTTGTTGTGCCTTACCGTATTTATGGTGAGGCTAAAAAAACTATCGTCTGCATCAGTGGGGCCAAACAAACTATGGCAGCCTGGCGCTCATTCGTAAGCCACTTTGTCAATGAATACTCAGTCGTCGTCTTTGACCTGCCTGGACAAGGACGGGCGACTATATTGTCTGGAGCTCCAGGCATTACATTCGATGAGCAGGTTGATGTATTACACAAAATCGTTGAGACCACCAACAGAAATGGTACGGTGATTCTGGCAGCAGCTTCCTGGGGTACAATTATCTCAGTCGCATTAGCCGCTCGCCATCCTGAATTAGTTGACAAAATGATACTAGGTAGTTTTGGTGCAAAGCCCAGCAAGGCAGTCATTGATGTGATTAGAGCAGGACAAAAACTCTTTGATGGCAATAAAACTGATGAAATTGCTCCCCTGATGATAGAGAAGTTTGGTCAACATATCCCTGAGGCACACAAGAAACAGATGATTGAGCAGTTCCGTGGCATGAGTCGCGAACAATTCCTCAGTTTCTATGACCATTGTGAGTTTGTCGAAAATGCATCAGATATTGAAGATTTTATTGAGCTGGGGAACATCACAGCATCTACCCTTATTTTAAGTGGTGAATTTGATGCTATTCTTGATCCTAAAGACATCAAAAAAGCTTCATCTAGAATTCCAGATTGTGAATTTAAAATGATACCCGGAGCCGGACATTTCCTACACTGGGAGCAAGCAGATATCCTCTATACTTACAGTGAGTTCCTAGCCCGAGCCTGAACATCCCATGTCCGAATTGGAACTGGCGCCTGTCAAAAAGGTTTCATTAATCGAGAAGAAAGATTTCTCCGATTCATATTTCACCCCCCTCAGACCATTAGTTATTCAGGATCTGGCAAAGTCATGGCCGGCATCAAAAAAATGGACCCCTGAGTTCTTTAGAGATCAACATGGCAATAAGCAGGTTAAGGTTTATGACGACAGTTTTGTCGCCGCCGGCAAGCATTACATGTCTAAACTGAAGACAATTTCTCTGAATGAATACATCAATATAGTGATGACAACATCACAAAATCTACGCATGTTCCTGTACAACATCAAATCCGAAATTCCAGAATTGGTCGATGACATCGTTTTTCCAACGCTGGTAGATGGCTTTTCAAGAAACTTTGTTTTTATGTTTTTTGGTTGCAAAGGTTCAGTAACGCAGATGCACTTTGATATCGATATGTCACATGTTTTTCATACGGCTATGTATGGAAGTAAAACTGTTTACCTATTCCCGTATGGGCAAGGAAAAAATCTACACCGTTATCCCTTCACTTGCAGAAGCTACGTTGATGTTGTGCAACCAGATTTCGAACGGTTCCCAAGGTTGAAAGATATCCAGGGCTATAAGGTCAAACTTGAACCCGGAGAAACATTGTATATCCCTAGTGGCTATTGGCATCATTTTGTCTATGACGAAGCCAGTTATTCTGTCTCGCTTCGTTGCAATAAACTTACATGGTTAAGGAAGCTGCATGGTTATTACAATCTCTTAATCATGCAGTCCATTGATCGTCTAATGAATATAGTCACACCACAAAACTGGTTTGCATGGAAAGAACATCGAGCCCTGAAAGCACAGTAGTTTAACTACTGAACAAATACCGTTATTTTCTCAGACACTACCGCAGGATCATGAGGCACATGCATATGATTACCTAATATCAACTGCAGCGTATGCTTACCTTTCGACAGTTGAATTGTCGCTTCAGTTTGCCCGCCGCCAAAATGTTTTACATCGTTGCCCATAGGTTTATCAAACGCAGGTAGCGTTTCACCATCAATAAGCAAATGATGATGACCGGTATTTTCCTTATCCACACCGGCAGGCGCGACACCCATCCCCTGTAACCCATATTTAATTGTCAACGTCTCGTTGACTGATTCACCGTCGGCTGGTGAGATGATATATACCTTGGCATTTTCAGGGGAAGTTGATCTTGGGAGATCTCCCGCATAAACAAATGATGAAGATAATATCAAAGCTATCCATGATAGCTTGAGCGCTTTTTTTAAGTACATTTTCATATGATTTCTCCTGATTATCATAAGACCCAGAATACACGACAAATACCCAATTAACCAAAGCTCTACATAAACATAAATCGGTCATTATATTTATTATGTGGCTGTCCAAGATAATTTCTTAGCTTGTTGCTACGCATAACATAATGCCAGCCTCTCTCAGTTATCATGTATAGATTCGTAGGTGATTATTAGCCGCTTGCGCCCTTGTCCCCAACGATAATCACCGATAATGCCAGTACCACGAATGACTCGATGACAAGGAATAAGATACGCTAAAGAGTTCTTGCCGACGGCAGAACCAACTGCTCTTGAGGCATTTGGTCGGCCGATACTTTCTGCAAGTTGACCATAAGATACTAACTTCCCCTCTTGAACTTGCAACAGCGCACGCCATACGCACAACTGAAATTTAGTTCCTTTTACAAATGCACGTATTGATGAACGTTGATTATTATTGTCGTCTTGAAAAATAACTTGAATGACACGCAAGGCCGCTTGATTATCAGGAAACAAACTAGCCTTTGGCCAATGTTTACGCAAACTATTAATAGCTTGTTTCTTCTGTCCATCGTCAACAAAAGAAAGATGAACGATCCCACGTGCTGAAGTCGCAACCAGACATTCACCAAATGGACTAAAGCCGAAACCGTAGGAAATATCCAGCCCTTCGCCGTTGCGCTTAATTTCTCCAGGGGATGCCGCCTCCAAATTCACGCAGAGGTCATGTAGACGCGATGCACCAGATAATCCTGAATCATGTGCCACATCCATGATGCTACCCCCCTGCTTCAACAAACCGCGGGCATTCTCCAATGTTAGTTGCTGTAGAAACGATTTCGGCGAAACCCCTGCCCATGCAGTGAATTTTCGCTGAAAATGATGCACGCTTAAGCCAGCGACACCTGCCAGCTTTTCCAAAGATGGCTGCTCGGTATAGTGAGTATTAAGGTAATTAATCACGCCCGCCATTTGCCTATAATTATTCATGCTTAAATCTAACACGGCAATTAGTAGTAACCCACCCGAATCTTGCTATTTCTGCACTGCGGGCTATATTGAGCACACTACCTATGAAAAGGATAAGCAGATGGAAGAAGAAATTACATTTCTTTCAAGGCTCATTGACACTGTGCTTCACTTTCTGTGTAAGCCATTGTTGTTTTCCTGCTTGTTACTTAGCAACTTATTCAGTGGAAATGTGCTTGCAGCTATATGGGAACTTAAAGATTCAACTCTGCCCTATATCGCAAGGATACAAGCAGATCCACATTTTGGATCTGCAGTGATATTCAATCCAGATATTTGTGCGCAAATCGGAGCGGCTTGTGAGTTTTTCAAAAATCATGCTTATGCACATTCAGTTCTTATCAGTAAGATACTTAGAGAATCACTAACGTTAAAGATAGATACAAAATAAATAATAATTCCATAATTCACCTTCACCTTGCGATGATAATTATAACGCTCTTCTTCACATCCGATATGCAACACTTAATTATTTTTGAGATGATATAAATTATGCAGCGACTTCTCCTTCATAGTCTAATTATATTTATCATTTCATTATTCATTGCCCAAGCGACTTATTCGCGAGATTTTACCAATGTTGAACTGAAGACAGTGCATGTCAGCGGTAACATTTACATGTTGGAAGGCATTAACGGTTTTGCTGGAGGCAATATAGGTGTTTCCATAGGGAATGATGGAATCTTGATCGTGGACGATCAATTTTCAGAAATGAATCAAAAAATAAGAAACGCTCTCGCTAAATTAAAACCAGGACAACCCAGATTCGTATTAAATACGCATTGGCATGGCGACCATACAGGTGGTAATGCTGACTTCAGCACAGACGCCACAATCATTGCTCATCACAATGTGCGCAAACGTCTAATGCAAGAACAAACCAATGCATTCGCAACTACACCAGCCAGACCAAAACAATCTTGGCCAGTGATCACGTTTGATAAATCGCTTACTCTTCATTTTAATAATGAAACGATAAAGATCTTGCATTTACCGAATGGACATACGGACGGTGATTCAATCATCTACTTCACAGAATCGAATGTTGTGCATATGGGTGACCACTACTTTGCCGGTATGTTTCCGTTTATCGATATCGCCACTGGCGGTAATGTCTTGAGTTTTGCAGACAATATACAAGCAACCATTGATAGCATCTCTGATAATGCCAAGGTTATTCCAGGGCATGGACCTTTATCGAACAAACAAGAATTAATCGATTATCTCAAAATGTTGCAAGACAGCATTAAATTTGTTCGGCAAAATATCGAACAAGGCATGACACTGGAAGAATTATTAAAAATCGAACTTCCTGAACACCTGAAATCCTGGGAAACCGGATCTATCAAGGGAGATAGGTGGCTCACATTCATTTATCAAAGCATCTGACAAAATAAAGAAAAGTCTGACTGCTTAAATTTTTCCAAAAAAAAGCCCCGCTAATGCGAGGCTTTCTTCCAAACT
>JBLHKO010000002.1:0-88823 GCA_047620145.1 Gammaproteobacteria bacterium | reverse complement strand
CCCGGCTGGATCTGTCAGCGTGTACAAAAACAAGATAAACGCATTGCCACGGATGCTGCACAACTGATTGCTGATCGTGTTGAAGGCAATATGCTCGCAGCAAGTCAGGAGATATATAAGCTTTGTTTGCTGGTCGACAACGATGAAATCACGAGCAAAGATGTCATTGCCGCCGTCACAGATAGCACACGTTTTGATGTGTTCTCACTCATCGAATGTGCCTATGCTGATGAAACCAAACGTATGTTAAGAATGTTGAATGGACTAAAAAGCGAAGGCATGGATCCGATGGCTGTTTATGGGGCGTTGATGTGGGATTATCGACGACTGTGCACCATGGGCTATCACTTAAACAACGGCGACACACTGGATAAATTATTTTCCGATTATCGAATTTGGGACAACAAACGTAAGCAAGCAATTAAATCTGTATTGCAAAGACATAACTTAAAAAAATTATATAAATTATTAAAGCAGGCAAATGCATTGGACAGAACTATCAAGAGCGCTGAAAAACATACGGCCTGGGACGCGCTGCTAAGCTTGCTGCTCGGTTTCTCCGGTCATAACATTAATGCCGCTACTGTTTAACAGTCAATTAGAACTTCATAACAAACCTTAAGAAAATGAATATTAAAGAATACATGCAAGATGTCGGTAAACGCGCCAGAGCAGCTTCTCGTGTTATGGCGAAGACAGATACCGCCACCAAGAACAATGCCTTGTTAAAAATTGCTGATCTGATTATCGAATCGCAAGCTAAACTGCTTGCGGCCAATGCCCTGGATCTTACAGCAGGCAAAGCCAACGGTCTGGATGCTGCCTTACTTGACCGACTTGAACTCACCCCGACAAGAATAGAAAGTATGGCCGAAGGATTGCGTCAGGTCGCTGAACTGCCAGATGCCATCGGCGAGATTTCGAAGATGGAAGAAATGCCTTCTGGGATCAAGGTTGGGCGCATGCGCGTTCCCTTAGGTGTAGTCGGTATAATTTACGAATCACGCCCTAATGTCACTGCAGATGCTGCAGCGCTTTGTTTGAAATCAGGTAACGCCACGATCTTACGCGGAGGCTCAGAAGCCGCCCATTCGAACCTGGCTATCGCTGCTTGCATAAAAGAAGGGCTGGAAGCTTGTGGACTGCCTGGTGATGCCGCGCAGGTGATCGAAACCACGGATCGCTCTGCAGTCGGCGAATTACTGACTATGCCAGAATATGTTGATGTTATCGTGCCTCGTGGCGGCAAAGGCTTGATCGAACGTGTCAGTAAAGAAGCACGTATGCCAGTGATTAAACATCTAGATGGGATCTGTCATGTTTATATTGATGACCATGCCGATATGGACAAAGCAATCAAGATTGCATACAACGCCAAGACTCAACGCTATGGAACCTGTAACACCATGGAATGTTTGTTGGTCGCGGAAAGTATTGCTGAACCTGTGCTTAAAAAACTTGGGCCAATGTACAAAGAAGCCGGTGTAGAAATAAGAGGCGATGGAAAATCACGCAAAATATTGCCTGACATAAAACTTGCGACAGACGAGGATTACCATACAGAATACCTGGCACCCATTATGTCACTACGCATCGTTAGTGGACTAGAAGAAGCCATGGCGCACATACACGAATATAGCTCGGATCATACGGACACCATTGTTACCGAAGATAAAAATAATGCGGACAGGTTCTTGCGTGAAGTTGATTCTTCTTCCGTGATGGTTAATGCCTCCACCCGGTTTGCTGACGGCTTTGAATATGGCCTCGGCGCTGAGATTGGTATTAGCACCGATAAATTTCATGCCCGCGGTCCTGTCGGCCTGGAAGGTTTAACCTCACAAAAATATATTGTCATTGGTGATGGTCATATTCGTGAGTAGGCTTTGCGATTACTACCCATTATTTTCAATAATCAATAAATGATAATGTTCAAACAATGACGCAACCGATTGGTATCTTGGGCGGTACTTTTGATCCGGTTCATAATGGACATTTACATCTGGCAACGACATGCCTTAAAGAATTAAACCTGACCGAACTTCGATTCATTCCTTTAAACAATCCAGCTCATCGACCAGCACCTGTAGCATCCACCGAACAACGTCTGGAGATGTTAAATCTCGCCATTGAAGACCACTCGCTATTGAAAGTCGATGACTGTGAGCTACAAAGAGATGAAGTTTCATATACGATTAATACCTTGAAACAGATTCGGGGAAAGATTGATGAGACACCACTCTGCATGCTTATCGGTATGGAGAACTTCAAAACTTTAAATAGCTGGCACCAATGGAAGTCATTGCTTGATTATGCGCATATCGTCATAGCCAATCGTCCCATGAATGACAACGAGAGTAGTGACGGAGTGTCTATTCATGAAGAAATGAAAAATTTCATGGAGAACTCCATTACGCAGACCATAGAGGATCTGCACCAACAAGCCGCAGGGCTTATCTTTCAACTGGATATTCCGATGCTTGATATCTCCTCAACCCAAATAAAAAATAATATTCGAAATAATTTGAATTCAGCCTCATTATTGCCCAACAAAGTGCTAGACTTTATAAAGACCCACCACTTATATAAAAAATAAACATGACCCTAAAATTATGAACTTGGAAAAACTGGAAAAACTAATAATAGACACATTGGAAGACAACAAAGCCACAAATGTTATTACCCTTGATATAAGAAATATATCCTCCTTCGCTGATTTAATGATTATTGCCAGTGGCACCTCCAGTAAACAAGTCACATCAATCGCTGAAAAGCTCATTGAAAAAGCCAAAAAGAAAAATGTTCCACCCTATGGATCTGAAGGCAAGGATTATGGTGAATGGGCCCTGGTCGATCTTGGCGACATCGTCGTCCACATCATGCACCCAACAACACGTGCACATTATCAACTGGAAAAACTCTGGTCACCGATGGATGATTCTGAAATCGCCCAGCAGACAATTCACTAAACAACAATCTATTCAATGAGGATTCATCTCATTGCAGTGGGCAAGAAAATGCCGGAGTGGATCAATTCCGGTTACACAGAATTCAGCAAACGCATGCCACCAGAGATGAAAATTAATCTCATTGAAATCACACCTTCAGTAAGAAACAAATCAACAACCACAGAAAAAAACATCAAAGAAGAAGGCGAACGCATTCAATTCGCCATTCCTTCAAACTCAAGGTTGATCGTGCTAGATGAAAAAGGCAAAAACTTCAGCAGTATTGAACTATCCAAACAAATGGAAAGTTGGTTACCTATGGGTCAGGATATCTCGATAGTCATCGGCGGTTCCGACGGGATTGACCCTTTGATAATACAGCGGGCAGATAAGACCTGGTCGTTGTCATCTTTTACATTACCACATGCTTTAGTCAGGGTTGTGATTGCAGAACAACTTTATCGTGCATGGAGTATTTTGCAGGGACATCCATATCATCGTGAATAAGATTGCCCTCTTTGTTGATGTGCAAAATATTTACTACACCACGCGCGATATTTACGGTCGACAATTTAATTATAAAAAACTTTGGCAACAAATAAGTTCTAAAGGAGAAATTGTTTGTGCAAATGCCTATGCAATTGATCGTGGTGACGAGAGACAACTCAAATTTCAGAATGCTCTAAAAGATATTGGCTTCACCATAAAACTCAAACCTTATATTCAACGCGCTGATGGTTCCGCCAAAGGCGACTGGGATGTCGGGATTACGATTGATGTCTTGGATATTGCGAAAGACGTTAATACTGTTGTCTTACTCTCGGGTGATGGTGACTTCGATCGTTTACTAGAGAAAATCAAAAAGGATTATGCCGTTAATGCTGAAGTCTATGGCGTTCAAGAGCTTACCGCTAAATCGCTGATTGATTCTGCTAGTGTTTTTCATCGTATAGATGAGAGTTTATTGCTGTAGGCATTATCTACCGCGCTCTAATTAACGTTTTGATTCCGCCTTTTATCGGCGTGATACTTTTCTTTGTACAGACTAAAGAAAAGTACCCAAAAGAAAACTGCCCCTAAGATCGTGTCCTGCGGAGACCCTCACAGCTGCATGATTTCTTAAGGTCGCGCAAACAAGGCTTCCTGCCTTGGTCGCGCTTATTTGAACGTCCTGTTCAAATAACCTTAAAATCATACAACTGTTCGGCACGATATGAGGGGGGATATTCCTTCGTTTATTTTAACGCATGGCTCAATTGCGGAGGCGGCGTAAGTGCCGAAGTCAATTAGGGAGGGCCGCTTATTAAGTGCGCTTTGCCTGATAGCTTTTGTACTCATTGTATAGATACCCGCCTGACACAAAGAGACCAAACCATCCAACTGTTTGAATTTGCGTTACCGACCAAATTGAGAAAACAAAGCAAATGACACCGATATGGACTGATCCCTTATTTCTGGCAATGAGTGTAATAGCAAATAACAAAAATAATACTAACGCTGTTGCTGGCGCGTAGAAAGCAATTAACCTTATTCCGTTATATCCTGAATCCTGGACTGCTTCCAATACCTGTTGCACCCCACCGTGTTCGAAATCAGAACTAAGTAATATTCCAGGTACTGCCATATAAAAAACACCAGCCAATAGTGCTGCAGCAGTGAATAAGTATATTTCGTTTGATTTAGTCATCTAGCACTTATACTTGTTGTTAACGGCCACCAAAGTAGCCACTTATTTTTCTTATGGAGTGAGCCGAAATGGCGCGTTTATTTTGTATATAGAGCAAAAGCGCGCAATTTTCAAAGTAAGGTATTTTCATCTCTATTCCTTTAGGCCTGATAGGTAATTGAGGTTCAGGATAGATCGATTTTTATATAATGTGCCACTTTCATTATGTGGTGGTTTTAATTCCCCTTATATCAAGCCGAGGAAGGAAGTAGTGATAGGGGTAGCTGCACAGGACGTGCAGATAAGCGGCTCCATGAAAGGAAGTCATGTAGCCACGACCCCGTGAGCACTACTGACTGACGAGGGAAGCCGCAGGCCTTGATATCAGGGGTGTCTTTTTTTGATGTGTAGGACGCACGAATGTCGCGGGTGCATGGATGCACAAGAGCGACCCTGGGTACTTCATTTTTTGGACAAGCAAAAAAGAAGTGCCTCGCCGCTAAAAGGCGAAACCAGTGCTAAACTACACCTCCTATTTCAAATCCACCAATAAACACAATCATAATGAAAATTAACCTGGCCTCAACCTCCCCCCGCCGCCAACAACTCCTAAAACAAATTGGCATAGACTTCGAGCTAGTGAATATCGAAATCGACGAAACCTGGGACGGAAAAGAATTAGCCAAAACCTACGTTAAACGAATGGCACTAGAAAAAGCCCGCGCAGCAAAAGCAAAAATACAAAACAACTTGCCAATACTCGCTGCAGATACCAGTGTCGTCCTCGACAATATCATTTTGGGCAAAGCCGAAACCATACAAGATGCAATTAAAATGCTTGAGGAATTATCCGGTAGAACACATCACGTTTATACCGCTGTTGCCCTGATCACAGATACCGAACAAATTTGTTTAAATATCAACCACGTAAGTTTTCGTCCACTAACTGAAACTGACATTCTGGATTATTGTGAAACGGAAGAACCTTTGGGCAAGGCAGGCGCCTATGCAATACAAGGAAAGGCGGCTGCTTTTATTGAACGGTTGGAGGGGAGTTATTCTGGTGTGATGGGGCTGCCGCTATATGAAGTTGCAGAGATGTTAAAGACACTCGAATAAAATAGTTGTGAAGATTACGTCATGCCGGCCTTGAGCCGGTATGACGTGCAGGATGCACGAATGTCGCGGTGATATGGATATCAAAGAGCGACCCAGTCAATCAATCCCACCTTACAGGCGCTACAGATTGTACTTTTTCACTGAATACTGGGTCACGCCCAGTATGGCGTGCTCCTAATTCACGGGCCGGATACTGCTTTGGCCTCTACCTTTAAAAGCTTGCGGCTTGTGTATTATAACGCCAATATCAGGTCTAAATTAAGGTCTGAATATTAGTCTAATGAAATCCATTCTTATATCTGAAGATATTTTCCCCCTCGGACAGTTCAAGACTCATGCCTCCAAAGTTTTACGCAATCTGCATGAAAAAAATCGCCCTGTGATTATTACTCAAAATGGTAAGCCTGCCGCCGTCCTGCTGACACCTGAAGAATTTGATCGATTATCTAGACAGGAACAATTTTTTGCTGCTGTAAAAGAGGGTCTGCAAGATGCCAAAGCAGGAAACATTATTTCTGACGAGGAATTATCAGCTACGCTTAGGGAGGAATTTGTGATCACTTAGCAAAAACGAAATTAGCATGGACGAAACGAGCTCAGGACGATCTAATTTCAATCGGTAAATTTATTGCCGAAGATAATCTAGTCAATGCCAAAAAATGGATTAAACAATTACGGACAAGAGCAAGAAAAATTATCGATGCACCAATGTCCGGACGTATCGTTCCTGAATTTGAAAATAATAATATTCGCGAAGTATTTTTAGGGGATTACCGCATCGTTTATCTGGTTCAGAATGAAACCGTTCTTATCGTCACGGTTTTTGAAGGTCACAAATTATTAAACAAAGATCGACTTGAGCCTTAATCACTGGATTCCTGCCTGCGCGGGAATGACGATTGACAACCTAAGACTTAAGGCAAAACCCATAATAATGATCAACAATGAAAACATAGATTGATGCCCAGTCGGGCTTATGTTCATCATCGGTCGGCCACCAAAGCTTCTTGTTTACCCAATGATTATGATAGTGATTAGCACAGCTCGGTAATCGAACTTGATCCAGGCTTAATGTTTCTCCAGCGGCGGTCTCACTATCAAGGTGATCTTGCATAACAACAGGATATGCGTCTTCTAGATTCGGCGTCTTTTCGTCGACCATGGGCCCATTACCATTGATGCGTTGACCATATAAAACTGCTCTGGTCTGCAAACGCTCCTGTTTAACCAGCTGCAATTTTAAGTCAGCCAATTCTTCGCAATCTTTTTCCACACCTTTATTGCATTCCTTTTCGAGGAATTCTTCTATGCTAACGGCGTGGGGTTGTGCGGCGGCTATAATAAACAATAGGCTGATAAGTGTGGCATTCATACATCAACGCTCCATACAATGATCACGATATTTCGGTGAAACTGTTGCAGATTCTGGCATTTTAGCAGCTTAATTAGCTGCTGACTTTACAGCACAGGCCGATACAGGTATAACTTCCCAGCTTTGGTGCAGGGGCACCTCCTGGTGCTATAGATAGGCGCCAGAACCATAATTTAACGAAATCATGAATCAATTTTAAAATAAGGGGTTTTCTATGTCGTCTATAACCACTCTGCCTATTTGGTTAGGCATTTTTGGTCTTATTTGTGCTGTACTGGTCTTTTTGAAGGTCAAGGCAGAGCCCGCCGGTGAAGGCAAGGTCGTTGAGATTGGAAATGAAATTCATCTCGGTGCCATGGTCTTCATGAAGAGTGAGTATTCACGCCTAGCTATCTTTTGCGTCATTTGTATTGTAGCCATTGCCAGTTCTGATTTGGGCATGAACACTGCAATGGCCTTTCTGCTCGGTGCCCTCTGTTCAGGTTCCGCAGGTTATTTTGGTATGTATACCGCAACCCACGCAAACGTAAGAACAGCAGTTGCCGCCAATAATAAAGGCGCAGCTGCAGCCCTACAAGTCGCCTTCTTTGGAGGCTCAATCATGGGACTTACAGTTGCAGCCATGGGCTTGTTTGGTGTTGGCATTCTGTATTATTTCTTTGCAAGTGATCCACATACTATTCACGCAATAGAAGGCTTCGCCATGGGCGCATCCTCTGTTGCTTTATTCTCTCGTGTAGGCGGCGGCATCTTCACCAAGAGCGCTGACGTCGGTGCTGATCTGGTAGGTAAACTTGAAGCTGGCATCCCTGAAGACGACCCACGCAATCCAGGTGTAATTGCAGATAATGTCGGCGATAACGTTGGCGATGTTGCAGGCATGGGATCAGATATCTTTGAATCTTATTGTGGCGCGATGATTGCAACTATTGCACTCGCTGCAACGATGAGCACGGACGTTGTGGCAACACTTTCTACAACAGGCCAAGAAACGCTGACATTCATGCCTTTGGCCTTGGCCTCAGCTGGCCTGATTTGTTCAATGATAGGCATCTATTCTGTCAAAATCTTTTCTGCAAAAAGTCCCGAAGTTGCCTTGCGTATAGGCACCATGGGTTCATCACTTATCTTCATCGCGGCAGCCTATTTCCTGATCGCACAGATGGGTGGCTCTAGTGACATTTGGGTTGCAGTACTCTCTGGCGCCGTTGGTGGCATTGTGATTGGATTGGTTACTGAATATTACACAGGTGGTGCACCGGTGCGTAAGATTGCCAAAGATGGCGAAACCGGCCCGGCGACAGTCATCATTTCAGGGCTTGCTACTGGTATGCAATCTGTTGCCATTCCTGTTATTACTATCTGCGCCATTATCTTCACCTCCAGCCACTTTGCGGGTCTCTATGGCGTCGGTATTGCTGCTGTCGGCATGCTTGCGACCGTCGGCATCACCATGGCGATTGATGCCTATGGTCCTGTTGCAGATAACGCAGGCGGCATCGCCGAGATGGCAAATATGGGTAAGGAAACACGTGAAATCACTGATTCACTGGATGAAGTCGGCAATACAACAGCCGCCATTGGTAAAGGCTTTGCGATTGGTGCTGCGGCTCTTGCCGCGCTGGCATTAATCAGCGCCTTTATCGAAAAGATCACGCTGAACGATCCTGAATTTATACTCAGGCTGAATGATCCAATCGTGCTCTGCGGCATGTTCCTTGGTGGCATTTTCCCATTCCTGGTGAGCGCCATGACCATGACTGCCGTGGGTGATGCAGCCTTTGAAATGATCAAGGAAATCCGCCGGCAGTTTAAAGAGATCCCTGGTTTACTTGAAGGTACTGGCAAACCAGATACCGCGCGTTGTATTGATATTGCCACTCGTGCTGCGCTAAGAAAAATGATCATGCCCGGCGCCCTTGCCGTATTAGCCCCTGTCGTGGTCGGCTTTGGCTTAGGTCCGAAAGCACTGGGGGGAATGTTAGGCGGCGCTTTAATCTGCTGCGTCATGATGGCTCTGTTCATGGCTAACGCGGGTGGTGCCTGGGATAATGCCAAGAAGTACATTGAGAAAGGAAACTTGGGCGGCAAAGGTTCTGACGTTCACACAGCAGCCGTTGTAGGTGATACCGTCGGTGACCCAATGAAAGATACTTCAGGCCCTGCCATGAACATCCTGATTAATGTCATGGCCATTGTCAGCTTGGTGATTGCGCCGTTACTGACTTAATCTTTACTACTTCGTAAATAACGAAAGGCTGCATGCAAATGCGGCCTTTTTTATGTACAAGACATCATGAATGTAAGTGGTAAAGTGAAGCAGGAAGCTAGGGCCGAGTGGCCCCCGGCAGTTTGTGCTGATATTTAATCCAATCTCCGCCGTCTGGTTACTCACGTATTAAAATGATTAGTACATCTTTAATTTAGACTCTATATACTCGCCTCCTTTTTTAAAAAGAGAGCCTTAATAAAGAATGCGTGTAATTAAAAAACGAGATAAATTTATTTTTATCTTGCTTTCAATGCTTTTAAGTAGCCCCGCTCTGGCGAGGCTAGACGTCCTTGGGTGGCTAGAATGGGCCTATCTTCAACCTGGATCCGTTAGGGTTAAGGCTAAACTAGATACAGGGGCTCGTACCAGCTCTATACATGCAATCAACATCGAACCATTTAAAATTAACGATGAAGACTGGGTAAGATTTACATTACCTGATTTGATTTACAAAAAAAATGGATCAGTCAAGGCTATTGAAGTTGAGAAGCCCATCATCCGCGAAACCAAAATTAAAGAACACATAGGAGAGAGCGTTAGCCGATATGTTGTTGAGATCGAGTTCTGCTTAGGTGGCGAAAACTATCTCACGCCCGTCACCTTGTCAGACAGGTCAAGTTTTAATTATCCGCTTCTCCTGGGTCGTATGACATTGAAAGGTAATTTCCTTGTGGATGCAGATAAAATCTTTCTAGCAAACAGATTGTGCTTACTTAATAATTGAACCTATCATTTTATATGCACTTTTCCATAACTCATGTTTACTTTGATGCGTAACCTAAACGTTAAACTCCTGATTCTCCTACTCACCATATTGGGCCTGGGAATAATGTATGCCAAGGTGAAGTCCTTGGGATTGCCACTTCTCCCGAATCAAGTATCGACCATCTGGGCTGTTGAAGCACGAGTTGAATTCGATGGCTCTGGTCGTTCCGCCAAAGTTAATCTCGATATCCCAGATAAGTTGGGCGCGTTTCTAAAATTAGAAGAATTTTTTGTCTCACGAAATTACGGATTAAATGTCACCAACACGCAAACTGATCGCATGGCAGAATGGTCTATACGCAAAGCGAATGATAGACAGCATCTTTATTACCGTATCGAAGTGGTACCTGAAGAGCTTGCGCAGGGGGAAACAACTCAGAAGTCTAAATTACCTCCTGTGCCTGAGAAACCGGATTATGAAGAACCGCTTGCTTCTGCCATTGAAGATACGCTAGAAAAAGTTCGCAGTGAATCAGCCGATGTTTTTACTTTTGTTAGTCAATTGCTGGTTCACCTTAATAGCCCTTCGCCCAGTAAAAATGTACTTGTCATACAAAAAGGCAACTCCCCGGGAAGTGAGGAGTGGGTAAAACGCATTATCTATATTCTAGAAGGTGCGAGGATTTCTTCGCGTCTTGTAAGAGGCTTAAGCCTTGGGGAAGACTTTAACGATGCAAAACTGATTTATTGGCTCGAAGTACACAATGGACAAACCTGGGAAGGATTTGATCCGATTTTTGGTAGTACAGGTTACCCGGGGAATTTTCTACGCTGGAGTATTGGTAATGATCCCGTGTTGAGCATACAAGGAGGCACAAACGAACATCTTCGCTTTTCAGTATCACAGCGCCCCTATTCTGATACAGAAATTTCACAAGAACGCGCCGAAACAAAACAATCATTACTCCGCGCCTTGTCTCTAAATAAACTTCCTATCAGCACACAAAATGTTTACAAAATATTATTGATGATCCCCTTGGGTGTTTTAGTGGTTGTTTTTATGCGCACGATAGTCGGTGTCCCCACCTTTGGTACGTTCATGCCAATACTTATCGCGCTGGCCTTTAGAGAAACAGAATTATTATGGGGTATTTTACTGTTCTGCCTGATAGTTAGTAGCGGCCTGACTTTTCGTTTCTATCTTGAACGTTTGAACCTGTTGCTGGTGCCAAGACTAAGCGCTGTACTCGTTATGGTTATCATCTTAATGCTATCAATCAGTCTATTAAGCAATGAGCTAAATCTTGACCGCGGTTTTTCGATTGCACTGTTCCCTCTGGTTATCATAACAATGGTGATTGAACGTATGTCGATAACCTGGGAAGAAGCAGGTCCATTTGATGCGTTTAAAGAAAGCATGGGAAGTTTATTTACCGCCGTGATCGGCTATTTTGTGATGAGTAATAACTATCTTGAACATATTATATTTACCTTTCCAGAACTCCTTCTGGTGTTACTTGCAATATTTATTGCAACTGGTAGATATACAGGCTATCGCCTGAACGAACTAATCCGTTTTAAAGATTTATCGGAAGAAACAATTAAAGATGTTGAATCGGATCCGAAATCTTCGTAAAGCCGGCGTTGTCGGGATAAATGCCCGTAACCACAACTACGTCATGCCAAATAATCCGCGAGCCATGTACAAGCTCGTTGATGACAAAGTTCGAACTAAACAATTAGCTGAACGCGCTAACATTGCTGTCCCTAAGCTTTATGGTGTGATATCAACTGTGCACGATGCAAATTCCTTCGAGAAAATAATTTATGACAAACAAGACTTTGTTGTCAAACCCGCCCATGGGAGTGGTGGCAAAGGCATCCTTGTGATTCAAAATCGGCGCAAAGATATATTCACTAAAGCCAGTGGTGCTACTATAGATAAAGAATTTTTAGGCCATCATATTGCTAATATTCTGGGCGGTGTTTATAGCCTTGGCGGTCAGGTCGATCAAGCCATCATAGAATACCGTGTCAAATTTGATCCTGTATTTAACGCTATGAGTTACCAGGGTGTGCCCGATATACGAATCCTGGTTTATAAGGGCATACCCGCAATGGCTATGCTGCGATTGCCGACACAGCAATCTGATGGCAAGGCCAACCTCCATCAAGGAGCAATCGGAGTTGGCGTACAATTGGATTCGGGGATTACTACTTTAGCTGTCTGCAAAGATCGTCGCATTACTGAACACCCTGACTTTGGCACACCATTAAATAATTTGGTAATCCCTAGATGGGAAGAGCTGCTGCTATTGGCCGCGCGTTGTTATGAGTTTGCTCCACTGGGTTTTCTTGGTGTAGATATAGTTTTGGACGCTGAACTGGGACCCCTGGTGTTGGAGTTAAATGCACGACCAGGATTATCTATCCAAATTGCTAACGGTGAAGGACTGCAACATCGTTTCGACGCAATTGATGCATTAGAGACTCTCCCCGTGAATGCCAAAGAGCGTATCTTGATTGCAAAATCTATTGCTAAAAATGAATATTAGTGAATTATACTTGTTCAAATATTCTTTCTTAGCTCTGCTTTTTTTCAGTATTTATCTAGCAAGTTTCAATACATATGCTGAACAAGATAGCCATAAAAAAGGAATCACCACATCAGAGATTGCCCTCGATCTTATTAATGATTCACCTGCTCTCAAAATAAACCACTCTGACAGTAAAGATAAAACGCTTTATTTTCCACAGGATGTCGGCTCACAAGGCCCTTTAATAATTTTAGATAAAAATGTTCAGCCCGGAACATTATCAGAGCTTAATTGGTCGGCGGGTCAATCTTTTTCAGGTCGCATTGTCAGCCCGCCTGTGTTAATTGCTCGGGGCCAGAATACGGGATCGGTTGTTTGTCTCGTTGCAGCAATACATGGTGATGAAATAAATGGAATCGAGATTGTAAGGCGCGTTCTCCGTTCTCTTGAACCATCAAAAATTTCTGGAACCGTCATAGGCGTGCCGATTGTTAACATATTCGGCTTCACTCACGGTTCACGTTACCTGCCAGACAGACGAGACCTCAATCGCTATTTCCCCGGCAGACCTGATGGCAGCTCAGCATCGCGCATAGCCTATAAATTCTTTAATCAAATTATAACCCATTGCGATTACCTTGTTGATTTCCATACTGGCTCCTTAAAACGCGATAACCTGCCTCAGATACGTGCGGATATGCGTAATCCACAAGTTAGAGATTTCATTAACTATTTTGACTCAACAACTGTTCTACATAAACAAGGAAGTGCAGGTATTTTACGAACGGCAGCATCTAATGCGGGAATACCCTCTGTAACATTTGAGCTCGGACAGCCAGGCTCCTTACAAAATGAATTGGTTGAGTCTGGCGTAAAAACAATTAATGCCATGATGGCAAATATTGGTGTCTTAAAGACTTTACATTTGCAGTCTGGAACCCGACCTATTTACTACCAATCACGCTGGATAAGAGTAAATAGTGGTGGAATCATGATCTCAAATCAAAAAATTGGTTCATTTGTACAAGAAAATAGTTTACTTGGACATATCATAAATCCATTAACCAACAAACAAATAGAGATAAGGGCACCTGTCAAAGGCCGTATATTGGGAATGGCACTAAATCAATTTATGCTTCCAGGTTATGCCGCATTCCATATAGCCATAGAAACAGAGGATTCAGCAATCATTAATGCCGAAGAAATAAATCATGTTGACGAGTTGCTTGATTATTCTGATAAAGACACAATTAGTACAGATAACGAATACAGCGCTGAACAAGAAGAAGAGCTTCATTAAATTATATGAAAAACCCTTGTCTTCTAGCGACCTTTCTTTGTGGATTATCTTTATTGATCTGTTGTGTTTCTCCTGCTTTTTATATAAATTCAAACAATACTTTAAGTAGCAATCACATTTTTGACACCTATAGCTGGGCATCAGGTAGCAATCAAATCATAGAAGCAGTGGACGGAGTAAAGATAGCAAATGCCAAAACATAAACTCATTGTAACGACTCTCTTGTCGCTAATAGCACTTTCAACCGCTGCCGAAAACAGCAATTCGGTCGTCGATGCAAACCGGCTACTTGCCGCTTCACATGATTCAAGTAACTGGCTCTCCTTTGGTCATGACTATAGCAATCAAAATTTTTCACCACTCACACAAGTTAACCGTGATAACGTTAAACGACTAGTTCCAAAATGGATATTTCAATCTGGTAAAATTGGATCTTTTCAGACACAACCACTAGTTGCAGATGGCGTCATGTATGCCACCATTCCGGGTAACGATGTTGTAGCTTTAGATGCCGCAAAGGGGACGGTTCTTTGGCGCTACGAACATAAAAATCGAAAAGAAAATAACAAAGGCGGTCCTGCCAATCGTGGTGCAGCACTAGGTCACGGTAAGGTATTTGAAGCTACGAATGACGGACGTCTGATTGCGCTTGATCAAACAACCGGCGATATCGTCTGGGACACAATTATCGCGCGCCCCACTGTCGCCGAGCTTGAAGGGCTTACGCAAACACAAAAAGACTTTTTAATAGAAAATAGTGATACTTTGCCTGCTAAAATGGCGCCGATAGTTTATCGCGACCTGGTCGTCGTTGGAGTAACAGCAGCCGGTTACGGTATGTTTTATAATATATTCTCGCAATTTGCACTAAAAGGCGTTTCCCCCGACAAAATACCAGCAGCAGATCGTTTTATCGGACTGCGCGGCTACATTGCTGCCTTTAATGTAAATACGGGCGAAGAAGTTTGGCGTTGGTTCACCACCAAAAGTGGTGATTGGGAAGGTGAGTTTGCCTCTAAAACACCACAAGGTGAAGTCTTGCCTCGGGATATTGTACGTGAAAAGGAATTATCCACTGAACTAAAAGATCGCTGGCGTATCGGTGGTAGTTCTACATGGAGCACTCCTTCATTTGATCCGAAGCTTGGATTGATTTATGTAGGCACAGGCAATGCTTCACCAAACGATGTTTCAAGTGCTAGGCCTGGCGATAACCTTTACGCTAATTCGTTGGTCGCAATTGACGCATACACTGGCGAAACCCGTTGGCATTATCAACAAGTGCCTCACGATTTATGGGGTTATGATGTTGCAAGCAATTCTGTGTTATTTGATTTGCATGAAGGAGAGCAAGTTACTCCTGCCATTGGTATAGCCGCGAAAACTGGCTGGTTTTATGTGCACGATCGCAAAACTGGGGAGCTCATTTATCGCTCAGAAGCGTTTGTTCCCCAAAGCAATATGTTTCATGCCCCCAGTGATGAAGGTGTAATTATCTACCCAGGATCATGGGGCGGAGCTTCATGGTCACCGACTTCATACGATGCATCAAGCGGGACTATATTTATTGCAGGAATTCATAAGCCCACACTCTATCGCACAGAACACGGTACCTTCGAAGGGAAGGAAGTGCCTTATATTTTAACCGACATTTCTAAGACAGAATCTAGCTGGGGAACACTCACAGCATTGGATACGCGTAACAAAGGTAAGATAAAGTGGCAAATCAAAACAGATCAACCATTGATTGGTGGCGTGCTGGCTACATCAGGCAACCTGGTATTCATGGGAGAAGCAAGCGGGATGTTTGCTGCCTTCGATAGCAGCAATGGGCAACGGCTTTGGGAGTTTAATTGTGGGGCAGGTGTAAACGCACCACCCATGAGCTATCAAGTTGGGGGACAACAATTTGTTGCTGTCGCCGCAGGTGGTAACGCATTATTACAAACTCCTAGCGGGGATGCCTTGATTGGTTTTGCCTTGAGTGAGTAACCCCCTTGTAATGCTGATCTACACTTACAGCTTTAAGCCCACATATTAGATATTAAACTGAAGGAATTATCTTCCCTACAATCTCCTTGGCCTCGCTCGCATAGGATTCTCCAAGATCTGCAATTTCCTTAACTTCATCAACGGCACTGTCGGTTACATATTGTGTAATCGCCGTCTGTTCTTCCATGTAAGTCTGTAATGAACCAAGATCCTCTATCTCACTTGCGGAAGTCAGTGAATAAAAGCCGATTTTCACATTATCTTGAAAGGCCTTAAGTTGAGACATAGTAACCTGCTCAATGGTATTCAGGGCCAGGCTGTTTAGTTTTGTATAATGATCCATAAAATATTCAAACGACTCTCTCATTGCATATCTGCAAAATTAAAAATAAGCAGGGATTCAGTATACATTTGCTATTATTGCAACGCAACAATATTACTGCCTTATTATTTTATCTTATAAATATCATGGGGTTATCACAAGCGCCCTGCCTTCGCCTCTAGGATCGCTGGCTGCAAATAATTTGTTTATTTTTTTATCCCATAAGATAGCCTGCATGTTCCCGTAGGCTCTATTTTTTTCATTTAACACGTGTCCACGATTTTTGAGTTCGCGTTGTTGATTAAGTGTCAGTGCTCCTTGTTCAAACTGTACTTCATCGGGAAGATATTGATGATGATAACGCGGCACCGTCACCCAGGAGCTCGGTAAATTGCCATCAGCAAAATCAAGAATACCGAGCAACACCATACTGATAATCCGACTGCCGCCGGGCGTGCCTAAAATACCGACCCTGTCATCAGTCTCGATAAACGTTGGCGACATACTTGAGAGCGGACGTTTGCCGGCTGCGATAGCATTCGCCTGATCGCCGACCAAGCCATAAGCGTTTGGGACTTGTGCTTTGGCCGAGAAATCATCCATCTCATTGTTCAACAATACGCCTGTCCCGGGAACCACGAAGCCTGAGCCGAAAGGCAGATTAATGCTAAGCGTAGCCGAAACCCTATTCCCTTCTTTATCAATCACTGAAAAATGTGTTGTATTGGTGCCCGTTTGTTGAGAGATCGGAATATCGCCCAACGCTGAACTAGGCGTCGCATGATCCAGATCAATAGTAACGGCGAGTCCATCAAGATAATTCTTATCTAATAGTCTTTGTTCTGAAATATCAACGAAATCTGGATCACCCAGATAAGCTGCACGATCTCGATAAGCGCGTCGCATCGCTTCGATAACAACATGTTTGCGTTGATTATGATCCAGAGCATCCAGATCAAATTTTTCAAGCATGCCGAAAATTTGCGCTAAAACAATTCCGCCTGAGGAGGGTGGTGGCGCTGAAATAATACGTAAATTCTTATATTGACTAACTACAGGTTGCCGTTCGATCACTTTATAATTTGCAAGATCCGCGTCACTCCATTGTCCGCCTCTACTACGAGATCCCTGCGTCATTCTCCTAGCCAGCGCGCCTGTGTAAAAATAACTTACTCCCTGTTTCGCTATCCTTCTTAAAGTTTTCGCCAGATCTTTCTGAATAATGTTATATCCCAGGCTTGGGATTTGGTCATTTTCTAGAAAAATATTCGCTGTAGATCGAAACGACTTCATGGTTTCAAGTCGATAAGCCGTCAACTTCCGGTAACGCTCGGTGACAGGGAAACCTTCTTCGGCAAATCTGATCGCAGGGGCCAGGCTTTTTTCTAATGGTAAACGACCATAATTTTTTGCCAAATGTTCCAGACCTGCCGGCACCCCTGGGATGCCCGCAGCCTTGGGTCCATTAATTGAAGCACCTTTGATAACATTACCATTTTTATCCAGATACATATCTTTGTCCGCAGACATTGGCGCAACCTCTCGCCCATCAATCATCGTTTGTTTGCCGTCCTCTGCACGATGCAATAACCAAAAACCACCACCACCAATACCAGAGCTATAAGGTTCGACGACTGCAAGTGCCGCTGTAATCGCCACGGCAGCATCAAAGGCATTACCTCCAGCACGAAGAATTTCTTCGCCGGCGTCTGTGGCAAAAGGGTGAGCTGTGGCTATTGCTGCGCTGGGAGGCGATTGTGCCTGTGTTGTTTGAATATGAACCGCTGAAACACAGAACAGACTTATAAAAAACAGAGGTAAAATACTTGCAAAATGTCGAGAGACAATTTTCATTAAGTAATAATTTATATTAATGTCTTAATTTATTTAGGAAACTTTTTATCAAGCGCAGCCAAAACACTTTTGTCGACAAATTGACTTACTTCTCCGCCTAAAGATGAAATTTCCCTGACCAGGGTCGATGATATAAAACTTAAATGTTCAGCAGGTCTCAAAAAAATTGTTTCAGCATCCGAATATAAGCTTCTATTCATGCCCGCCATCTGAAATTCATAGTCAAAATCGGCTGCGGCTCTAATGCCACGGATAATAACCTTTGCATCCAGCTCGCGTGCGATATCCGTCACCAATTTATCAAAGCTACAGACTTCAACATTTCCTAATGATAACAAAACAGATTTTGCCAAATCAATCCTTTCATCCGTTGAGAATAGAGTCTTTTTAGCAGTACTGTCAGCGACAGCAAGGAATACCTTGTCAAAAAGCCGGGAAGCACGGGTCACAATATCGACATGACCGTTGGTAATGGGATCGAATGTGCCAGGATATATAGCTGTTATTTTCATTAAATCAATCTGCTGCTATTTTTAATAGCATATAGTTTACCTGACCTGCCTTCGCTTGTTTAATCACTTCGACATTTATTTCTGTCTGCCACTCGGTTTCGCTTTCAACATAAATTAAGGTTTGCTTGGAGACACAGCCAGACTCAAGCAACAGCGCTAAACTCTGATCAATCAAGTTTTTACCGAAAGGTGGATCCAGAAAGATAATGTCGAAAGCTTTAGTCGCACTTTTAAGCCACTGTAAGGCATCCGCTTCATAGACAGTCACCTCTGCTGTATTGAGCAATTTGAGTAGTTCGCGTAACCTTTCAGCCGTTTTCCTATCCTGCTCTATCAACGTGCTACTAACGGCTCCACGAGAAACGGCCTCTATTCCTAAAGCCCCCGAACCTGCAAACAAATCAAGACACTTTGCGCCCACGACATAGGGTTGCAACCAGTTAAACAGACTCTCTCTTACTCGATCAGGCGTTGGTCGTAATCCAAGTGTATCAACGACCGGAATCTTTCGTCCACGCCATTTCCCTGCAATGATCCGGATTTTCCCGGTCTGCTTCAGCTCGAATCCCCTGGTTGAACGACTTCCTGGGCTTTTTCTTCTACCCTGTCTTTTTCCGATATGGGACCCACCATTACCGTGACAAATTTATCCGGAGATAGACGTCGTTTAAACGCGTCCTTGATTTGATCAACAGTAACTGCGTTGACGTTTGTGTTGAATGTATCAAGGTAATTTTCTTCTAAGCCATAAAAACCAATCATCGCAATATAACCAACAATCTTGCTGTTGCTAGCGAGTCTTAATGGAAAACCGCCTGTGATATTTTTCTTTGAGGCCTCCAGCTCTGCTTCTGTCGGACCAAGATCGATGAATCGTTCCAGATTATCTTGTAATACTTCAAGCGCTTCTTCAGCCTGATCCGTTCGTGTTTGCAAACTTGCAGTGAACGTTCCATTTTCACGCATCGGTGAAAAATAACTATTCGCGCCATAAGATAAGCCACGTTTTTCCCGAATCTCAGCAAACAATCTAGAGACCATACCACCACCGCCAAGCACATGGTTGCCTACATAGAGCGCAAAATAATCAGCGTCTCCTCGCTTTAACCCCGTCTGTCCCAAGAGAATATGTGTTTGCGATGAGGGATGTTCAATCTTTACCGTCGCTGCTTTTTCTAGAACCGGAACTGTCGGGATTTGTGTTGGCTTTTCACCGACAGGTAATTCCTTGAGTAATTTTTCAACCATTACCTGTGCTTGCTCTTTGGTCAAATCACCGACAATAGCAATAGTTGCATTTTTTGTTACGTAATAGTTTTTATGGAAAGCAACAACATCTCTTCGCTGTAATGCGCTGACACTTTCTTCAGTCCCTGAGCTTGCAACAGCATAGGGATGCCCCTTAAATACTTCGGCAAAAAAAGCATCGCTTGCTAACGCGCCAGGAGATTGTTGTTTATTGCGTATCCCAATCAAGGTTCTGTTTTTTTGTCTTGTCATGGCATCTTCAGGAAAGTCAGGTTTTACCAAAACACGCGCGAGGTTATCCAGAGCTGGCAGCAACATTGCAGGATCTGTCAAACTGCGAAGACTGACAGAAGCAGAGTCATAATCTGCACTGCCGCCATAGCTTGCCCCGACATCATCAAAACCCTGGCTAATTTGATCTGCGGTAAGTCCGTCAGCGCCTTCATCCAATAAACCGTTGGTAAGTGCTGCAAGGCCTGCTTGTTCTCCGTCTCGCGCACTGCCGGCATCAAAAATTATCTGAATATCGACGATGGGTATTTCCTTTGCTTCAACAAAGAAAACATTTGCACCCATTTCAGATTGCCACTTTTGTATGTCTGGTGTCGCCAGTGTGGATTGCGAAAAAGTAACGATCGAAAGAAAATATATAATGAATGTAATTCTAGCGCCCATGTCCGAACCCTCCTGATGCTGCGCTTCGGTTCTGGCCGTCCAGTGGCTGCGGCTCGAGCACCGCCACGGTTAGCAGATCTTCCTGTAAATATTTTATCGCAACTGCCTGGACTTGCTCTGCGGTCACGGCCTTGATTGACTCAACATATTTTTCTGCTTGTTGCCAGGAAAGACCTACCGTTTCGAATATACCAATAATCATTGCCTGATAAAAAACAGAATCACGCTCATAAACATCATTGGAAACAACTTGCGCCTTGATTCTTGCCAGTTCGCTTTCACTGACCAGACTATTTTTCATTAACTCTATCTCTTCCTGAACTGCTGCTTCTAGTTGAGCCACTGTATATTTATTCGAAGGTGTTCCGCTGATCGTGAAGAGATGATCTAGCCGTGCTGAAAAGTTATAACCAGCACTCACGCCTGCAGCGATCTCTTTACCACGCACAAGATTACTCGCGAAACGCGAACTACTGCTGCCTCCTAAAATTCCGGCCAACACTTCCAGTGCGTAAGGTTCCCATTCAGCAATCAACTCTGGCTGATCAACTGCTGTTTTTAATACCGGAACTTTGTATGCCATCATCATATATGGCAACTCGGCAGGCCTTTTAACAGTGATTCGTTTAACACCTTTTTGCTCGATTTCTGGTCGCTGGGATATTTTTACTGGCTTACCTGCAGCTAAAGGCCCAAAGTATTTTTTTGCCAGCTGATACACTTCTTCTGCATTTACGTCGCCTGACACGACTAGAGTTGCATTATTCGGGGCATACCACTGCTGATACCATTTGCGCAGGGATGCAACCGTCATATTATCAAGATCGCTCATCCAACCAACAATAGGGTTGCGATAGGGGCTAGTCTGAAATGCGGTAGACATAGCAACTTCATAAGCAAATGATTTCGGGTTATCCTCGGTTCTCCAGCGACGCTCTTCCTTAACCACCTCAATCTCCTTTATAAACTCATCCTCGTCGACAATAAGGTTTCGCATACGATCTGCTTCCAGTTCCATACTGATGGGTAAACGAGAACTTTCCAATGTCTGAAAATAAGCTGTGTAGTCTGACCCTGTAAATGCATTTTCCTGACCACCATTTTCTGAAATGATGCGAGAAAATTCGCCTGCCGGATATTTTTCTGTACCTTTAAACATCATATGTTCAAGCGCGTGAGAAATGCCCGTGATGCCCTCATGCTCGTAACTCGAACCGACCTTGTACCAGACTTGCGAGACCACCACAGGCGCGCGATGATCTTCTTTGACAAGAATTTTCAGTCCATTGTCCAGCTCATATTCGTGGACATTAGCAAACACAACACCTGAAAACAGGCTTAAGGCAATACTTAAAAAACCATTTATGGGGGATAACTTCACACATATTTCTCCAATTTTCACAACGTGGGCTAAGGATACTGAAACTATACCCAAATTACTTGTAAATGTAGTTTTCAGAACATGGTTAGAGCCTGATTCACCTTAGTAGTTCGGTCACGGTTAATGATAGGATCATGACGCTTAACTATAGAGTAGCAAAGAGATAATGTTTGGATTTAAAAAGCAAGCGACACAAAAGAAATCTGCGACAGAGGAGGTTTCTTTTTATAACAAGCTAAAATCTGGCCTCAGCAAAACACAATCAAATTTATTCGGTGGGCTTGGAGATCTGTTGCAAGGGAAAAAGGTTATTGATGCAGATTTTCTGAACGACCTGGAGGAACGATTACTTCTAGCTGATTTGGGCGTTCAGGCGACAACAAAAATCACTGATACATTACACGCTTCAATCAAACGTAATGCGCTTGACGATCCGGGTCAGCTACGCCAAACGCTTGCGACAGTCATGACAGACATGCTTGATCCTGTGCATCAGCCATTAGAACTATCATTTGTCAGTAAATCTGGTCCTTTTGTTATTCTTTTAACTGGCGTTAATGGTGCTGGCAAAACAACCACGGCAGGCAAACTTGCCAAACACTTCATCAATCAAGGTAATAGTGTCATGTTGGCTGCCGGAGACACTTTCCGGGCCGCCGCCGTTGAACAGTTACAAACCTGGGGCGAACGAAATAATGTTCCAGTGATCGCACAACACCAAGGCGCTGATTCCGCTGCTGTCATTTTTGACGCTTTGCAATCTGCAAAGGCAAATAATATAGATATACTCATTGCGGATACTGCCGGGAGGCTGCATACGCAAGACAATCTTATGGACGAACTTAAGAAAATTTACCGCACTATCGGAAAATTTGATGATGCTTTGACAATTGAAAACATGCTTGTATTAGATGCTGCGACTGGCCAAAATGCGCTTTCTCAAGCAAAGCTATTTAACGATGCGATCGGAATTGACGGAATTGTTTTGACAAAACTTGATGGCACAGCAAAAGGCGGGGTGATCTTTGCCTTGGCTCTTGAAACTGCAATCCCCATACGCTTCATTGGTGTCGGTGAAAAAATCGACGACCTGCATGTCTTTGACAGCACAACGTTTGTTGATGCACTACTTGAGTTTCAATAATGATCCGCTTTAATAATGTTCATATGCAGTATCACGGCGGACACCTGGCTCTGAAAAATATTAATTTACATATTGAACAAGGCGCAATGGCATTTGTTGCTGGCAGATCTGGGGCAGGTAAAAGTTCATTGTTAAGACTCATCGCATTGATTGAAAGACATAGTCGCGGACAGATTATTATCAATGGCCAAAATCTTGATCGAGTTAGAAATAATCGAATTCCTTACTATCGCCGCAACATAGGACTTGTTTTTCAGGATCATCGACTACTTAATGATCGCACTATTTTTGATAATGTCGCATTGCCTTTGGTTATTGCTGGGCATGGGCATTCAGAAATACGCAAGCGCGTGCATGCCGCTTTAGACAAGGTTGGTTTATTAAAAAAAGTAAAATCCAGCCCTATGACACTCTCGGGCGGCGAACAGCAAAGGGTTGGTATTGCCAGGGCTGTTGTCCATCGACCTTTGTTACTTCTCGCTGACGAACCAACAGGGAATCTTGATCCTGCGCTTTCTCTAGATACGATGAAACTTTTTGAACAGTTTAATCAAGTAGGCGTTACTGTATTAATCGCCAGTCATGACATGGATATGATTAAAAAAATGCATAAACGCATTATCACGTTACGTGAAGGTAGAATTCCAACTCATTTTGGTAATACAACTGACAAGCAAGACTCTAATTAAAGCTTATAAAATGACACTTTAATGAGAGCCAAGACTCGAAATAACCCAGTTACAGTGCTTAAGTACTGGGGACTTTTACACGTTCAGTCTTTTGTTTATAGTCTTGGACAATATTGTCGAAACCTGCTTACCAGCATTCTAACCACGGCCGTCATAGGAATTTCTCTGGCTTTGCCCGGCGGCTTTTATTTGCTTTTAGAAAATGCACAACAAATCACCTCCGGCTGGGACGGCGCTATTCAAATAACTGCTTTTTTAAAACAAGACGTTGATGATACACAAGCTGCTGATGTCATTGCGCGTTTACTTGTCAATCCGAAGATTGATACGGCTAAGTTTATACAGCGTGAGGAAGCGCTGGCTGAATATAAGGAACTGTCTGGGTTTTCGGAAGTCATCGACCTCCTTGATGAGAATCCCTTGCCTTCTATCATCATTATTTTCCCAAAATTAACGGCACTTCCTGATGGCGGAGATCAACAGATAATTGAATTCCTTTATACTCAGCCTGAAATAGAAATTGCGCAATATGATCAACAATGGGTTAAGCGCCTATATGGGATCATCGACATCATCCAGCGCTGTATTATTATTTTCTCGGCATTTATTGGATTTGGTGTTTTACTTATTGTTGGCAATACCATACGCATGGCTATCTATCATCACCGTAACGAGATTCAAATCACCAAACTTTTTGGAGCAACAAACGCCTTCATCCAAAGACCTTTCCTATATACCGGGTTTTGGTATGGGTTCAGTGGTGGCATTGCCTCATGGGCACTGTTAACGCTTACACTGCAATTCCTCAAGTCACCGGTTATCCAACTAGCCGAACTCTATGCCAGTGAATTTAATCTAGTTGGTTTATCCAGTATGGAAACCTTAATTATGCTGTCCTGCGGGGTATTTCTTGGTCTGTTTGGTTCATGGATCTCGGTTCAACGTCACTTAAGAGCCATTGAGCCAGTATAATCACTATAAATCAATAACTTATGTAACCGCCTGACTTCGCTTCTTAATACCGGGAACTCTCACAATTATTGGCACTCTCACATTACGAGTGCTAAAATAACCGTTATCAAACAAGAGAAACTATAAAATTATGAGTAACGACATAACTATGCCAATCGCATTGAATGCCGGATCACTGGAAAGTTATTTCCAGAGTGTTAATAAGGTCCCGATGCTCAGTGCGGAAGAAGAACGCTCGTTAGCAGAACGCTACAGAGAACAGGGTGACATTGAAGCTGCGCGTCAGCTGGTTATGTCTCATCTACGTTTTGTCGTTAAAGTCGCAAGAGGCTACAGTGGTTATGGATTGCCACAAGCCGACCTTATTCAAGAAGGTAGTGTTGGCTTAATGAAAGCCGTAAAACGCTTCGATCCTACTGTTGGCGTCCGACTCGTTTCTTTTGCCGTGCACTGGATACGCGCCGAAATGCATGAATACATTTTACGCAATTGGAAAATCGTCAAAATTGCGACGACAAAAGCGCAAAGAAAACTTTTTTTTAATCTACGATCATCTAAAAAGCGTTTAGCCTGGTTAAATAAAGATGAAATAGATTCCGTCGCGAAAGATCTTGGCGTTAAACCACAAGAGGTCGTGGAGATGGAAAAAAGACTCAGCAATTATGATCTGTCTTTCGATGGCTCTGTTGCTGATGATGATGGGATTTCTTTCACTCCCGCCGCCTATCTTGAAAATAAAAGCCAGGGGCCTGAAGAAGAACTGGAAATAACTCAGCTTGAAGATATCAAACTTGAAGCTTTAAGTACCGCCATGAAACAGTTAGATAAGCGCAGCAAAGACATTGTTAGCAAGCGTTGGTTAAGTGATAAAAAACTAACACTGCACCAGCTTGCAGATGAATACGGTGTTTCAGCTGAAAGAATCAGACAGCTTGAGAAATCCGCCTTTAGCAAGATCGCTGATTTAATCACTGCATAAAATCTAATTAAACTCTTAAATAAAAAACGGCCTTGATGCCGTTTTTTATATTGGCAAACCTAGTTTTTTATTTTTAATTATAAATTACTAATCTTTGTGTAATCTGACGCAATAACGCCAGCATCATGCGGCACCGAAAATAACGCCTTGAATTTGACATCAGGATCTATCAGCATAATTCTTGCGCTGTGAAAGACTTCATAATCATCACTCTTCTCATCTCCTTCAATACCAAAAGCAATTCCCAACGATTGGGTCAAGCCTTGTAATGCTTGCAACTCTCCCGTAACCCCTATGAACTCTGGGTTAAAATAAGACACATAGTCGGTAAGTAATTCTTTAGTATCACGATTTGGGTCAACCGATATAAAAATAATTTTTGGTATTTCAACGCCTGTCTGTTTATTCAAAACCTCACTAACCTGATTGAGAATTGCCAATGTTGAAGGACAAATATCTGGACAATGCGTAAAACCAAAAAAAACAAAAGACCATTGGCCCTTCATAGTTTCGTTTGTAAATTTATTGCCGCGATGATCTTCCAGAATGAAGGCAGGCAAAGCCTTGGCTTCAGGCAAAACAGTTGCGGAGACTCCTTCAAGTGCGCCGCGTTCTTGATTAATAGTCAGGGAAAAGAACACGCCTAACAAAAGCGGAATAACAATAATCAAAACCCTAAACAGGATTTTTCTCGTCGGCATCAGAAGATACTATAAGAAGAAATGCCGTATAAAAATACGAGCATAGTGATCAAGTAACAAGAATCCAAACAGTACGCTCAGATAAAAGATAGAGAAACCAAATGTTTTCATCGCATGATCATCCGTGTCGGAGCGATACAAAACAAATGCTTGCCAGATAAAGCCTAACCCAAGCGCGATTGCGCCCGCCAAATAAATCAAGCCACTCATATGAATGACAAACGGTAAAAGACTTACTGCAAGCAAGAGCAATGTATACAAAAGAATCTGAAGTTTGGTAAAGGCAACGCCGTGTGTCACCGGTAACATAGGAATGCCGACACTCGCATATTCATCGCGTCGGCGAATTGCCAAGGCCCAAAAATGTGGCGGCGTCCAAATAAATATTATCAGGAATAACAGCAATGCTTCCGAGCTGACTTCTCCTGTCATCGCCGTCCAACCAAGCAGCGGAGGTGCTGCGCCTGCTGCGCCACCCAGCACAATATTTTGCGGTGTAGCCGGCTTAAGGAACATGGTGTACACAACGGCATAACCAACGAGCGAAATAAATGTCAGTAGGGCTGTAAGCGCATTTATTTTAGTTATTAATATCGTCATTGAGAGAACACACAGTACCAAGGCAAATATAAATGCATTGCTTGTGTTCAAGTCGCCTTGTGGCAAAGGCCTGTTCATGGTTCTCGCCATCACCGCATCTATACGACGCTCGACTAACTGATTAATCGCTGCACCCGAGGCAGCAGCTAAACCGATCCCAATCGTCGCAAAAATTACCTTACCAAAAGGCAACGACATTCCAGGCACTGCAAGCAACATACCAACCACGGCAGTAAATATAATCAGCATCACCACCTTGGGTTTGCATAATTCATAGTACTCGCGCCATTTAGGGCCATGTTCAACAATTGCTGTCTGATCGTTCAATTAATTTTTCTCTTTATCTTGATACGTAATTAATATAATTACTGGCATTATAAATGCTTTTTCAACCATTTCCTTGAGCTTAGGTCGATATTCTAAGCAAGCGTGATAAATCTCGAATAATCCCTGACGGCTCGGCGTCTCCTGAGTAGCGCATCATCAAAAACCCCCTAGGATCAATCAAAAATACAGCCATCTTGTCATTAACATTTTGATCCTGAAATTGATTGATAAAATTTTCACTGAGATCATCTTGGTGAGCATAATGCTGGCCCGGGAAGTTTTTGCTCAAATAATCACTAAACACCGACCCATCGCCCTCGTTGATAATAGCAACGCGTTGTATTCGATGCATCTCCTTGCCAGTTGCCAACCTAATCTGACGAATACGGTAAAGAGTCTCTGCACACGATTCTTCACAAGCACCAACAATAAAAAACAACAACGACCACTCACCATATAATGAAGTCGGCTCTACCGAACGTTCGCTCACCCTCATTAACGGCACATCCTCTAATTGCCGTGCTGGCTTGATTAAAGATCCATGTTCGGCGCCTTCTTCATTTCGCGCATAATCCGTAAAGAAAACCAGATACCAAGAGGCTGTTACGGGTAATAAAAAAAGCAGCAGCAACATGATTAATGGGAAGCTACTTTTCTTTTTGTTGATTTGTTCTGACATAAAAACCTATTTCGTCCGTTTAAAGTTAAGAATCAAATAAATAATAAATATTGCGCCTGCCATCGCAAACCACTGGAAGGCGTAGCCCAAATGTTTTTCTTCACCCGACCCAGGAGCTTTCCAATGTCTTGTAAATCCGCCCGCCGACTCAGGCTCCAACCTTACCACGTTAGGCAACAACTCAATTTTTAATGCTTTTTCAATGGCAACAAACTCCAGTTTCTGTACCCGAATCGTTCCATCGCCAAGCTGCTCTGCAAGATTCTCAGCCAACAACATCCCTGTGCTGGGCGGTAATTTAATGCTACCGACAATCTTTAGAACTCCTTCTTCAGCAATTAACCCAGGAGGATCGTCTCGACTTGCTCCCGCAGGCAACCAGCCTCGATTTACCAATATCCAGAACCCCTCATTCTTGAATTTGAACGGGGTGTAAACAAAATAACCAGCTTTCCCGTTGATCACTTGGTTGTCCAACAATATGTTAGCGTCTCTGGAGAACTCGCCCTTAATAGTCACTTTGTGCCAAAGTAGCTCTTCTAATCCATTCTTAACATTTATTTCTTCGTTTAAATCTAAAACTGGTGCGCTTTGACGACCTTCAAAGTCTTTGTGTAATACACGCTTTAGTTCCGCCCTGTCTAATTGCCAGAACCCCAGAGACAGAAACATTGGCAATATCAATAGCGTCGCCAGCGTCGGCCAAAGACTCGGATTAAAATCCCAAAAAATAATGCGCATTTAACGTAGAAACCCTTGGTGATATTGCGATATGAAGTGAAACATTATCGAGAGTATACTCATGCTTCACAAACAAATGTTATTACTAGGCAATGTCTGGCGTTCTCGTTTATAAAATTATTATCGTACTCTTGCTACTGGCGATAATTGTCAGTCTTACATCAGGCATGTTTTTCCTGGTTAATGACAAGGGCGAGACAGATCGCACTGTAAAATCACTCACCATAAGAGTTGCTTTGTCTATCGCTCTGTTTCTAATGCTGTTCGTCGGTTATTTCATGGGCTTGATACAGCCCCACGGCATTAGCTCTGGCATGCCTGAACCTGAGCCATCTAAAACAGAAAAGGCGCTACATTAAGTAGCGCCTCTCGCTTAATTAATTGAATTTGTTTTCTAGTTTACAACCAGTAAACAAAAACAAACAAGCCTAACCAAACCACATCAACAAAATGCCAATACCAGGCAACCGCCTCAAAAGCGAAATGATTGTGATCATTAAAATGACCCTTCATTGAGCGAATCAAGATAACCAGTAACATGGTCGCGCCCATGGTCACATGAAACCCATGAAAACCTGTTAGCATATAAAAGGTCGACCCATAAATTCCTGAACTAAATTTCAAATTTAACTCAGAATAGGCATGATGGTATTCGTATGCTTGAAAATAGACAAAGGTGAAACCAAGCAACACCGTTGCAAGCAGCCACCAGCAAAGTGCTTTGTTATTGTTTTTCTTCAAGGCCCAATGTGCAAAGGTGACGGTCGCGCCACTGGTCAACAATATCGCCGTATTCAGAGCAGGTATGCCCCATGCAGGGATCACTTCATAAAACAAAGAATCGGTAAAAGCATTCTCATCTGGAATTGACAATATAGGCCAATCCAGCTCAAAGTCGGGCCATAGAAACATATGCGTTGCCATTTTAGCGCCTTCACCAGACAGCCAAGGCAAAGATAACTCGCGCGCATAAAACAAAGCGCCAAAAAATGCCGCAAAAAACATAACCTCGGAGAAGATAAACCAGCTCATTCCCCAGCGAAAACTGATATCTACCTGCTTATTGTATTTACCATGCATACTCTCGCCGATCACTTCTGCAAACCAACCTGCAAACATATAAACAATAGCTGCTGTGCCGAGACCAAAGATAAAGGTACCAAATCCCGAGCCATTCAACATAATAGACGCACCGACGAATGTTAAAAATAAAGCCATAGAGCCTACTAACGGCCAACGGCTTGGTTCAGGTATAAAGTAAGCGCTATTCGAATCAGACATGACTTCTATTCCTCGTTATATTATCTAATGCTTAATTTTAAATTTTCAAAAAAACTAGATTCTGGCTTCCGCCGCGATCACCACTGGCGTCTGTGAAACAGCTCCTGTAGATTCCGGCGCAACAAAAAAAGTATATGACAATGTTAGTGTCGAAATATTTTCCGGCAAATCTGCCTCCACCACAAAACGAACGACCATTTCTTTTCGCTCATGAGCAGCCAATGTTTGCTGGGTGAAACAAAAACATTCAGACTTGTTAAAATATAACGAAGCCCGAGACGGTGTCACGCTCGGAATGGCCTGCCCGATTACGTCTGCCGAAGAAATATTTTCTACGATAAATACTGCTTCCGTAACTTCGCCGGGATGAACCACCAGTGTTTTATTGACTGCTTGAAACTGCCACGGCAACTCACTGTTAACATTCGTATCAAACTGCACCGTAACCGTACGATCATAATCAACAATCAGCTTACTGACTGCTTCGCTAGTAATTTCTCCAGTTTTTCCGTTCAACCCGGTAATATCACAAATCACATCGTAAAGCGGTACCAAGGCATAGCCAAAGCCAAACATAGCTAATGCAAAAACGGCCAATTTAACGCTTATGTATTCACTATTCACCCGACGTAATACCAAATAAACCCTAGATAAATTCCGAAGGCAACAACGCCCAGGAATAAAGCCAGCTTTATATTTGCGGCATTCCTTGATGCCGTTACATCATCGTTCTCTTTCTCTGCCATCGTTTACCTGACCTGATCCAGCTTAAGAATGGGCCGTGTCTTCCGTCACTTGAGGCGGAATCGTAAATGAGTGGAAAGGAGGAGGAGAAGACAGTGTCCACTCCAGACCATGAGCACTTTCCCATACTTGATCCGTCGCTTTTTCGCCACCACGAATACACTGAACGACGATATAGACAAACAGTAATTGTGATAAACCAAATGCAAAACCGCCCAAACTAGAGACCATGTTCCAATCAGCGAACTGAACGTTATAGTCTGGAATACGACGAGGCATACCCGCCAAACCTAAAAAGTGTTGCGGGAAAAACAAGACGTTGACAGAGATAGCGGACAACCAGAAATGCCATTTGCCCAAGCATTCGTTGTACATATGTCCTGTCCATTTTGGTAACCAGTAATAGGCTGCGGCCATCAAGGCAAAAACTGCGCCCGGCACTAGCACATAATGAAAATGAGCAACGATAAAGTAAGTATCGTGGTATTGAAAATCAACCGGAGTTACGCCCATCATTAAACCGGTAAAACCACCGATGGTGAATAAAACGATGAAGGCCAGTGAGAACAACATAGGCGTCTCGAAGGTCATTGAGCCTTTCCACATGGTTGCTACCCAGTTAAATATTTTTACGCCAGTTGGCACAGCAATCGACATCGTTGCATACATAAAGTAAAGCTCGCCGGCCAAAGGCATGCCAACGGTAAACATATGGTGTGCCCAAACAAAGAAAGACAAGAACGCGATAGCGGCTGTTGCATAAACCATCGAGGCATAACCAAACAATGGCTTGCGCGCAAAGGTTGGTAATATCTGCGAGACAATACCGAAAGCAGGCAAGATCAGAATATAAACTTCAGGATGACCGAAGAACCAGAAGATATGCTGGAACATCACTGGATCGCCACCGCCTGCAGCACTAAAAAAACTGGTAGCAAAGAATTTGTCTGTTAATAGCATCGTCACCGCGCCTGCAAAAACAGGCATAGCAGCAATCAGTAGAAACGCAGTGATAATCCAGGTCCAGACAAACAGAGGCAGTCTCATGAAGGTCATGCCCGGAGCGCGCATATTAAACACGGTGGCAATAATGTTTATCGCGCCCATGATGGATGAGAGGCCGAGAAAATGAACAGTAAAAATAAGAAACGGAAAGCCGTTGCCCAACTGCAAGACCAATGGCGGATACATCGTCCAACCACCGGCCGGTGCACCACCATCCATAAACAGAGTAGACAACAACATAGCAAATGCAAATGGCAATATCCAGAAACTCATATTATTCATGCGGGGCAAGGCCATATCCGGCGCACCAATCATCATTGGTATTAACCAGTTAGCAAGACCAACCCCTGCTGGCATCACGGCGCCAAAGATCATGATTAGGGCATGCATGGTGGTCATTTGATTAAAAAAATCAGGATTAACAAATTGTAATCCCGGCTGAAAAAGTTCCGCGCGGATAACCATGGCCATGGCACCACCAATAAAAAACATAATCAAGGCAAACACCAGGTACATAGTGCCAATGTCTTTGTGATTTGTTGAAAACAACCAACGGCCTATACCCGTTGGCTTGTGATCGTGATGATCGTCGTCGTGGACAGCTCCGTAGCTCATGTCTCTAACCTCTTAATCTTTTGTTTAACTGTTAACTTAAATTTTTAAATGAATATTTTTGCCTAACGCGCGGCTTTGATGTCAGCAGGTTGAACGATATCGCCCACCGCATTAGTCCATGCATTACGCTCATAAGTAATTACTGCCGCAAGCTCAGCATCGCTTAACTGTTTGCCAAAGGCTTGCATCGCGGAACCCGCTTTCCCCTTAAGGACGATGCTCATATGATCTGCCACTGGGCCTGTCGCTAATGCACTGCCATCTAGCGCCGGGAAAGCGCCAGGTATGCCTTGACCATTAGCCATGTGGCAAGCAGCACAAGCAGCGTTATAGACCTCTTCGCCCTTGGTCATCAGCTCGTCCTTTGCCCATTCTCTGTCTGAGTTATTAAGCTCGTCGATTTGCGCCTGTTTAGTATCAGCTATCCAGGTACGGTAAGCCTCTTTCGAAACTGCCTTCAAAACAATCGGCATAAACCCATGGTCTTTGCCGCATAACTCGGCACATTGGCCTCGATAGGTCCCTTCCTCTTCAATGATCGCCCAGTTATCATTGATATAGCCTGGGACAGCGTCGCGCTTCCAGCCCAAGTCAGGTACCCACCAAGCGTGAATAACATCATTCGCTGTAGTCAAAATGCGTATCTTGGTATCCACCGGCAAAACAATCGGTTTATCTACCTCTAATAAGTAGTTTTCAACAGTGGCAGGATCAATACCAGAATCTAACACGCGGGCTTCATTACTCTTCTTATCTAGAGAGCTGAAGAAACTTAAGTCATCTTCAATATAATCATACTTCCATTTCCATTGATAACCGGTGACTTTCAAGGTGATATCTGCATCACCTGTTTGCTCCATGAACACCAGTGTCTTGGTCGCAGGAACGGCAATCACCACCAAAATCAGAATTGGAATAATCGTCCAAGCAATTTCAGCTGCCGTGCTGTGGTGAAAATTTGCGGCGACCGCCCCTCTGGACTTTCTATGGTGGAAAATGGACCAGGCCATGACGCCAAACACCAGGATCCCGATAACGGTGACGATATAAAGGATGAGCATATGCAGGTCATAGATCTCATGACTAATTGGAGTGACGCCTTCTCTTAGATTAAGCGTCCAATCAGCATTGGTAACCGTTGACCACAGCAGCGCCGCCGCCGGAACCGCACCCCTCATAATGTTTCTCAGATATTTAACAAACATGCAGCGTTCCTCAACAAAATGTAATCGAAAAATTTAAATTTCTAACCCTGTTACTTCAGCCTCTGAACCGATACAACTGTTCTGCCCAAACCCAACAACTCAAAAACATGAATACAAGCAACCCTTTGCCTATAGTGTTTGCTTTAGAGAATTCATAAATGGACAGTTACTGCGATCATTAAGTAAAGAGCCTATTGCTAATACAGATAAAACCAAAGGCGATGCCCTTTGCGCGCGCGCTTTTATTTTAATGTTTCCAGCCTAAGATTATTCGCAACTCTTCTCTCGTAGACCACTTGTCTCCCTCAATCCAATAATTATTCTTATGCTTCAGTGGTTACGCACTCAACAACTAGTACCTAGTGCGACAATATGCCCTATTTTGGTGTCTTTTTGCAAGTTTTGTAATAAATTTATGCGTCTATTTAATATTATTTAGCGTCTTGAGAGTGCGCAGATTTATGTTACCGGCTAAAAAGTCTAGATCAAACTTTTTCATGTAGGGCAGGCTTCCCAGATAAGGGGCGTTAATTCGAGAGTGAAAAGTATCCATGGTCTCCTCCACACCGGCATAGGCTTGATCAATCTGACTGGTCATCCAACCTTGTAACTTAACCCCGTCACTCTGGATTGCTCGAGATGTTGATAAGGCATGATTAATACACCCTAAACGTAGACCAATAACCAGTATCACCGACAAATCAAGACGCCTAACCATGTCTACCAACATCTCATTGCCGCCCAAGGGCACACTCCAGCCCCCAACCCCCTCGACAAGCACGCTGTCGGCCTCCTTATGCAGAAAATTAAAATCATCAGCTATTTTCTCGATATCAATTTTTTCGCCAGACCAGTCTGCCGCAATATGCGGCGCTACCGCAGGCTCAAATGCATATGAATTAATCGTTTTATATTCTAGCGATGGTGAGCGCTTCTTGTTCGTAAGCTCCAAGATTTTAACAGCATCATCATTGCGTAGGCCTGCGACTGTTTTCGTACATCCACTAGCAATAGGCTTCATGCCGACAACAACTTCACCACTGTTTTGCAGCGCCTTTATCAGCGCCAACGTTGCCCAGGTTTTGCCCACACCCGTGTCTGTCCCCGTAATAAAATAAGCGGACACCCTTAGCGCCTAATCTTGAGCGAAGAAACAGGAAAATAGGCCACATTACCCTGATCCCCAAGTGCAGAATCTGACGCGTAATCATGCGTGGGCGTCCATGCATGGCCGTAAACTATCTCGTAGCTAAGCGGTAAGCGCCCCTCAGTCCGGAAGTTCTCATAGGCTGAGACCATTTTTTTTATTTTGTTTTGCCCTGTAAGCCCTCGAGATCTTTCAACGTTTGAATTGGTAGCCCCCAGCGACTTTAAGTCTTTCATTAGCGAGATGCAGTTTTCATAGGTCATCGTGATATGTTCTGTATCCATTACCGGCTCAACAAAACCGGCGCGAACCAAGGCATCACCAACGTCATGCATATCAATAAAGGTATTCACGTGCACGTCGTCATCTACTTCGGCCCAACTCGAACGTAGTTCCTTCAAGGTGTCAGGACCAAGAGTTGCAAACAGAAATAAACCGCCCTTACTGAGCGCGCCTTTAATCTGGGTGAAGGTCTCATCAAGATCGTTACACCATTGCAACATCAGGCTAGAGAAAAACAACTCCACGGTACTCTCTCGAAGTGGTAATTTTTCGACATCGCCACAAACAAATTGTTGTTTTGAAAAAAACCTCGGCTCCATCGACCTGGATCGGCTTAGCATCTCATATGACAAATCAAGCTGCAGAATTTGTGCGGCCTTATACATTTTCCTCAACTGCCTAGCAGAACCTCCCGGTCCCGAACCAGCATCAACAATAACCTTGGGCTGAATGTTTACCAGCGGCAACCTTTCCAGAAGACGTTCCGCAACGGTTCTTTGCAACACCGCGTGTTCTTCATAGCCCTTTGCGGAGCGGCCAAAGCTCGCAGCTACTTTTATTTTATCGACCGTCATAACGCTCTTCCCAACGAATCCAGCAAGCGATCTATCTGGTCTTCAGTATGTGCGGCCGTTAATGTAATGCGTAATCGCGCAGTCCCTTCAGGCACCGTGGGCGGCCTGATGGCAGAAATCAAAAAACCTGCCTTGCGTAAATTTTCACTAATGCGTATTGCGTTTTCAGAGCTGCCAATAGACAAGGGTTGAATTGCTGTATCTGACGGCAAAAGATCCAGGCCCAGGGCCTCTGCTCCCAGCTTAAATCGTTTCACTAATTCATGTAGTTTTTGTCTTCGCCACGGTTCTTTTTCAAGTACTTCAAGAGCGGCAAGCGTTGCGCTAGCAAGCGCGGGAGGCTGTGCCGTCGTGTAAATGTAGCTTCTGCCAAACTGCACAAGCGTTTCAATTATTAATTTATCAGCCGCAACAAATGCACCGGCTGTTCCAAGCGCCTTACCAAATGTTGCAACAAGCACAGGGGCCTGATCTGGTTGGATATTATCTTCTTCTAACAGGCCTCCGCCCATTTTCCCGAGCACACCAAACCCATGAGCATCATCAACAACCAGCACTGCGTGGTTTTGCTTACAAACCTCGGCAATTTTCCTTACCGGCGCTATGTCACCGTCCATGCTAAACACTGTGTCAGTTAACACTAACTTTGTTTTTGCTGTTGATTTTTCAAGGGCTAAGCTCAAAGCCGCAGTATCGACGTGCTTATATCTGTGCAGTTTGGCAGCTGACAAACGTGCAGCATCAACAAGCGAGGCATGTGCCAACCGATCGAGAAAAACAGCGTCTGATCTTCCTGCGAAACTAGTCGCGACGGCCAGGTTCGCCATGTATCCACTGGGAAATATCAAGGCGGCCTCACGTCCTGTTTTTTTGGCGAGCTTCTCCTCTAGCTGTTGGTGTATATCAAATCGACCAGACACCATCGGCGAAGCGCTACTACCGACGCCATACTCGTCGGCTCCCGCCTTGAACGCTGACACGATCTCAGGATGGTTGGATAGGCCCAGGTAATCGTTGCTACAAAAATTAATCAAGCAGCGGCCCTTGATCTTAACCGCCGCCCCTTGGCGAGAATCAATTGTTTGTCGATTTCTAAAAAGATTATCTTCTTTGCGCGCTTTAAGCTTTGCATCCAGCGCGCCCCTGAATTCATCTGCCTGCAAGTCCATTACAAACCCGGATTATTGTGATGCGCTAATGCCCAGACGATCAAATAACAGCCGATCTTTTTCCAGTTCAGGATTATTTGTCGTTAGCAGTTCTTCGCCATAGAAGATCGAGTTTGCTCCAGCCATAAAACATAGCGCTTGATGCTCGTCATTCATTTCCATTCGGCCAGCAGACAAACGAACATAAGCAGCCGGCATCATAACCCTTGCGCTGGCTATCATGCGCACCATATCAAAGGGATCTAAATCGTCGACATCAGCCAACGGCGTGCCTTTTACTTTCACCAGCAAATTAATCGGCACGCTTTCCGGATGTTTTTCCAAATTAGCCAGTGTACACAACATCTCTGCCCGATCTGACTCAGCTTCGCCCATACCAATTATGCCGCCTGAACACACGTTAATGCCTGCCTTACGAACACTTTCCAGGGTCTCTAGGCGATCCTTGTAGTCTCTAGTGCTGATAATGGTTTCATAAAATGATTCTGAGCTGTCGATGTTATGGTTGTAATAATCAAGACCCACCTGCTTTAGCCTTGATGTTTGATCGTCATTCAACATGCCCATGGTCACGCATGTTTCCATGCCCAGCCCTCTAACTTCTCGAACCATATCCAAAACCAACTTAAAATCTTTTTCTTTTGGGCTGCGCCACGCCGCGCCCATGCAGAATCTTGTTGCCCCTTCCTGCTTCGCCGTATTCGCAGCTTTTTTTATTTCGTCCAACGAAAGCATTGGCTCTCCCTCGACCTCTGTCTGATAACGCGCGCTTTGGGGACAATAAGCGCAATCTTCAGAGCAACCGCCGCGTTTTATGTTTAGCAAAGTGCTTAGCTGAACTGTGTTGGCGTCAAAATATTTCCTGTGCATAGACTGTGCCTGAAACACTAGGTCATTTAGTGGTTGCTTCATTAACGACAACACCTCATGTGTATGCCAGTCATGACGTATTTCGTTATTTTTCTGCAGTGCTTGAATATTGTTGGACATAAACGTAGCCTAGTTAGTCTTTGGTTTGGTTGGTTATTTATTAAAACCGCGTCTTTATTAAATTTAGTTTTATCTGAACAATTACGGAATCATATGCGCAAAGGATTTGCTGTCAACCTTAAACAACACTTTAAAGTTAACTGCGGGCAATCTGACATGTTCTCAGGCAATCGTTGTTTTTTGTGTGCTCGCCCCTGCGGGAAACATAGGGCAACTTGTGCGGACTGTTTAAACGATCTGGTGTTAAACGCCAGCGCCTGCCCTAAGTGTGCTAAGCCAAACAGCGCATCAAGAACCTGCGCGGACTGTTTACACCGGCCTTGGGCTTCTATAGACAGTGTCTGCGCGCCATTTCAATATCTCTATCCAGCAAATCGCTTGATACAACACATGAAATTCAAGCAGGGTATTGATGCTGCTAATTCTTTGGGCCGTCTTCTCGGGAGCTTGTCCCTTTATTCTGGCGCGCCATTACCGGATTGCATCATCCCCGTGCCATTACACTCCAGCAGACTGATTTCGAGAGGTTATAACCAGTCTGTTGAGATTGCTCGACCTTTATCCAAAGAGCTCGGCATCCCGATTGACGCAAACACCTGTAAGCGCAACCGAGCCACTGTCCCGCAGACGGCGTTGCCCGCTAAAAAACGCAAGCAAAATGTTCACAATGCTTTTTCTACCGCTGAAAGGGTCTCTTACAACCACGTCTTGCTAATTGATGATGTCATCACTACCGGCAGCACCATAAACGAACTAGCGCGGACGCTTCGTCTTGCCGGAGTTAGCCGGGTTGATGTCCTTGCTTGCGCTCGAGCAGGCTAAGCTGTGGCGGTTGGCTTGCTGATAAATCATGTATCAAGATTCTCAACGGAAAGGGCGTTCTTCTCAATAAACTCTCTTCGCGGCTCTACCTGATCGCCCATTAAGGTTGTAAAAATATCGTCCGCAGCAACGACATCCTCAACCCTGACTTGTAGCATAATTCTCGAACCGGCATCCATGGTAGTTTCCCATAGCTGCCCAGGATTCATTTCTCCCAGGCCTTTGTAGCGCTGCAAATGTAAGCCTTTGTTTACTTCTTTCAGCAACCAGTCGAACCCGTCTCGTAATGAACCTATTGGCTGCGACTGCTCGCCTCTCTGCATGCTTGCGCCGTCTTCCAACTCCAACGCATCTTGAAGCCCTATTAAATTTTGATAGTCGGTAGAAACAAAAAAGTCCGGGGACAAAACATTGGCCGACTCCAGGCCGTGGATATTTATGGTAATTCTTCCTCCATACTCTCTGCCTTCGCCTGATATAAATACCTCCACTTCGGGCCTCTGTCCGTCAAAATCAGGCATTTTTTCTGCCAGGTCGGCAAACCACTTTTCAACCGAAGCTAGATCCAAACGATCTTCTGCGGTCAACGCAGGAAGCTTTAAGGCGGACTTAATAATTTCCGGATGATAACGACGAGACAGGTTTTGTTCGGCCCTGTTAGTGGCAACATATTTTTCCGCGACGGCCTTAAGCTCATCCCCAGCAAGCAGCGCAGCGCCTGAGCCCGTGACGAGCCCCGCGCCGTCTAATGCTAGCTCCATCATATACTCTTCGCGCTGGGTCTCGTCTAGCAAGTAGCGTTCATTTTTGCCTTTTCTAATCTTGTACAGTGGTGGTTGCGCAATATATATGTAACCATTTTCTATGAGTTCCGGCATTTGCCGATAAAAAAATGTCAGCAACAGCGTCCTGATGTGAGAGCCGTCGACATCTGCGTCGGTCATTATAATAATTCTATGATATCGAAGTTTTGCGATATCAAACTCACCTCGACCTATACCACAACCCAGAGCGGTGATCAGCGTGCCGACCTCTACTGAAGATAACATTTTGTCGAAGCGGGCTTTCTCCACATTCAAAATTTTACCTTTCAGCGGAAGTATTGCCTGATTCTTGCGGTCGCGGCCTTGTTTCGCCGAGCCGCCGGCAGAGTCTCCTTCCACCAAGAACAGCTCTGATTTTGCCGGATCCTTTTCCTGACAATCGGCCAGCTTGCCGGGAAGCCCGGCGATATCTAGGGCGGTTTTTCTTCGAGTGAGTTCTCGTGCTTTTTTTGCAGCCTCTCGAGCTCTCGCTGCTTCAATAATCTTGTCACAAATCGCGCGCGCTTCTGCGGGTTTCTCCAATAGAAATTCCTGAAGCTTTTCATTGACCACTGACTCGACAACTGCTTTGACTTCACTGGACACCAGTTTTTCTTTTGTTTGAGAAGAAAATTTCGGATCAGGAACCTTGATTGACAGCACCGCCGTCAGCCCCTCGCGTACATCATCCCCCGCGGTTGCAACCTTAGCCTTGGCTGCGGCCCCTTGTTTTTCTATATAGTTATTTAACGTTCTGGTAAGCGCCGAGCGCAGACCGGAAAGATGTGCGCCGCCATCTCTTTGAGGGATATTGTTGGTAAAACAGAAAATATTTTCCTGATAAGAGTCATTCCACTGCAGTGCGATTTCGACGCCAACCCCTTCTTTCTCTGTGTTGATGTCAATGACCGTTTCATGTAAGGGCGTTTTTTTCCGGTTCAAATGTTTTACAAAGGCGATGATGCCGCCTTTATATTCAAAATGATCTTGTTTCCCCGTCCTTTCGTCGTTGAGTTCTATTCGAACGCCCGAATTTAAAAACGACAACTCTCTGAGCCTAGTGGCAAGAATATCGTAGTGGAACTCAAGGTGACTAAAAACCTCGGCGCTTGCTAGAAAATGGACCTCTGTTCCTGTGGCCATTGACTCTGAAATTTTTTCTAATTCCGTCGCAGGTTTCCCCATGACGTATTCCTGCCTATAACAGTGGCCTTCCCTATAAATAGTAAGCACTAGCTTCTCTGAAAGAGCATTAACGACAGAGATGCCGACGCCATGCAGCCCCCCTGAAATTTTATATGAATTATCATCAAACTTGCCGCCTGCGTGTAAAACGGTCATTATTACTTCCGCCGCTGTTTTCCCTTCCTCTTCGTGCATTCCCACCGGAATACCACGACCATCATCGGCGACCGTAATAGACTCGTCTGTGTGGATTGTGACTTTAATGTTTGAGCAATACCCAGCCAAGGCTTCGTCAATACTATTGTCCACCACCTCAAACACCATGTGGTGGAGACCTGAACCGTCGTCCGTGTCCCCAATATACATTCCTGGGCGGCGGCGTACTGCGTCTAGTCCTTTAAGAACCTTTATGTCGCCAGAATCATAGGTCATACGTCGTAAGTCTCTTCTTTTTAATCATTTGTGGGTCATAATTCCTGTTTGTTTTTTGGCCGGTTTCGCCACACATTCTAACATCTTTTTATCTTCCCATGTTTCACGTGAAACAGTGAGGTTTCTTTGTGGTTTCTTGAAATATTGTCTGGTTCTGTTGTTGTAATAAACAGCTGCATTTTGTCTTTATATAAAAGCTCCAGAATCGCGACCACTGTCTTTTTGTCTAACTCGGCGGTCAGATCGTCCGCCAGAATAATAGGAGTCACGCCTTTATCATCTTTTAGTACTTTGGCCTGCGCGATAGAAAGCATTGTTACGAAGAACTTAATTTGCCCTCTGGAAAATACCGTATTGGCGTGCTTGTCCTGGCTTTTGAATTCAAAGTCAACCTTGTGTGGGCCATGCTGTGTAAACCCCACGCTTCTGTCGGACTGTCTGGTCGATTGTAGGTGCTCTAGAAACCCGAGTGTTTTAGCTTTATCTTGTTTTACGCTAAAGGCTACGCCGCCGCAGGAGTGCTCGCCTGCTATTTCCTGATAGTATTGCTGCAGGCGAACAAGATAATTTCTCCACATCTCCCCCAGTCTTTCTGCTGTTGCAGCCATCATCTCTTCCCAAACAAAGAACTCTTCATCCTTTGCTGATCTTCTAAGCAAGGCGTTTCTGTTTCTAAGGGAGTGATGATAGCTGTGCCATGTTTGAAGATAGTCTTGTTCCACGTGGAACAATGCCCAGTCTATCCATTTTCTTCTGTCTTTTGGTGATCCCGTCAATACTTTTGTGTTGTCTGGGTTTGCGGTTTGAACAACAACGTTTTTTGCTTGTTGTGAAACCGTCATTACTCGCTCCCCGTTGTGTTTAATCTCTGTCTCTCTGCTAGATTTCCTTATTCCAGTCTTGACCGGTTTGTTCGTGTTGTCGTCTCTAAAAAGAGTTGCGGAAACCGTTAGGTTCTCCTGCTTGTGTTGGATGACTTCTTTGATGTGGGCAGTTCTGAAAGATCTTGCTTTTGAGAGCAAGTAAATTGATTCTAGAATTGCTGTTTTACCTGCGGCGTTTTCGCCATAGATAATGTTTACTTCTGCGTTTGGTGTAATTTGAATGTCGGCAAGGTTACGAACTTGCCTTACGGTTAACGATTCCAGCCTCATTATTTATGTTCGTTTATGTTATCCCGACTAAAGCCTCATTGGCATAACAACATATTTACACTCTGATTCGTCGTCGGGGAGAATCAGACAACTGCTGTTCGGGTCTGATATATTTAAAATCACTTCTTGCGTTTTTATGGTTGAGAGTGCGTCGAGCAAATAAGTGACGTTGAAGCCTATTTCAATATCGTCGCCTTTATAGTTTATTTCTATTTCCTCTTCTGCTTCTTCTTGTTCCGGGTTGTGTGCGAAAGCTTTTAATAGGTTATGTTGAAGCACAAGCCGAATGCCTTTGTATTTTTCGTTCGAGAGTATTGATGCTCTGATTAGGCCCTGTTTTAGTGTCTCCCTGTCTGTTTTAATTGGGTGAGCGCCTTCTTTAGGTATAACTCTTTGATAATCAGGAAATTTTCCATCAATAAGCTTGCTTGTAAACTGTAGCTTTTCTTTGCTTACACGAATATGGTTTTGGCTTACCTCAATACTCACGTTTTTATCGTCGCCATCTAGCAACCTGATTAGCTCAATCACACCCTTTCTTGGAATGATAATTTGTTGTGCTTCTTCAATGCCCGTTTTAACGTTAATTTCCTTTAAAGCGAGCCTGTGTCCATCAGTGGCAACTGCTCTAAGGCTGTTTTTGTCTAGCTCTAACAAAAGACCATTTAAATAATAACGAACATCTTGTTGCGCCATTGAAAACATAGTGTCTTCAAGTAAAGCTTTTAGTTCTTCCTGGGGAAGTGAAATTTTATTGCTACTGCTTAAAGCTTCTGTTGACGGATACTCCGTTGCAGGTAACGTTGCTAGAGTAAATTTACTTTTACCCGACTTAACTAAAACCTGATCCTTCTTGAAACTAAGATTTATATTAGCGTCATCAGGCAAGGCCCTACAAATATCTAATAGTTTTCTCGCAGGTATGGTGATTTCTCCCTGGCTTTCAGAAGGGTGATTTATTTCCGTCACCATCTCTACTTCCATATCGGTTCCTGTAAAAATAATTTTTCCTTTTTTTACAACAATTAATAAATTGCTTAATATCGGTAACGCTTGTCTTCTATCAATAACACCGCAAACTGCTTGTAAAGAAGGTAAGATTTCATTTCTTTCTATATTAAAATTCATTATATAAACCTTATTATTACTATTATTAGCTTGGTACCTTTTTGTGGATATAAATAATATTTATTATATTATTCAAACACTTGCCTTTGTTTTATCAATGTAACACTGTTCTGATAAGTCCGTTATTTACTGTAAAATATTTGTTTGTTTCTTGTGGATAACCTAAGTGTTTATAAATAGTATTTTTTAAACACAGCTTACCCACATCATGTTGTTAGAATTTTACTTAAATTATTATAATCTTCATCTATTTTCGCCTCTGTTGTTCTGAGTTCAGTAATTTTTCTACAAGCATGTAAAACAGTTGTATGGTCTCTCCCACCAAAAGCATTGCCTATTTCTGGCAAACTATGGTTAGTTAAATCTTTAGATAATTTCATTGCTACTTGTCTTGGTCTGGCGATCGAACGGTTTCTTCTTTTTGAGAGCAGATCAGTTATACGAATTTTGTAATATTCTGCGGTTGTTTTTTGAATGTTTTCAATAGTAATTAGTTTATCCTGCAACAAGAGAAGATCTCGCAAAACATCTTTAGTCAGCTCCAGGGTGATGGGTTTTTGTGTCAGGTTAGAGCTGGCGACGACCCTATTGAGGGCTCCTTCCAGTTCTCTAACGTTTGCGCTGAAACGCTTGGCGATAAAAAACGACACTTCGTCAGGGATGTTTATATTTGTTAAAGCCGCCTTGCTTTTAATAATTGCCACCCTTGTTTCCAGCTCCGGCGGCTCAATAGCGACCGTCAAGCCCCAACCAAAACGTGATTTAAGTCGCTCTTCCAGGCCTGAGACCTCTTTAGGATAACGATCGCAGGTAAGGATGATTTGATGTTGACCCTCTAGTAAGGCGTTGAATGTGTGGAAAAACTCTTCTTGTGAGCGCTCTTTTTTAGCAAAAAACTGGATGTCGTCAATCAATAAAGCATCAACTGAACGATAATAACGTTTAAATTCATTAATCGCGTTGTGCTGCAATGCTCTCACCATATCAGCAACAAAGCGCTCAGAGTGTAAATAAACAACATTACTGTTGTTGTTTTTACGCATGATTTCATGACCAATGGCATGCATTAAATGTGTTTTCCCCAAACCAACACCGCCATAAATAAACAAAGGGTTGTAAGAGTTTCCGGGGTTTTCAGCGACCTGTATCGAAGCGGCTTTGGCTAGCTGGTTTGATTTGCCTTCAACAAAAGACTCAAAGATGAAATCAGGATTAAGATTACTTGCGTGTTGAATATTTTTTGTTGTTTTTTGTTGGGCGTTTGTTGGTTTTAGTGTGATTGGCTCAGAGGAAATATTTTTACAACCAACCTCTAATGAGAGCGAGTAATGGTTAAATTCATTTTTCTCGGACAAAATTGTATTTATTTTTTCGAAATATTGCTCCTGTACCCAATCTTTCACAAAGCGATTCGGCGCTAAAAGTACAATCGTGCTGTCTCGTTCTTCTGTCTGCAGTGGGCGAACCCAAGTGTTAAACTGTTGTGGCGTTAGCTCTCCCTCTAGCCGTTCAAGACAATAATTCCATGGCGAGCTGAGCAACGTTGATAATCCTCTTGGTAAAATAGTAATGAAGCAAGAAACGAAAATTCGTTATGAATTCTATACTCGATACTATAACTTATCCACAAGCTGTCGCAGACTATTATTTCAAGACGAATTGACAGGGAAGGTCTGGAAAACGTACCATACCGCGCTTTTTACGATTAGCTTATAAACACGACGGAAACAAACCGATGAAGAGAACATTTCAACCCAGTAAATTAAAGAGAAAACGGCAGCATGGTTTCCGTGTGAGAATGCGTACTAAGGCAGGTCGCAGTATTATTAAGGCGCGTCGAGCCAAGGGACGTAAGAAGCTTTCCGCCTAAGTCAAACAGATGTCGTGTCCATAGAAACGGGCTGTTTTGCGAAAACAAACAGGCTTAACAACCCAAAGGACTATCAAAAGGTGTTTAAGTCTTCCTGTCGCTCGGCAGACGAAAAGTTTCTTGTGCTTGCCAGCAGGAACAATCTCACTCAAGCCAGGCTAGGGCTTGCTATATCAAAGAAGAATGTGAGTCGTGCGGTAAGCAGGAACCATATAAAAAGAGCAGTAAGAGAGAGCTTCCGCCAACATAAAAAGATATTAGGCGGCATGGACGTTGTTGTAGTGGCCCACAAAAAGTTAATCGTTATTAACAAAAAAAAGATCACAGAATCAATTAACGCACACTGGAAAACAATTTCGCAATGCAGAAAATTTTAATTTCCGGGATCAAGGCTTACCAATATATATTTAGTCCTTTTCTAGGCCCTAGTTGTCGTTATCTACCAACCTGCTCGGAATACACGGCGGAAGCAATTACAAAACACGGCGCTTTAAAAGGTTCTGTTATGGGTGCGTCACGCATATGTCGTTGCCACCCGCTATACGAAGGAGGCTACGATCCGGTTCCGGATTGATAACAGTTATATGGATAATTTGCGTTTTATATTAGTCGTTGCGCTTAGCCTCGTGCTGTTAATGCTTTGGCAAGAATGGGAAAAAGACTACGGCGTTGCTGTCGTGCAGACTGCTCAACAAGCCGCTGGCGAAGCTCAAGGTGTCGACGTCCCTGTCGCTCCCGCGCTACCAGAGGTGCAAAGCCGAGCGCCCAGTGGCACAAATAATATTCCCCTGACCGTCAAGGCGGACGAAGAGCCGATCAAGGTCAAGACAGATTTATTTCAAATAAGCATAGGCCAAATCGGGGGCGGGATCGATAAAGTCGAGCTCCTTAAATATCCTGTCGCGCTCGACACGCCAAACGAACCAATACTTTTATTTAACAATACTTCTCCCTTGTTTTATGTCGCACAAGGTGGCCTGTTAAGTAAAAATGGTGGGCCAACACACGAAGCAAGATTTACCGCTCAAAGTAGTCGTTATGACTTGAGCGCGGGAGAGAACAAACTTACTGTGCCGTTAGTATGGGAGTCCGATAATGGCCTGAAGGTTACGAAGATCTATGAATTTACCAGAGATAGTTATCTGGTAAATATTAGATATGAAATAGAAAACCAAAGCGGATCGGCCTGGACAGGACGCGCATATAGTCAACTACAAAGAAGCGATCCTGGAAGAGAGTCTCGCATTCTTTATACCTATACCGGCACGGTTATTTCAAGCCCAGAAAAGCGCTATGAAAAACTTAGCTTTGATGATCTTGAAGATGAAAATCTTAATGTAGATATTGCTAATGGATGGGCAGCAATGTTGCAACATTATTTTGTCAGTGCGCTGGTTCCCGCGACTCACGAAGAAACGAATCATTTTTATACACTCGCGCCTGAAGGGGGTCACTTTGTGATTGGCGTAATAGCGCCGACGATTACTGTTGAGCCGAACACGACAAGTGTTGTTGAGCAAAGACTTTATATGGGCCCAAAAAGTCAGGGCAAGCTCGAAAAAATTGCCCCAGGCCTAGAATTAACGGTTGATTATGGGGTTTTGTGGTTTTTAGCAAAACCATTATTTTGGTGCCTGGAAAGATTTCACGGCATTACTGGTAATTGGGGCTGGGCAATCGTGCTGGTTACGTTGATGCTGAAACTAATATTTTTTAAGTTGTCCGCAGCCGGCTATAAGTCCATGGCCAATATGCGCCGGGTTCAGCCACGGTTGATGGCTATCAAGGATCGTTACAAAGGAGATCGAACTCGCCTTAATCAGGCAATGATGGATATTTATAAAAAAGAAAAAATAAATCCGCTGGGAGGTTGTTTCCCGATCCTTATACAGATACCTGTTTTCATTGCGCTGTACTGGACCTTGCTTGAAAGCGTTGAGTTAAGACAGGCAGATTTTATCTTCTGGCTAAATGATTTGTCCGCGCCTGATCGATTTTACGTATTGCCGTTAATTATGGGCGTAACCATGCTGATACAGCAAAAACTAAATCCTGCGCCTATGGATCCTGTCCAACAAAAGGTGATGTCAGTATTGCCTGTCGTGTTCACGGTATTCTTTGCATTTTTTCCGTCAGGCCTAGTGTTATATTGGGTGGTAAACAATATTCTGTCTATCGCACAACAATGGGTTATCACCAGAAGCATCGACCGCGCAGCAGCATCACAGAGCTGACGCGCTTGAGATAAACGATGGTAGCCTCTGACGACACCATCGCCGCAATCGCAACGCCGCCCGGGCGAGGAGCTGTCGGTGTAGTTCGTCTTTCCGGGGCCAACGCCGCCACAATCGCGAGGCAGCTCATCGATAATGACACACAAATCCAAGACCTAAAGGCCAGACAGGCCATGCTTTGCTCTTTTCTTGCGCAAGACGGTTCAACAATCGATAGCGGCATTCTCATTTATTACCCTCAGCCAGCATCCTATACAGGTGAGCATGTTGTTGAGCTTCAGGGGCATGGGGGACAGGTGGTAATGTCTATGTTGCTTGATCGTGTGATTGCGTTGGGGGCCAGGCAGGCACGGCCGGGCGAGTTTACAGAGCGTGCCTTTGTGAATAATAAAATTGATCTGGTACAGGCCGAAGCCGTGGCCGGATTAATTGATAGCGCTTCGTCACAAGCCGCTCGGAGCGCGACACGTTCTCTTGAAGGCGAATTCTCACAAAACATAAACGATCTGTTACAAAGGCTTATTAATTTACGCATGTTTATCGAAAGCGTATTAGATTTCCCTGATGAAGAAGTGGCTTTTATTAAAGAAGGGGAGATAAAAGAAAAATTATCTGCGTGTCTCGAAGATCTTGACAAGATACTTGTAAGAGCCAGTCAAGGTGCGATTTTGAGCAAAGGCTTACAGTTGGCAATCGTCGGCAGTCCGAACGTGGGCAAATCGAGCCTGCTAAACAGGCTTGTCGGAAGAGAGGCCGCAATTGTCAGCACAATACCGGGAACAACGAGGGATATTGTCGAAGAAAATATTCTTATAGAAGGTGTTCCGCTTAATATATTAGATACTGCCGGGATCCGAGAAACCAGAGATGAGATTGAAGAGGAAGGCATCAAGCGCGCATTAAACGCAGCGAGTAGTGCTGACATTATATTATTGATATTAGAATATGAACAGAAGCTGGGAAACGAAGAACAACGCGTATTAGATGCCCTTCCAGAAAATGTAAAAAAGATTGTAGTAAGAAATAAAATTGATTTGGCCGATAACAAAAACGAACTGCTTGATAAAAATATAAATGAATTTGAGGTTTTTCTGTCTGCTAAAACAGGAGAAGGCATTAACGCCTTGATTCAACAATTAAAAACCATCGCGGGAATAGGCGACGCCAGTGAAGATAGTTACATGGCGCGGGCACGTCATCTTAATGCATTATTGAAGACGCAGGAATATTTAATCAATGGACAAGAGCGCCTGGAAAATAAAAATACTCTGGAGTTGTTCGCCGAAGATCTGCGTATGGCACAGGAATCACTGGGAACAATTACCGGCAGCTTCGTTGCCGATGATCTTCTCGGTGAGATCTTCTCAAAATTTTGTATCGGTAAATAAGCCAGCCTCAGAAATATACTGAATGGTATGAAAGTAATTAATAAAATATTGTTTATTTCATTAAGCAATATTGGCGACGCAATCATGACAACCCCGGTTCTCTTAGCCTTACATGAATGCTATCCGTCCGCGGTTATTGATATTGTCGGCGACCAGCGCTCCAGCGAGGTTTTTAAGCACTGTCCTTTTCGTGGAAAGATATTTAATAAACAAAAAAATAACCTTTTAAGAGGTGTTCCTGCCTTATTAAAGTCACTCTGGTTTCAATCTTATGATCTGATTGTAGATGTTCGCACTGATGGACTGGCTTATTTGCTACCAGCCAGAAAAAGGCTCACAAAAAGGAACAGAACGAACGCGGGGCCTCATGCTGTCCAAGAGCATGTCGGGATTATTTCGGAAGTCTATAAAGGGCAGCCTCCGGCATGCTATGTTTGGCTAAGCGACGCAGAAGAAAAATTTGCCGAAGAGGCGCTGGGTCAATACTACGGAAAGAGACTGTTGGGAATAGGCACAGGCGCCAATGCTGATGTAAAAATATGGCCGAAAGAAAACTATCTGTCTTTAGTGGAAAAAATGGGAAAGGATTTTGATGCCATAGTCTTTTTGGGCGACAGCAGAGATAAAGAACGCTCAGGCTTTATCTCTTCGCGAGTTAAGCCGCCCTGTTTTAATTTATGTGGCATGACCAATATTCTACAGGCCGTCGCTGTTCAAAAATATTTAACAGTGTTTGTTGGAAATGATTCCGGGTTGGGGCACATGGCAAGTGCAGCCGGAGTTACAACCTTAACTATTTTCGGGGAAGGCGAGCCTGATCGCTACCGACCGTGGGGAGAAAAAGCCTTCTGGCTGGTTGGGGAAGGGCATAAGATTGAACAAGTCTCCGTTAATGATGTTGTTAAACAATTACAAAACATAGTTTAAGAAATGAAAATAACGCAAGTAATGTTAGCTAAAAGATTCGGCGGCGCGGAACGATTGTTCGTTGATCTTGTAAGCGCGCTGGTAAATATGGGGAATGATGTTTTAGCTATTTGTCAGCCAGGCTCTGAGACAGAACAAGTTTTAAAAGGTGTTTCTGGTATCAAACTAAACACCGTGAAAACATTTAGCACAAGAGATCCTTTTGCCTGGAGAGCCATTGCGACAAAAATACAGCAACATGATTCAGATATTGTTCAATCACATTTGTCCCGAGGAACATACATGGCAGGCAAAGCATGTAAGCAACTGAAAAAACCGCTGGTGGTTACATTACACAACTATATCGATTTAAAATATTATAAAAATGTCACGAAATTTATACCGGCAACAAAAGATCAGGTTGAATATCTAGGACAAAAAGGAATTCCAGAAAGCAGGATTGAATTAATTCCTCATTTTTCACACCTAGATCCGGTGACTGAAGCATCATTCTGTGAGAATGAAACGCTTGTTTATGCTTGTTATGGGCGGATGGTCCATAAAAAAGGCTTCCACGTTGTTTTAAATGCATTTAAAAAACTTACAGAAACCAATATAAAGGTTACGTTACTTATTGGCGGCGATGGCCCCGAGTCGGAGAACCTTAAACACCTATGTAAAGAATTGGGGCTGGCTGAGAATGTTAAATTTGTTGGGTGGATTAAAGATGTGGAGACCTTTCTAAAAAGTGTAGATGTTTTTGTTTTGCCCTCACTAGACGAGCCTTTCGGTATCGCGGTGCTTGAAGCCATGGCCATGGGCAAGCCAATAATATCTACAAAAAGTCAGGGGCCAAGAGAAATTCTCAATAAAAAAAACGCCTATCTTGCCGAGGTCAACAATATTGAGTCTTTGTTTGAGGCTATGATATTAGCAGCTAAAGATAGTACAGACAGAGAGAAAAAAGCAGGACAAGCTTTGTCTGATTATAAAGAGTTTTATGCAAAGGAAGTTGTCGTGCCAAAATTCTTAAAACTATATGAACAAGTAGTAGCAGATCAGAAAAACAATTCTTGATGCCACGAGACTAAAGCGCCCCGTCCGAAGACAGGCGGCTGAGAAGAATATCTATCGAGATCGTTTCAAGTGATGCGGGCCTGAAAGAACTGTTATTAATTAGCGAATCTCCGTCAGTACGGGCAGAGATTACACGATCCTCTTGGCCGACAGCATGATTACGGCGCCAGTTTGTTGGACCAAACAATCCGTAAACGGAAACGCCAGAACAGGAAAGAACGTGCATTGGGCCAGAATCATTTGCGATCGCGAAGGAAGCGTGCCGACCCAGCTCTGCCAGTTCGGAGAAAGTAAACACGCTGCTTGCGTTTATTCCCGCGATCGAGGAAAGCCTCTGGTTTATTTCAAGATCGTCATTACCTCCAATCCAGACAATCGTTTTATCCATAGAGGACAGTTTTGTCGCGAGTTGTTCATAATAAGGCCATCGTTTTTCAGGGTGTTGTTTGCTCCCGCCTGCGTGAATGATGATGAAATTATTAACAATTAGTTTGTTTTCTTTTAACCATGTTCGAATGCGTTGTTGTTCTTCTTCAGAGGCGGGCAAAGATGGCGCACAGGGTTTAACAGGGATGTTTGCGGACTCAAGTACAGCCAGCATGCGGCTATAGATATGACATTGTCCCTGATAAGAGTCTTCAGGATGAATATTATACGGATATCGGGGGTGGTTGCCGACTCTTCTGCTAATTCCCGATAGTGCACAGTACAAACCAGTTCGGTCGTTTGATTGCAAATCATAGACAGAGTCAAAATGATTCTGCCTAATCCACGCAATAGTGAGCAAGCTATTCTTAAGCCCCTTCCTTTTTACCGTGTGAATATTCAGGTTTCCCCAATTATGAAAAATTGTGTCAAAGGGCTTTGCCGTAAGTAGAAAAAGATTATCTGTAGAATGACATGATTGAATTTGTTTTATCAACGACGTTGACATGACGACATCGCCGAGCGCGCCGAGCTTAATGATTAGAATATTTGCCATCAAATATGATCTTTAATTGGACTAGATATATTTATACCAAAAATATTGTAATTATTCTGACAGAAAAACCTAATGCATGTCGTTAAAGTTATAGCCGAAATCGTACTTAAGATGATCCCTGCAAGCGTGAACAAAAAACTGTTTATCTTTTTCAGAAAACCAGTCTAAAGGATCTCTGCGGTCTTCTCTGACGACAGTCAAAGCCGACGGGTTATGTTTTTCCTGCATGTTGCTTTTGGATGCCCCATGGAGGCCATGATTAAGTTGTTCCTCGTCTAATTCCAGCTCCAGAAACACCGAGGCCGTTTTTAATATATCAAAAGTGTTTGTAAGCAGATCTTCGTATTTGATAGACATTGTTGTGTCGGGGACGTTGGCGAGAACCCGTCCCCAGGCATTGTAGAAACGTATGCACCACCAGATATCACTATTAAATCGTTTACCTTTTTCATCGCCGCGGAGAAAAGTTGAAAAATTTTTATATTCAGAATGATCTTTCCATTTTTCATAGTTTGAAACCAATGAGTCGCGCATGTCTCTAACCAAAACAAGGTATTTGGGAAAGTGTAATATTTTATTAAACAGTGTTGAGCCAACCAGAGCGTGTGGAATGGAGTGTGAGCCGGCAATTCTAATCCTCTCGCTGTTATCTTGATAAGAGGAGGGGTTTCCGAAAAACAAGTCGCTTTGTATATATTCTGGCATGTCCAGGCCTAATTTCTCAACCAAAGCTAATGTCAGCATGTATTGCAGCCAATGGGTTCCAGACTGATGCATGGTAATCAGCATGGCATCAAAGTCTCGATGAGCCAACAAGGAAAAATTAAAACAGTCGCGACGCAGGGCGTGATACTTATATTTGTAATTCATTCTCTTTGTAAGGAAAGCTCGAGGGAGAAAAAAGATTTATAATGATGCTTCAGAATAAAGAGACAGCGTTTTATCAAGCATTTTATCAAGCGTAAAGAAATTTTTGTCATACACGGACACCGGATTTTTGTAAAAAGAGATCACCTTATCAGAGACAGCGATAGTATTATTTGGCTCAACACGACCATTAGGATACATCTCCGCCAGTACTTCGGCAGCACCACCATGATTGTAGGCAATAACGGGTATGCCTAAACACAAAGCCTCAAGAGCGGTGCGGCCAAAAGCCTCTGGTGTTTTGGCTAAGGATAAAACGATATTTGAGATCGACATTATTTCCTTAATATCATTTCTGTGGCCTAGAAAAGTAATTTCATTTTCCAGCCCAAGTGAACGTGATTTTTCCTTTAGCTCATCAAGATAGCCTGTTTTGCGACGGTGAGGTCCGCCTGCGATCAAGCCATGGATCGGAACACCCTGCTGTTTAAGGTGCCTCAAAATTTCAAGAAAATCTTCGTGTCCTTTCCAACGGGTCACGCGTGCAGGCATGGTTAAGATAAATTTATCCGATAGTGTTGAATGTTGTTCATGCCATGCTTTTAACCAATCATCGTCGGGCTTGTAGTTAAAAGGAAACTCTGTGTTTGATACGCCTCTGTGAATCAGTGTGATCTTGGTTTTATCAACAGCGGGATAATTATTTTTAATATAATCTAAAATAAATCCGGAAGTAGCAATGACGTTCTGACCTTTGGTCATTACTTTGCTGTAGGGATTAACACGATAAGGTCCGTGTACAGTAGTGACAAACCTTGGCCGGGAAGACTCATCCATTTTTCTCCAGGCAAGATAGGTTAGCCAGGCAGGAAAACGGGAACGGGCGTGGACGACATCAATATTTTCTTCGTGAAAATATTGTCTAAGAAAAGCGACATGTCTCAAGGATAAAAGAGATTTTTTCCCAATGTTGATTTGCAGGTGTTCGCTGCCAGAAGCGACAAGCTTGTCAACCAGCCTGCCACCAGCAGAGATCACGATGGATCGATGCCCACGCCTAACGAGCTCATTCGCGACTTCCAGTGTGCCACGTTCGACGCCGCCGACATTTAGCGCAGGGAGCAACTGGACAACGCTTAGACGTTTTGGAGGCATGATTTATGGCCCAGATTATTTGAATTCAAGAGCATTGGGTTTGTTTGACTCTAGTGCAGCAAAACAGAGCTATAAAGATATTCAGCACAACGGCTAGCTTCATTTAACTGGACAGAAGGCTTGTTTAATTTTCGTTTGGTTAGCCATGCGTTGTAAGGGGTTACCATGCTATTTTCGACTAGTCCGGCGATATTATCTGTAAGCTTGCTTGAGCTCTGTGTCGGCACATCAAGCAAGCCAACAGCAGCGCCAGAAGTAAGAGATTCATAGATCATTGATACACTATCCGCACTAACCCAAACGTTGGCAGCAAGATTAAGCCGCCGGCCTAGCCATGCTGCACCAGTACTTGAGAGATTTTTATATTCTACGTTTGGCTCATGTAGTTTTGCCAGCGCCCGGCTTGTTTCTTCCGGTGTGCGGGCAGAATCAGAGATTTCCCATTTGATATCTCTATGCGTCTCAATAATTTCATTTATTTGTTGCAGAAGATATTCAGTATCCCAACAGAAGTGTCTTGAAGGCCCACCTATTAAAATTAATCCGTGGTCGTTCATTTGCTCCGTCGAAGTAGAAATGCAATTTATCGCGCCTTTAGTGGCAAGTATGTTGTTAGCTGTCTTTGGACTGTCGTGTTCAGGAATAAAACAAAAATCGAAGTAACTTGTTGGAATGCTTGGTTTCATAACAACAATAGTTTTGCCGCCGCGCGCACGTTTTGCACAAAGTAGAGGAAAATGCGTTTCGTGCCCTGCGCCGATGATAATGTCTGGATCAGGCAATTCTTTACCTAAAGGAAAATGTTTGAAAAGGAAATCCAGCATTCCGTTTTTTCCGTCAGAAAGCTCAATATCATGGCAATCACACGGCTGAATCTGATTTAACGCTTTAACCAAGCCCTTGCTTTGCGAACCATGCCCGGTCTTGCCATCACTAATGCGCCAGATCACATGGGTCTGTTTATTCTCTGCTGTCACCTTCTCTGGTGGGCCGGTTGATCATTCATCTTTTAATGTAAACACGGTACCACAATAGGGGCAGGCCGCACGGCCGCTTTCCTCTATAGACAAAAAAACCCGGGGGTGAGAATTCCATAGACTCATTTCAGGGGTCGGGCAATGTAAAGGCAGTTGGGCACGTTCAACCTCGTAAGTTTTTTTGTCGTTAGGTGTTTTTAAAGCTTGTTGATCGTTCACGAGGATCTCCTTTATATGTAGCTTAACCATTCCGGTTTATGTTCATAACGCCCATGCACAAGATCAAAATAGTCTTTTTGAATTATTTCCGTGATTGGGCCGCGCCGTCCTTCGCCAATTATACGCCCATCCAGCTCACGAATCGGAGTTACTTCCGCTGCGGTGCCGGTAAAAAATGCCTCTTCTGCAATGTAGACTTCATCTCGAGTGATTCTTTTTTCGCGTATTTCCAAACCCTTCTCTTTCGCCAAGGCAAAAATTGTATCCCTGGTGATGCCTTCTAATGCGGAGCTCAGATCAGGCGTATAAAGAACGCCGTCTCGAACGATGAAGATATTTTCACCACTACCTTCTGCGACAAAGCCCTCGGTATCAAGCAGCAGGGCTTCGTCATAGCCACAATCCAGGGCCTCTTGTAAAGCCAGCATGGAATTAAGGTAATTACCATTCGCCTTGGCCTTGCACATGGTTATATTGACATGATGACGCGTATAAGAAGAGGTTCGAATGCGAATGCCTTTTTCCAGACCTTCACTGCCAAGATAAGCGCCCCAGGACCAGGCGGCAATCATTACGTGAACCTTAAGATTATCAGCACGCAAGCCCATGCCTTCTGATCCATAAAAACACATAGGTCGTATATAGGCCGAATCAAGATTGTTTTTTGCAACAGCCTGAAGACACGCTTTGCTGATCGTCGCTTTATCAAAAGGCATCGGCATATTAAGAATATGTGCTGAGCCAAAGAGCCGATCAGTATGTGCTTGCAGGCGAAAGATGGCGGTACCATTTTTAGCATGATAGGCGCGAATGCCTTCGAATACACCCATACCGTAGTGCAGGGTATGTGTAAGGACGTGTACTTTTGCCTCTCTCCAGGGGACAAATTCTCCGTCCATCCAGATCACGCCGTCTTTATCATCCATTGTCATGGACATCTCCTCGTAATTTGTTTCGTATTTTAATCATTATTATTTTATGTAAATAGCGTATTCCATCATAAATCCAGAACAAGTAACAGAGCTTGTGTTTTTTGATTCTCCCTGCCAGAGTAGGATAAGCTTCGGCCATGATAAATCAGGTATAGATCATTATGTCAGAATCAAAAATAAAAGAGATATCCCCACAGCAAGCATGGGAAATTCTTGAAGGCGATCCACAAGCAGTCTTATTGGATGTTCGAACCAGCATGGAATATGACTACGTCGGGCATCCACTCAATGCCCTGCACATCCCGTGGATGGACGCACCTGACTGGAGTGTCGATGCTCAATTTGTAAAAAAAGTTCGTGAAGCGCTGATCAAGCGAACAGATGCAGGTCAGGATCCCGAGTCTCTCGCTATATTAGCAATATGTAGAAGTGGTAAACGCTCACAGGCGGCGGCAGAAGAACTTGTTCAGCAAGGGTTCAATAATCTTTATAACATCGAAGATGGTTTTGAGGGCGATCTGGATAACAATGGACATAGAAACACAACGAATGGTTGGCGAGTGGCAAGTCTACCGTGGGAGCAATCTTGAGGCGATATTGAATTGTATAAAAGACTATATCAATTGACTTTGCTCAGCACGTGAATAAATTTTTAATTGAACCGTGTGTAAAGCTGGCTCAGAATCTTTGGTCGGGAACCCGGCTCGCCTTATTCATCCCTACCGATCTGTGGCAATTCAGATTTGGCTTTATACAGCTTTGTTTGTTATTAATAGTGTCTTTTTTTCTTTCGTTTTCTTATGATTATTTTGACACTTCCCCGAACAATATATTCAATATTTATGGTCTGACGTATCAGGCGACGTTGTATCTCTTGTTTTTTATCAGTGTCGCGATCATTGCACAAATAGAAAAAGATATGGCAAGCATAGTTAATGTCATGATTATTTTTCTTGCTGTCGTTCCCTCTGTCTGGGGAATTTATTTGCTTGTTGACTGGCTCGCAGAAAAACAAACATGGTTTGATTCTTACCAGATAAGCTGGACGATTTTTTATCTTTACCTGGCATGGTATCTGGCAATTATATTGAAATGTGTCCGCAAGTATTATCACACAAATGTTTTCAGATCCGTCTTGCTGGTCACTTTATATGGGATTATCAATTACGTACCCCTGTTTCAATTGCCACAACAGCCGCTTTGGCATGCCGACTTTTCGGCCAATATTAAAGCTATAAAAAACAACGAGAGCATCAATGTTGAAAATACTTTTTATCGTCAAAATGAGCTGGTCAGCCAAATAACTGAGAGCCTGTTGCCTGAAAGAGCCGGAGTCACAGATTTATATTTTCTGGGGTTAGCGGGTTATGCAGATGAAGACGTGTTTATGAATGAAGCAAAACTAGCTAAACAATTGTTTGATGATCGGTTTGACACCAAAGACAGGTCGTTATTGTTAATTAATAATTCAAAGACAGTAAAAACACAGCCTTTGGCAAATGCACATAATCTTGAATCAGCAGTAATGGCAATGGCCGAGATTATGAATCCTGAAGAAGACATTCTGTTTCTTATGCTGACATCACATGGGTCTAAAGATCATAAACTTTCAATTGATTATTATCCGCTGGATATGAATGATATTGAACCGGGCAAGATCAAAAACATACTGGATCGGTCTGGAATAAAATGGCGTGTGATCGTGGTTTCGGCTTGTTACTCCGGCGGCTTTATAGATCCTTTGATTAATGAAAATACGTTGATTATGACAGCCTCGGACAAAGATAAAATGTCGTTTGGTTGTGGGCATGACGGTGATTACACTTATTTTGGAGAAGCGTTGTTTGGTAAACACCTGAAGACCGGTCGTGATCTTCCGACAGCATTTTCTGGTGCAAAAAGAGATATTGAAACACGAGAGACTGAAGAGGAGCTAGAAGCCTCCATGCCACAAATTAGAATCGGCAGCAATATTGAAAAGCATTTAGGCTTGCTTACTGATCGTCTTGATTGATGGTGTTTGTATTCGCTGGCAGTCTTAGGCTAAAGAAAAGGCCTACCTCGAATAATAGCCAAATGGGGAGCGCCAATAATATCTGGGATACAACGTCGGGCGGCGTTAACAGCATTCCAAAGACAAAAGCGGCGACGATGACATAGGCCCGGTTTTGTTTTAGTGTTTCTGCTGAAGTAAAGCCACTCCAGATCAAAAGTACCGTTGCCACGGGCACCTCGAAGGCCAGGCCAAAGGCAAAAAATATTTTCAGCACGAAATCAAGATATCTACTCATATCTGTCATTACCGCAACGCCTTCCGGGGTGACGGCATTAAAAAAACCAAAGACGAGCGGGAAAACAATAAAGTAAGCGAATGCTGTTCCTGCATAGAACAAAAGGATGCTGCTGACAATTAAGGGGCGAGCAAAACGCTGTTCTTGTTGATAAAGACCCGGCGCGACAAAACCCCATATTTGAATGAGCAGGTAGGGCATGCTAATAAAGATGGCAGTAAATAAGGTGAGTTTAAAAGGCGCCAGGAACGGTGCTGCTACATCTATTGCGATCATAGAACTTCCGGGCGGCAGTTGTTCAACCAGAGGCGCGGCAACAAGACTATAGATATCGTTGGCGAAATAAAACAAACAAGAAAACACCAGTAAGACAGCTCCCAGGCTTTTTAAAAGTCTTGAGCGTAACTCGATGAGATGAGACACGAAAGGTTGCGCATCTCTTCGATCGACATCATTAATGTTTTCTTGCTTGTTTACAGACATATTTTTTTTCAGCTGTCTGTTTTTTTATTACTTCGATCACTTTCGGCTAGAAAAGCAGGATCTTGATCTGGTGCATTTTTCATCAAATCATCAAGGTCGCTCAGCTGTTGTTTAAATTCTTTTCCTTCATCTAAAGATAATTCCTGTTTTAATTCTCTTTGTAGATTGTTTTTCATGCGACGAATTTTGCCAATCCATTTTCCTGCCTGTTGTGCAAAAGCAGGAAGCTTGTCGGGACCTACGACAAGTAACGCGATGACCGCGATTATAACGAGCTCCCAAAAACCTATGTCAAACATGGTTCATATCTAAAATAAATAAGTGGTTTGATGATTTATATAAATGTTGTTGGAGGTACTAAAGATTTTTGGATCCTCCCTTGTGGAATGAAGGTTTGTAGGTCAGAACAAGTTTAAATATCTAGCTATTTTTCTGTGGTTTTGTCTACTTCACCTTCAATGATTGAGCCGCTGTTTTCATGTTCTTTATTTTCAGGCTGTTCAAGTTCATCAACATCCTTCATTGCTCCGCGAAAACTTTTAAGAGCCCCGCCCAAATCACCCCCCAGGCTGCGCAGTTTTTTTGTACCGAAAAGTAAAATGACGATGACCAGGACAATGATTAATTCTGTTATGCCAAAACCCATGATATCTCTCCGTATTTGTTTGCGACTTATTTTTGGCGACTGGCTTTTTCTTCGAGACCGGACAAGCCAATTCTTCGATCGAGCTCTGACAAGACATCATCAGGACTCAAATTTTGTTGTGCCAACATTACCAGCGTGTGAAACCACAGATCTGCCGTCTCATTAATTATAGCGGTTTTTTCTCCTGATTTTGCAGCGATCACGACTTCAGTGGCTTCTTCGCCAATCTTTTTCAGGATTTCATCGATACCTTTTGCATAAAGCGTCGCGACATAGGATGAATCTGGCGCTGCATTTTTTCTGCTTTCCAGTGTTTGGGCTAATTTGACGAGTACATCGCTGGCCATGTTTGAAGTCCACGATTAATGAGAATATTTTGATACCGTTTGAGCGATTGTATCGCTGAGGAGGGCCTATTTACAGATCTTATTTCTTATAAATGTCTTTTGGATCTTTTATCACTGGTTCTATTGTTACCCAACGACCGTCTTCAAGTCGTTGGTGAAAGCACCGGGCACGTCCTGTGTGGCAAGCAATTCCGCCCATCTGTTCTACTTTCAAGAGCAATGCATCATTATCACAATCAAGAAGAATTTCCTTGATGATTTGCTCATGTCCAGATTCTTCACCTTTGTACCAGATTTTCTTTCGCGATCGAGACCAATAGACTGCGCGGCCTTCTGCTTCTGTCAGGGCCAGTGTTTCGCGGCTCATCCAGGCCTGAGTCAAGACATCGCCTGAGTTAAAATCCTGGGCAATCACAGCAACCAGACCGTCATTATTCCACTTTACTGCGTCTAACCATGCCTCTGTCTTTGGGGAAGACATTTAATTACGTACCTCAATCCCACGATTACTCATAACAGTCTTTGCTTCTTGTACGGTATGTTCTCCGAAGTGAAAGATGCTGGCCGCTAAAACTGCATCGGCCTTGCCTTCTAGCACGCCCTCTGCCAGATGTTCGAGATTTCCGACGCCACCAGATGCAATGACGGGAATATTCACGGCTTCACTGATTGCCCTGGTTAACTCCAGATCAAAACCGTCGCGTGTACCGTCTCGATCCATGCTGGTCAGTAATATCTCGCCAGCGCCCTGTTGCTCCATTTTGATGGCCCATTCTATTGCGTCTATACCAGTAGCGTTTCTACCCCCATGGGTAAATATTTCCCAGCGCTTGGACTGGGGTTCTGTGGAAATACACTTGGCGTCGATGGCGACCACAATACATTGTGAGCCGAATCGCGATGAAGCCTCTCCAACAAAATCAGGATTTTTAATCGCAGCTGTATTGATACTGATCTTATCCGCCCCTGCGATTAACATGCGGCGGATGTCTTCAATTGTGCGTATGCCACCACCAACGGTCAGCGGGATAAACACCTGACTGGCAACTTGTTCAACAACATGAACCATCGTTTCGCGATCATCGCTGCTTGCCGTAATGTCCAGGAAAGTTATTTCGTCAGCCCCTTGTTCGTCATAACGTCGTGCAACTTCAACAGGGTCGCCAGCATCTCTTATGTCTAAAAATTTAACGCCCTTAACCACGCGACCGGCATCAACATCGAGACAAGGAATAATGCGTTTAGCTAAGGTCATTTTTTTTATTGGTGCAAATCTTGTCAGCAAGTTTTTGTGCTTCGGCGAAATCAAGGGTGCCTTCGTAGATCGCTCTGCCCGTAATAGCGCCTTCAATGCCTTCGTCTGCAACTGCGGCTAGTGAACGAATATCATCTAGGTTTGTAATGCCGCCGGAGGCAATCACGGGAATAGAAATATGCTTGCAAAGCTCAACGGTTGCTTCTGTATTGACGTTATTCATCATGCCGTCACGACCAATGTCGGTAAATATAATTGACACCACCCCATCATCTTGAAAATGTTTGGCCATATCATTAACGTCATGATGTGATAGTTTTGACCAGCCATCAGTGGCAACCTTCCCGTTTTTGGCATCAAGGCCTACGATAATGTGTCCGGGAAATTCCAGGCAAACATCAGAAACAAAGTGTGGTGCGGTTACGGCCTTGGTGCCGATAATGACATAGCTGACACCCGCATCGAGATAGGCTTGAATGGTCTCCTCGTCTCTAATGCCGCCGCCAATCTGAATCGGAATATCCGGATAGGCTTTAGCGATATCATGTACAACCTTTGCATTAACCGGTTTTCCTGCCAGCGCGCCATCCAGATCTACCAGATGCAAGCGTCTTGCGCCGGCATCAACCCAGCGTTTGGCCATATCCAGGGGATTGTCTGCATAGATAGTTTCGTCGTCCATGCGCCCCTGTTTCAGGCGCACACATTTACCGTCTTTAATATCAATGGCTGGAATTAAAAGCATCGTTATATCCTGTTAGGTAATTATATAGTTGCCTAGGTTATGTTTTTTGGGCTCTATTTTTTTTAGTGTGTTTAGAATAATAATTTTGGTGAATAATACCTGTTTAGTGGGCTGCGTCCCAATTATTGCCGGTTCCTATGTCGACCAATAATGGCACAGACAATTTTGCGGCACGCGTCATTATATTTCTGATTTCAGGTTCTAGACTCTCTATCTTGTTTTCAGGTATTTCAAAGACTAATTCATCATGTACCTGCATGATGAGTTTAATGTCAGGATTATTTTTATTCAAATAGTCCTGAATATCAATCATCGCACGTTTAATGATGTCTGCGGCGGTGCCTTGCATGGGCGCATTGATAGCGGTTCTTTCGGCATATTGTCGACGTGCGGCATTTCGTGCATTAATTTCAGGCAAGTATAAACGGCGGCCAAAGACGGTTTCAACATAGCCTTGTTCTCTGGCTTGTTCCCGGGTTGTTTCCATATAATTTTTAACATCAGGATAATGTTCAAAATACCGATCGACATAATCTTTGGCTTCACTTCGAGTAATGCCCAGTTGTTTGGCAAGGCCAAAGGGCGACATGCCATAGATCAGACCAAAATTAATCGCTTTGGCCGCGCGTCGTTGATCATTGCTTACCTCCTCGACTGTCGTCGAAAAAACTTCAGCGGCTGTTTTTCTATGTACATCCTCATTTTGACTGAAGGCTTCTAACAGCCCCTTATCTTGGGAAAGGTGTGCCATGATGCGTAACTCTATTTGGGAATAATCTGCTGCCAGCAATACACAATCTGGCGGTGCGATAAAAGCCTGGCGGATACGTCGGCCTTCTTCAGTTCTTATGGGGATGTTTTGCAAATTTGGATCGGAAGATGACAAACGGCCTGTCGCAGCAACAGCCTGATGATAAGAAGTGTGTACTCGGCCAGTATCGGCATTGATTTGTCCTGGTAATTTATCCGTATAGGTGCTCTTCAATTTACTCAGGCTACGGTGATCCAGAATCAAGCGAGGCAGATCATAATCTTGAGCCAGTTCTTGTAATACAGACTCTGCCGTAGACGGCTGCCCTTTTGGGGTTTTTGCCAGGATTGGTAATTGCATGTCTTCGTAGAGAATTTTTTGAATCTGTTTCGGTGAGGCAATATTGAATGTTTGTTTTGCCAGATCATGTGCTTGCTGTTCCAGCTCGCCCATGCGAGATTCGAGTTCAATACTCTGTTGAGCAAGCATCTCCGCGTCAACCATGACGCCATTGCGCTCAACCTGAGACAAGACCGAGAGAAGAGGAATTTCCAGGGTCTCGTAAACATGTTGTAGTTTTTTATTTTTTTGTAGTTCAGGCCAAAAATTCTGATGCAGTTGTAATGTAATGTCAGCATCTTCCGCAGCATAAGGCGCGGCCTCTTCGATAGTCACCTTGTTGAATGTAATTTGCTTCGTTCCTTTGCCAGCAATATCTTCGTAGTGTGTGGTGCTGCGTTGTAAATAATTTAACGCCAGAGTATCCATGTCATGACGGCTGGCGGTGCTGTCTATCACATAGGATTGCAACATGGAGTCATGGGCAATGCCGGTCAGATGGATATCGTAATTAGCCAGAACATTTTTATCGTATTTCAGGTTCTGACCCAGCTTGGCCTTATTGGGATCTTCAAGCAATGGCCGAAGTTTTTCCAAGACCACGTCACGAGATAACTGTTCTGGCGCACCTTCATAATCATGACCGACAGGTACATAGGCAGCTTCACCTGGCGTTGTCGAAAAGGAAACGCCAACCAGCTGCGCCTGCATATAGTCGAGACTGGTTGTTTCAGTATCAAAAGCGAATAGCTCAGACTGCTGCAGTTTATCTAACCAACGATCCAGATCTTTTAAGGTAAAGATGGTTTCATATTCTTGTTTATCGGTGGTTTTGATGTCCATCTTTGTTTTGTGGTTATTTTTGTGTGCGGGCACAGTGGTTTCGGCAGCTGTTTCCTGTTTTGGTTTGGCTGATGGCAGATCTGTCTGCACTCTGGTTTGCGGCCGAGAGTCGTTCTTTTTTTATGGGTTGTGTAGATAAGAAAACCAACAAAAAAAACACCAGCGAGTATAGGCCTCTCTGAGCGCATCTTTGTCTGGTGTTGTTTGCACCAGCTCGTGCGGTTTGAAATCCAGTTCAACATCAAGCTTCAGCGTGACTAATTCTTTCGATAAATGTAGTTGCTCCAGGTTGGCGCGCAGATTTTCTCCAACCTTGCCTTTTATCTGATCGGCATTTTCAACAATTTTCTCCAGAGAGCCATGTTCAGCCAACCACTTGACGGCGGTCTTTGGGCCGACCTTGGGGATGCCTGGGACGTTATCAGCGCTATCACCCATTAAAGCGAGATAATCAATGATGCTCGAAGGCGGCACACCATATTTCTCGACGACACCATTATGATCCAGAATCACATTACTCATGGTGTTGACCAGAATGATGTGATCATCCACCAGTTGCGCAAGATCCTTGTCGCCGGAGGAGATATAAGTTTTTAAGCCTTGTTGGCTGGCCTGGGTTGCCAGCGTACCGATAACATCGTCCGCTTCTACATCATCAATCATCAACAGAGGAATCCCGAGCGCACGGATGAGATCGTGGATGGGACTTATCTGGCAGACAAGATCGTCCGGCATTGGTGGACGATGCGCTTTATAGTCCGGATAGAGATCATTACGAAAGGTTTTGCCTTTGGCATCAAAGATGACGGCCAGATAATCGGGCTGGTATTCATTAAACAACTTACGCACCATGTTAATGACACCATAAATTGCCCCAGTCGGCTCGCCGCTACCATTGGTTAGCTCGGGCATGCCGTGATAAGCGCGGAACATGTAATATGAGCCGTCGATCAGAACGAATTTTTTATTGTTCATTTTTTATTGTGTCTTTAATAAAGCCGAATTCCTGTAACACTACCCGAAACAGTTTCTGTAGAGGCCCTGTCTATCGAAGATGAAATTAGTGTGCCTGCATTATGAATGAACAAATAAAATCTGCCCATCTATTCGGACACTAGATTCGGACTATATTGAATATTTAAGCGGTATTTCATGGGATAGATATGGTTTTACAGAGTGATTTTGTTACACTTGGCGTTGGTTGATAAGACCCATGACGGGTTTATCGGAAAAGGAAGAGGCAGATGAGAAAAATATTATCAAGACTGAGCTTTAGCATGTATCTAAGCCTGAGCGCACTGTTGCTAGCGCCTGTTTGTGTGCTTGCTGCTGACCTAGAAGAAAATGCGCCTGTTTTCGTAGACGCCCCCGCCCCGCCTGATCTGCCTGATCCTGTAGAAAGTGGCGCTGTTCTCGAGCCAGAAGTAACCATTATTCGCCAGGAAGATGCGACCATTACCGAATATCGTGTTAACGGTAATCTGTATAAAGTTAAAGTCGTGCCTTTCGTTGGGCCAACGTATTATCTGATAGACATGGATGGTGACGGGGAAATGGAGCGAAGCACGAACGATATCAATCAGGATATTATCGTTCCGCAGTGGGTGTTATTTAGCTGGTAAAGTTTGTTATTGTTTTTTATCGAGCTTCTTTATATCTTCAGACCAACCGCCTGCAGGAAGACCACAGTTCTGACATTTAGCAGGGCGAGCAAACCCAAACAAGGATTTACCCCAGAGGCCAGTGAATCTATCTCCGCATTTCGGGCAAGGGCTTGAAAAATAGCGCAACCAAAAATAATAAGCCATTAAGAAGGCAAAAAATTCAGTGGCAATACCTAATAAGGGAATGACACGAAGAAACGCAGTTCCAAGAATAGCTAGCATTGCTGCAGCTATGACAGCAAACTTCATATTCTCATAGCGCACCCAGATCCTTCTCAATCCGGTTTTTATTTCTTCGTTATTCATAATTTTTAATTAATTAGTGATCTGTCTCCGGCTACTAATTTTAGCTTACTAATTTTAATGCATTCCCTGCTTTAGCCAAGCCAAGACGTGAACAACATTTTCGTTAGGCGGGAACACCGGATAAAATACCTTCCGAATTACACCGCTAACAATCACAAGCGTCAATCGTTTGATCATTTTAATCCCATGATACTCGAACGTGGGCAGCTTAAGCGATTCTGTAAACACAAATGCAGAATCATTTAAAAGCTCAAAAGGTAATTCTAAACGCGATGCCGCCTCACGCTGTTCATCAATAGCCTGAGCACTCGCTCCAAAAATCTGCGCGCCTAATTCTGTTAACTGCTGATAAGCATCCCGATAAGAACATGTCTGCGGCGTACAACCCCTCGCGCCAGGAATATCATTCCAGTCCGCCATCGGCGGCGAATCAGGACTTCCAATCATAGGATAAAAGAAAATAACAACAATGCCTTCTACTTCTGAAAGATTCAGCGAACGACCAGAACTGGTCTCAAGCAACAACGAAGGCAACAACATCCCCTCAAGATGATCACACGCCCCATCATCAAACGGAACAGGCAAGTCATCGGGAAGTTGGTATAGATTTGTCATTTATTTAATTCTCGTCTAGAAATGCGGCCTGTCAACAATTATTCCATTGTATATGTTTTGGCAGATTTGAAATCGAGGATTCGTTTTAGCTTTGGTTTCGCCTTTTAACGGCGAGGCACTTCTTTTTTGCTTGTCCAAAAAATGAAGTACCCAGGGTCGCTCTTGTGCATCCATGCACCCGCGACATTCGTGCGTCCTACACATCAAAAAAAGACACCCCTGAGATCATGTCCTGCGGACTCCCTCACAGATGCATGATTTCTTAAGGTCGCGGAAACAAGACTCCTGTCTTGGTTCCGCTTATTTGAACGTCCTGTTCAAATAACCTTAAAATCATTCATCTGCTCGGCACGATATAAGGGGAGAAAACCCCTTGGTTTTGAGCCATGGTAATCAAAGGCTCGAAAAACGTGGTCTGCCCCCAAGTGTATTGCTTTTTGCGCGCTGATATTGAGCCGGTCGTTAGCTGCTAATACCATCGTGTAAACGCAGCACGATATTTGGTTAATTGCCAGAGCATAAAACCGCCTAAAATTGTTCCAATGGGCGCACCAATAAGGATGACCAAGGATAATGGGGAAGAAGACCATCGCTCCATTTTGTTTTTCTTATTGTTCCCAATGCAACAATCATTATTAATATTGGCGCCCATATATCGTATTTCCAATTTAATAACATTCCATTTATTTCTATCTCATTAAAGACTGCAACAAAAATTTCTAGTCCCAACATGAAATATATAATTGAAATTACTTTTGTCAGTCCAACAGCTGAATTTTTATCATCGTTCATGTTTGACAGCTAACTTGTTGATAGTGAGCCAAAATGGCGCGTTTATTGGATATATAAACTAAAAGCGCGCCATTTTTAGAAGAAACTTTGATGTGAGGTTTTTTCATCTCTATTCCTTTAGCGCTGTGAAGTAAGAATGTTAAGGATAGGCTGATTTTTAGTCCACCGGATCAGGGATGAGCCTGTGGACGGCGCGTTGGCCATCAAGCTAAATTCAGGAACCCGCAGGAGAAGACATTAGGGAAAGGTTCTTTTGCTTACTTATCTTTAAAGAAAAGTAAGTCGTCATGAAGACGAAACCGATAATGTGATAATGAAGAGGTCTTACAGATAAATTAATGTTCGCCTTTCAGGCGAGATTGGTTGACTGGATACCGGCTCAAGGCCGGCATGACGATAATTGATTGGGTATGACGAAAATCAACCACTAAACCAAAAACATCGTCGCCAATCCAAGAAAAGTCATAAATCCAACCACATCAGTTACAGTAGTCAACAAAACGCCCCCAGCAATTGCCGGATCAACCCCGTACCGTTTCAAAGCCAAAGGAATCACCGCCCCGGCCAACGCAGCAACAATCAAATTTACAATCATTGCCACACCAATAATTAAACCCAGCGAAATGTCATCAAACCAGAAAATAACAATGACAGAAACCACGCAGGCCCACATCAAGCCATTAAGAAGACCCACTGCGGCCTCTTTTAACATCAAAGCTTTGGCATTGCTTTTAGTCAACTGACCTATGGCAATCCCTCGAATGGCTATGGTCAAGGTTTGACTACCAGCAACACCCCCCATGCCCGCGACAATAGGCATAAGCACGGCAAGTGCGACTAGTTGTTCAATGGTATCTTCAAAACGGCCGATGACCCAGGCGGCAAGAAAGGCGGTTGCCAGATTGATGCCAAGCCAGATGGTTCGACGTTTAGTACTGGAAAATATGGGCGCGAACATATCTTCATCACCCAGACCTGCCATGTTTCTGACGGTTTGCTCCGCTTCATCCTGAATCACGTCGACCACATCATCAACCGTAATACGCCCGAGCAACATTCCCTCGGCATTAACGACCGCGGCAGAAACCAAATCTCGTTGTTCGAAGACTTTGGCAACTTCACTGGCGGAAAGATCGGCAGAGATGCCGGTGTCCTCTTTCATTAATTCTCCGACGCTTGTTTCTGAGTTCCCAATTAGAATATCGATCACTGAAAGTGTGCCTAAATATTGGCTTTCTCTGTCGATGACCATCAGGTTATCTGTTTTTTCAGGGATATTTTCTAAGCGTCTGAGGTAACGTATGACAACATCCAGCGAGACATCGGCGCGTATAGGAATAACATCCGTATTCATCAGGCCGCCTGCAGAATCTTCAGGATAAGATAAAGCTGAAGACAGTCGTAATCTATTTTGTTCGTCCATGGAACGCAGAACAGTTTCCTGAACTTCTTCTGGTAGATCCTGAATAATGTCGGCGACATCGTCAGTCTGCAGATCCTTGGTGGCAGCAGCCACCTCATGCGGCTGCATTTGTTCGAGGTGTTCACTACGAACTGCGCCTTGCAGATGTGTAAGGAGTTCGCCTTCTCGCTCCGGATCGATCAGGCTCCATACGATTTCACGGGGTTTACTTGGCAAGCTTTCCAGAAAATCTGCAATCTCTGACGAATGCATTTCTGCTAACAATTTGCGAACGTGATCACGTGACTCGCTTGTGAGCAGCTCGTGCAGCTGCGATACCGTGTCTTGGGGTGCGTTTCCTTGTGTCAGATCATTCATGATTAAAGCCCTGAATAGATGACATAAGTGTAGCAGTCAGAAAAAAGAATAGGCAGTGGAATTTACTCTAACAAGCTAATTCATTAGCTTGATGCCACTAGATTTTTTAAGGGAGACTTAAAGGAACTATTTCAGCTTAGACGTCAGCTTCGCGCATGATGTTGGCGATCTCGATGCCATTGCTGGCTTTTAATGCCCTGTTTGCGAGTGCTTCGAGTTCGCCAACATCACTATCAATGATAATTTGTTTAATCTCTAACAGGCTGGCGGTATGTACACTGAATTCGCGTAGTCCAAGTCCTAACAACAAACGGGTATATCTTGTTTCGCCCGCCATCTCTCCACACATTGCTACTGGGACGCGTTCTTTTCCCCCGGCCTTGATAGTGTTATGAATTAGTTTTAACACTGCGGGATTAAGAGGATCATATAAATAATTGACCTCATCGTTAACACGATCGATGGCCATGGTGTATTGAATCAGATCGTTAGTTCCAATGGAGAGAAAATCCAGTTGTCTGGCGAAAATGTCAGCACAGATGGCAGCAGCAGGAACCTCGATCATGGCGCCAATTTGTAGTTCGCGATCATAAGGGATATTGAGTTCACTCAGTTCTTTTTTAATATCCTCGACCATTTGTAGAACCTGTTGCATTTCATGGGTGTTGGAAAGCATGGGAATCATGACACGTACGGGTCCATGCACAGAGGCGCGAATAATGGCGCGCAATTGTGGACGAAACAAAGCTGGTTCCTTCAAACATAACCTGATGGCTCTCAAGCCCAGTGCCGGATTGGTCGCCACTGGGCCGTTTTGTCTGCCACCATCAACTTGTTTATCTGCGCCCAGATCTAGTGTGCGAATGGTTAGTGGCAAACCTTTCAGGACATCGATGACCTCCGTGTAGGTTGCATAATGTTCTGCTTCGTCTGGCGGTGTGCTTCTATTCATATAAAGAAATTCTGTGCGATACAGACCGACACCACTGGCACCTACTTCAACAACGGTTTCGAAATCTTTTGGTAGCTCAATATTTGCGTGCAGATTTATAGTGATCCCGTCACGAGTGATGGCAGGTTTATTTTTTAGTCTGCCAAGTTTACTGAAATAGCGTTTTTCTTCTTTTTGCAAACGACGATAGTGTGAGAGTTCTTGTTTGTCTGCGTTTAAGAGGATGATGCCGCGAGAGCCATCCAGAATAAGTTCGTCGTCGTCTTTAATATAACGCAGGGCATTATGTATGCCGACGATCGCTGGAATACCAAGACTCCGTGCCAGGATGGCGGTGTGTGACGTTGGCCCCCCGGACTCTGTCGCAAAAGCCACAATACCATGGTGTTGCATGAGAACGGTGTCGGCAGGTGTTAAGTCGTTGGCGAGAACAATATAACCCGTAAGTCTCTGATCAGGTTTTTCATGCTGCAATGGCGTTTGGTTGAGTAGCACGCGGTGGATACGGTTGACTACATGATCCACATCGTCTTTCCGTGTGCGTAAATAAGCGTCATCCATTTCGTCAAACACGGTGACCAGTGCATCACGCTGTAGCTTTAGCGCCCACTCAGCATTACACGAAAGGTCTTTTATCAAACGCATGGGTTCTTCTGTCAGAGCAGCATCATCCAACATCAACAGGTGTGTATCGATAAAAGCTTCTATATCGTCGCTAGTCGCTTCAGGAATGTGTTCACGAATAGCTCTGAGTTGTTGTCTTGCATTAGCCAGTGCATTTTCAAAACGTTTTATTTCTTCATCAATGAGGTGTTTCTTTATGCTGTACTTACGAATATCAAGTTGATCACGTTTGACGATATGGACTTTACCTATGGCAATCCCTTTTGATACCCCCATTCCATGTAAAGCGATGGTCATTCATCTTCTCCAAAACGATTCAGCACTAGATTTTCTAATGCATCTAATGCCTGTTTTGTATCACTGCCATGTGCAAGGATTTCAATTTCTGTGCCCTTGCCAATTGCTAACATCATGACGCCCATAATGCTTTTACCGCTGACTTCCCTGCTGCCGTGTTTAATGTTTATTTCACAGCCAAAGCCAGAGGCTACCTGGACAAATTTTGCAGCAGCGCGCGCATGCAGTCCGAGCTTGTTGATGATGGTTACAGTTCTGGTGGGCATAATTAATCTTTAGCCCCCATCTTCGCTATGCCATCTTTCCCGCCGCTAATTGCTTTGTCAGAGAGTTCTTCAAGTGTGAGTTGTGGATAGTTAAATACTCGAATCAGCATTGAAAGATTTAGTCCGGAAACAGCTTCTACCTGCTTTTCTGAGGCAAGTTTATTTGCAATGTTACAAGGCGTTGATCCATATAGATCGGTTAACACCAGGACGCCGTTGCCGGTATTCAGAGTTTTAATCTGCTCCAGCGCATCGTCCAGGAGCATGTCCGGATCGCAATCACGAGAGGCGGTCAATAGACTACATTGCAAAGGACAACTGCCGAGCATCAACGCGGCAGTGCCGAGCAATGCTGGGCCGATACCCTCATGACTGATAATCAAAATACCAACACTCATAAAGATTTCATCATCATAAACCGGCCTTTTAGAGTTCTCTGTGACTAATAATGACGTGTTGCTTATCCTGCTTCCTGAAATAATTCGCCAGTTTTTCTGCTAAATAAACAGAGCGGTGTTGCCCGCCGGTACAACCGAGCGCAAAGCTAAGGTAACTGCGATTACTGGCTGCAAAATGTGGTGTCCAGTAAGAAATAAAATCTTTCAATTGTGTATAGAGTTCTATTGCCAGTTTTTGTTTTTCCAGAAAGTCGATGACTTGCTGATCTTTGCCGGTAAACAGGCGAAGAGCTTCTTCCCAATAGGGGTTTGGCAAGCAACGCACATCAAAAACAAAATCAGCATCTATGGGGATCCCATGTTTGTAGCCAAAAGAAACAAACTGTATAGATAAGGCCTCGAATGGATGGTTTACAATTTGTTCTCGTACCAGATCACATAAGCTATACATAGACAATTGACTGGTGTCGATACGCAAGTCTGCGATTTCAGAAAACTGTTCCATGATCTTGCGTTCTTTATCGATGGCTTTGGTGAGTGAAACAGAATCGGAGGAGAGTGGATGTTTGCGTCTGGTTTCGCTATACCTTTTTGTTAAAACATCATCACTTGCTTCGATATAGATTAATTCAACAGAGAGATGTAGCTTTTTAAGTGATGCTATTGATTCTGACAAGGAGGCAAGCAGGTGTTCCGGGTTTCTGGCGTCAATGCCGACGGCGATTTCCTTCGCAGGGATGGTCTCTGGGTCAGTCAGTTGATGTCCAAACTCATTCAACAGGCCGATGGGTAGATTATCGATGCAATAGAATCCAGAATCTTCAAGGGTGTGTAAGGCGACAGTTTTGCCAGCACCTGAAAGTCCGCTGATAACAATCAATCTTTGCTTGTTATTTGGCATCGTTTTTACTTTTAGCAATCATGATTTGTTGCCTTCCCGTGAAGACTTCGGAAGCGTTATAACCACTGATGCGTAACATATGGTTTCTTGCAGCACATTCTAGTAAAACAGCGAGGTTTCTGCCGGGCGCGACCGGTAAAGTAATTTCCGGTATTTCCAGATCCAGTATGTTCTGCGTGGTGTAGCTACCTTCGAGCCGATCTATCTGCTTAATACTTTCTTTGCTTAGAGGTTCCAGTCGAATGATGAGTTTCAGATATTTGTTAATCTTGATGGCACTATCACCAAACAATTCGCGAACGTTGATAATCCCAAGCCCTCTTACTTCAAGAAAATCCTGTAGCGCAGCCGGGCAAGTGCCATTAATAATATCTGGAGCAAGGCGGGAGAATTGTGGGGCGTCATCGGCCACCAGGCGATGTCCGCGAGTAATCAGTTCCAGCGCCAGTTCACTTTTGCCGACGCCACTTGGGCCGGTGATTAAAACACCAATGGCATGCACCTCCAGATAAACACCATGTAGTGTTAAGGTATCGGCAAACAGATTATTCAGGTAGTAGTGTAAAGAATCCGAGAGTATGTTGCTGGACAAAGGAGAGCTGAAAAGCGGAACATTATATTCGTTACATTTCCTTCTCAGAAAAGATGGCACGAGTTTGTTACGAGAAACAATTATGCAAGCAGGACCTGGTGTAAATAACTGGTGCAGGGCATCTTGTTTTGAGATGCTTCTAAGGCCTTCAAAGTACTTTAGTTCAGTGGCACCAAGAATCTGAATCTGATGCGGATGAATCAGATTCAGATAACCAACCAGAGACTTGCTTCCTGTTGTTTTACCTTTGCGCATGCCCTGTTGTTTTTTCTTACTTTTAGATGTCGCAGTCAGGGCATCCTTCACCCGTTCGGGAACAATTAAATTACCTCCTCCCTGCTTGCCTGAAACCCATTTCAGGCTGTATTTCTCCGCGTGACTGTCAAACAACTCCTTTACCGTAATTTGACTGGTCATATCAGGCATAGTGATTATCTCGTGAGTATTTCGTACATTTCTTTAGCAGAAGATCCCAATCTTAGCTGCTCAAGCGTAGCAGAGTTACTAAACATTTCAGCTAGATGGGAAAGTGTTTGTAGATGCTCTTCAGTAGAATCTTCAGGCACCAGCAATGCAAACAAGAGGTCGACAGGCGCTCCATCTACAGCATCGAAATCAATTCCATATTGTAATTGTATAAAGGCGGCAATCGTTTTTTTACCACCTTTCAATCTGCCATGAGGTATCGCGATGCCATTCCCAAGCCCTGTGCTGCCCAGTTTTTCTCTGGCCAGCAGACAATCGAAAACTTCTATGTAACCAAGCGAAGGATCAGTATTTGCCAGTAGTTTTGATAGTTCTTCCAGCGCGGTTTTTTTGCTTGTTAATGTTTGACCGCAAAGGATACTGTCAGCAGCAAGTATTTCTGATATTTGCATAATGTTTAACTTGTTTAGGGTGTTTGGGGTTCAGCTTTCGTCGTTTTGAAGCGCTTCATTATTTTTAAGCCCTTCGCCGCGGTGATGATCTTTCAGCTTTTCCTTGTGCTTCTTGATTTGGCGATCAAGTTTGTCTGTCAGACTATCAATGGCCGCATACATATTTTCATCCTCCGAGTCCGCATAAATATTCCCTCGGCTGACATGGACTGTGGCCTCGGCTTTTTGTCTGTCTTTTTCTATTTCGAGGATGACATGCACGTTTGTCATATTATCGAAATGTCTTTCAAGCCGTTCGAACTTTTCTTCTACGTAAGCGCGTAAAGCGTCGGTGATGTCTACATGGTGTCCCGTGATATTAATTTGCATATTTAACTCCTGCGGTTTGTAGTAATCGTTATTATTTTGATATCAAGCACCTGATATCAGGCAAGCCGTTTTCTTTCATTAGATGGTGGGATTGCCATGGCCTCTCTGTATTTTGCCACCGTTCTACGGGCAACATTGATTCCCTGTTCTGATAATAGCAAGGAAATTTTACTATCACTTAGTGGTTTTGTTGGCGTTTCAGCAATGATTAACTTTTTAATAAACGCTCTAATTGCTGTCGAAGATGCATCTCCACCATGGCTTGTGCTCAAATGGCTTGAGAAAAAATATTTAAGCTCGAAGATGCCTCGAGGAGTGTGCATATATTTGCGCGTTGTTACTCTTGAGATAGTCGATTCATGTAATTCCAGAGCTTCTGCTATATCGTGCAAAACCATCGGTCTCATGGCTTCTGCGCCATAGTCAAGGAAGGCGCGTTGTCGTTCAACAATACATGTTGCAACACGTAGTAAGGTTTCGCTCCTGCTCTGCAGGCTTTTGATGAACCATCTGGCTTCCTGTAAATGAGTCTTAAGGGACATATTGTCTTCGCTGTTATCTGCCCTGCGTATCATATTAACATAGCTGTTATTCACTCTCAGGTTTGGTGCTAATTCCGGGTTAAGCTCTACTCTCCAGCGACCTTTAACTTTTTTTACGTAAACATCCGGGGTGATATATTCTGTGCGCGCTTCGTGGATATGGCCACCCGGGCGTGGGTTCATTGTCTGGATAAAGGCGATAACGTCCTGCAGTTTTTCCTGATCCAGTTTGAGTTTTCTCATGAGCTGATTAAAATCTCTGCGGGCAAGTAAATCAATATGTTTTGAAACAAGCTCGATGGCCAGATCCAGTGAGGGCATGTTCTTATCGCGCTGATGCAGTTGCAATAATAGACACTCTTGTAGATTTCTGGCGCCAACGCCTGTGGGTTCTAGTGCCTGAATCATATGTAGTACTGCTTCTATTTCGTCCCGTTCAATCTCTGCCTCGTCGTCTTCCGTGTTTTCATTACTAGTTTCTTTAGACTTTATTTCATCATTTAGAGAGGCATGAAGTTCATCAAGATCACTTTTTAAATAACCATCATCATCCAGTGCGTCGATAATAGTGCTGGCAATGACTTTGTCAGTATCACTAAGGGGGATTAGGTTTAATTGCCAGAGCAAATGTTCTTTCAATGTTTCGACATTACAATTTTGATTTTCGAAATTAAATTGAGAATTATCAAAGTTAGTGGAAACATTACTGCTACTTTCATTAGCACTGCTTTCATAGGTATCTTCCCAGGCACTATCAACGGCCAGTTCCTCTGGAATATTATCCAGCTCAGATGCAGCACTCCTTTCTTGTGTTGCCTCTATAATATTTTCTGCCAGCGCGGTATTTTCTTCTGCAGTTTCTGCAGCAGACTGTTCTTCAGAAGATTCCTCAACCGTCTCCAGCATCATGTTGGATTCCAGCGCGTCTTGAATCTCGACTTGTAATTCCATGCTTGATAGCTGTAACAGGCGGATAGCCTGTTGCAGCTGGGGCGTCATGGTCAGACTCTGGCCAAGTTTTAACTGAAGTGAGGGTTTCATGTCTCAAGTTTAACCTAAAAAATTGCTTTGTAGGAAGATTGGAACAAAAATTGCATTGTTATTATTGTGTCGCTAAATAGTTTGCAATTATGCCGGGAATATTAAGCAGAATATTAGACGGGACTACAATGTAAAATCATCACCCAGATAGACTTTTCTGACTTGCTCATTTTCAAGTATTTTATCCGGAGTGCCTTCGGCAATGATGCGTCCATCGTTGACAATATAGGCACGATCACAGCTGGATAAAGTTTCACGTACACTGTGATCAGTGATGAGAATACCGATTCCGTGCTCGCTCAGGTAACGCGTGATTCTTTGAATATCACTGACTGAAATTGGGTCAATACCGGCAAAAGGTTCGTCAAGTAATAAGAATTGGGGTGCTGCTGCTAAAGATCTGGCAATTTCAACTCGTCTGCGTTCGCCGCCAGAAAGGCTGGTGCCCATATTGTTGCGCAGATGGGTGATATGAAATTCTCGTAACAGGTTTTCAAGCCGTTGCTTGGCCTTGCTTTCGCTCAAGTTTGGCCGTGTTTGCAAAATAGCCATGATGTTTTCTTCAACAGTAAGTTTGCGAAATATGGATGCTTCTTGTGGCAGGTAACCTAGTCCGAGATGCGATCGTTGATCCATCGGCAAGCTGCTTATCTCACGGTTGTTGATGTGGATTGTGCCATCGTCGGATTGGATAAGACCAACAATCATATGAAAGCTGGTTGTTTTTCCGGCACCGTTAGGCCCCAGCAAACCGACAATTTCACCCCCATGAACGGTCAAGCTTACATCTTTAACAACTTGTCTGGAGCGATACGATTTACTGAGATGTCTAACCGATAAAACACTCATAAAGAACTATTCTTTCTTTTTCTTTGGTTTGAGGATAATTTTTACACGCTCACCGCTAGTTCCACTAGCGCTGGAATCGTCAGCCCCGCTTTGTTGTTTGATGCTGCCTCTAGCCTTAACCTTACTATGTTCTGTATCGTATTCAATTCTGTTGCCGCTGAAGCTCAGGCCTTCCTGTTTGAAAGAAGCCTTGTCGATAAGAATGACCAGACTTTTTAGTTCGTAATATTCCATACGCAGCGCTTCGGCTTCATCATAGATTTCACTGCCATCAGGTAGTTGTTTGTAGGTTGCCGGTTTGCCTTCCATGATCAGAGTGTCCAGTTCGCCGTCTGTAAAATAGACCGTCATAATATCCCCGCTCATACGTACGCTGCCCTGAATTGTGACAACATTGCCACGATAGATAGAGATGCCTTTTTCGTCATCTAGATCTGCGGTATCAGCCTCTATTTCGATGGGCTGGTCCTTGTCTGTTGACAAGGCGCATACGCTGCTTGTCAAAAACAGGCCAAACAACAGGCTCAGGACTTGTAATAAGTTGTTGCGGAAAATTATGGAATGTTCAGGGTAAAATTTTTGTATATACATTGTCTAATAACTCTAGTCTGTTTTCGCCAAGGTACGCATTCATACCGGTTGATTTTATCGTAGACTTCTTGCCAAATATTGTTGCTGGGTCGTCTGTCTCCGCATATTCCTGATCCAACAGAACACGGACATTGGTGGTAATAATTTCCAGCTCTCTGTTGCCTTCGTTATCCAATTGTAACAATCTCGTATTACCGCTAAGCAGGATAACCTCATTATCTTCTGTAACCCAGCCTTTCTCAGCAGTAATAATCGTCGGCGGTTTATCAATGCGAAATATTTCCAGTTTAGGATTGAGGAGTTCTGTGGTGTTGTCATCTGGATAATGTGCCATGTAATCTGCATAAAGTTTATTTTTTGGCGAGCCGTCATGATTCATGGTTAAGGTCGTCAGGTCATGCATGTAATTATCAGGATCATGGCGTAACACTGATATATCCGTTGACCCGGTTTCCGTGACTCGGTTCAGCAGCCAGGTGCTACCGATCGCGAGCAAAGTCAGGACAATGGCAATTATCCAGCGTAAAGGTGTCATAAACTAAGCAGACATAGCGAAAACATGAATGTCTGCATAAATGGTCTCAGTCATTAAGGAAATGCTGAATTTGCGACTCAAGGGTGCCTCTCGCATGCATGATTAATTCGCATACTTCTCGCGCCGCGCCGCGCCCACCGTTTTCTTTGGTGACCCAGTGCGCGTTCTCAATCACCAAGGGATGTGCGTCGGCAACGGCGATTGCCAGGCCGACACGCCGCATCGCCGGCAGATCAATGAAATCATCGCCAACGAAAGCCGTTGCTTGCGCATCAATACTCAGTTTGTTGAGTAAGTCTTCCAGGGCTTCGCCTTTGTCATTCTGGCCTTGATACACATATTCGACACCTAGTGCCGTCATGCGATCAGAGACAATGCCTGAAGAGCGTCCCGAGATGACCGCAACATGGCAGCCTGACTCACGAAGCATGACAAGACCGAGGCCATCGCGAGAGTGGAAGACTTTATATTCATTGCCGCTTTCACCCAATATCAAGCCACCGTTTGTTAGAACGCCATCAACATCGAAGATCACCAGTTCTATTTGTTTGGCCTTGTCATGAATATTTTTATCTAGGTTTTCAAACATAGTCAGACGACTCGTGCCCTTAGCAGATCATGCATATTTAACAGGCCTATGAGTTTGTTATTTTCATCGACGACAGGCAGGGCGTTGATGCGAGAAGCATCCATAATCGCAAGCGCTTCTGCTGCCAGACAATCTTTCCCAATGCTTTTACAGTTGTGCGTCATCACTTCAGTAATTGTTGCTTTGTGGATATCGATGTCTCCATCGAGTGTACGTCTGAGATCGCCATCAGTAAAAATACCCAGTATGCAGTTTTCTGCGTCAACAATAGCGGTTGAGCCAAGCCCTTTTTGGGTCATTACATATAAGGCTTCACTTAGCAGGATTGTTTCCATAACCACAGGTAATTCTTCGCCAGTGTGCATGATGTCATTTACATGTAATAGTAAGCGCCTACCCAACATGCCTCCCGGATGTGCAACAGCAAAGTCATCTGCGCTGAAACCGCGGGCTTCGAGTAAAGCAATCGCCAAGGCATCTCCCATCGCCAGCGCCGCAGTGGTGCTGGCAGTGGGCGCGAGACCAAGCGGACAAGCCTCTTTCGCAACACTGACATCAATATTGACGGAAGCAGATTTTGCCAGAGAGGAATTTATGTTTCCTGTCATCGTAATCAACGGTACACCAAGGCGTTTAATGACGGGCAATAAAGTTATTATTTCATCAGTCTCGCCAGAGTTAGACAGGGCTATCACAACATCATCATCTTTGATCATGCCGAGATCCCCGTGACTCGCTTCACCTGGATGGACAAAAAATGCCGGGGTTCCGGTGCTGGCGAGTGTTGCTGCGATTTTATTGCCGATATGCCCTGACTTGCCCATGCCAAGGACTACCACCCTGCCCTTGCAATCGAGCATGTAAAGGCATGCCTGGACGAAATGTTCATCGATGCGCTCTTTGAGCTGTTCCAGTGCCTCGGTTTCAGTAGTAATGACTGCACGCCCGAGCGCCAGTAATTTTTCACGTTCCTGTTCCGTATGTTTTTTATTCATGGTTTCATTCTAACCGCTAAACAGCCAATATTGGTACGCGATAAAACCGAGGAACAATATAGAACCTTCGCTGCGAGTAAATTTTCCTGCACTACTAATAAAAATCATGACCCCCATCAGCACTGTTAAGACAATCATGACTGGAAAGTCACGGGTTAATACGAGGAGGTCAAATTCCGTAGCCTGAATCATGCCTGGAACGCCAATGACGGCGAGCATATTAAACATGTTTGAGCCAATTACATTACCAACAGCAATATCGGCTTCATCTTTCTTAACTGCAGTGATGGACGCAGCCAGCTCAGGTAAGCTGGTACCAATAGCAATAATTGTTAGACCAATTACCAAATCACTCAGACCATAATGTTTAGCAACAATGACGGCACACTCCACCAGCAAGTTCGCCCCTCCTAATAATAAGCCCAGGCCCAGGATGAATAAGAAGACAGATCTACCAATATTCAAATTTTCTGGTATTTCAATTTCGAGTTCTGTCAGCAGTTGATCTGTCTGTGCTGATTTTTTCGAGAGGATGATGACAGAAATTATCGAAGCGACAAATCCAGCGAGCAGGAATATGGAATCGAGATGACTCAGGTTTTGATCCCACATCAAACCAAGCGCTAAGACAATGGCTAAAAGCATGATAAAGAATTCACGTTTCAGCGTTTGTGAGGCAATGGTAATGGGCATGAGCATGATGGTAAAGCCCAGCACCAGACCTATATTGGCAATGTTCGAGCCGATGGCATTACCGATCGCGATCTCGGTTTTACCATCCAATGCTGCGACCACACCAACCAGGATTTCAGGCGCGGAAGTGGCCATGCCGACGATGGTCAAACCAATCAGCAAGGGCGGCATGCCTAGATAGCGAGCAATATTCGCTGCGCCTTCAACAAAGCGATCGGCGCCATAGACCAAAAGAGCCAGACCCGCCAATATTCCTAAATAATTTATTATCATCTATATAATTTTGTTTTCGTTATTGATTTCAATTTTGACCTTATTCTTGTCTTGATTCTATTCTTGGTTTCAAGGGATGATGCCAGAAATAGGAAAGAACTTCGATAAACAGTCTTTGACTACTTTTTGAATATTTAATTTATGACAACACGTCTGCAACAACTGCATCATTGGTTAAGTGAAATCTTTGACAGCAAAGACTATCAGCTGGAGCCGGCATCCGGCGATGCAAGTTTTCGATGTTACTTCAGACTGATCCATAACAATGAGACTTTTATTGTCATGGACGCACCTCCAACACAGGAAAATTCCACCACCTTTATTAACATTGCCGAGCGTTTACTTGCCGTTAGTATTAATGTGCCTAGAATAATCGAAAAGGATTTGCAGCAGGGATTTTTATTATTGAGCGATTTGGGCGATAAACAATATTTGAATGAACTGACAGAAGGAAGTGCGGATCGATTATATCAAGATGCGATGCAAACGCTTTTGCATATGCAGCAGCAGGCAGACACAACAGGCTTGTCACCTTATGACGAAAAACTGTTATTGCAGGAAATGGAATTGTTCAGAGTTTGGCTGTTAGAAAGACACGCTGGTCTCGAGTTAACAACAGAAATGGAAAGGATGATTGGTGATGTATTTAAATTTTTGGCGGACGAAGCGCTGGCTCAACCCAAGGTCTTTGTGCATCGAGATTATCATTCACGTAATTTAATGTTATGTGCCTCCAGTGATTCACAGGTCTCTCTTGCTAACCCCGGGGTACTGGATTTTCAGGATGCCGTTTGTGGGCCGTTTACTTACGACCTGGTCTCACTCTTGAAAGATTGTTATATCAAATGGCCTGCTGAGCAGATTCGAAGTTGGGCAATCATCTTTTTTGAACAGCTTGCTTGCGATTATTCAGAGTTCGATCAACAGCAGTTGATACGATGGTTTGATCTGATGGGAGTACAGAGACATTTAAAGGCCAGTGGCATATTTGCACGTCTGTATCATCGTGACGGAAAGTCGGGCTATCTGAAAGACATTCCCAGAACACTTTCATATATCGTCGATCTAAAACAGGATTACCCCGAATTGCAGGGGCTAATCGAGCTGATTCAAAATCAGCTTATGGACTCTCCGGTAATGATTTTGGCAACAGGAGAAAATAAATAGTGCGCGCCATGATCCTTGCAGCAGGAAGCGGAGAACGTATGCGACCACTTACTAACAAGATTCCAAAACCAATGCTGGAAGTTAATAATAAACCCTTAATCCAGTATCACGTGGAGAATCTTGTACAGGCAGGGATCGTAGATATTGTTATTAACCACGCTGTGTATGGCGATCAAATAGAGACTTATCTTGGAGATGGAAAAGCCTTCGGGGCGCAGATTGTTTATTCAGCAGAAGGCGATCAGCCTATGGAAACAGCTGGAGGGATAGTGAAAGCATTATCACTTTTGGGAGAGGCGCCTTTTCTAACAGTGAACGCAGATATCTGGACTGCTTTTCCTTTTCAGCAATTAGTTAACTTATCAGGGGAGATAACAAGCCATTTGGCACATATTATTCTCGTGGATAATCCTGCCCACAATCCAGAAGGGGATTTCTCATTAAGCGAGAATAGAGTGCTTAATGAAGGTGATCCCATGCTGACATTTAGTGGAATCAGTGTCTTTACCCCTGAATTCTTCAAAGGTTGTGCTTCTGGGAGCAAGCCGCTCGCCCCGATGATTCGACAGGCGGCATCTCGTGGGCAGGTGTCAGGAAGTCACTACCAAGGGCAGTGGCGTGACATTGGATCACCTGAAAGACTACAGGAACTACGCCAAATTTATAGTTATTAGCTATGCTTCTCTTAGCTTCTACCCAGAAGTACCCATTCTCCTTATTCAAAATGTTTCGGCGCAATATAACCTATGTTAGGGTGCACGGGTTGCTGCTTCGCGCAAATCGATATATAGATGTTTATCAGCTTCATAGCACAATATATAGATGATTAAATAAATAAAGCGTATAGTAGCGCTCACAGTGCACAACTGTATGCTGGTAAATGAGGAAGCGTCAGACGAATGTTTGATTTACTGACGATAAGGCCGTTGAAGATTTTATCGTTGACCCAAAACTTGTTATCGACAGCTATCAGTTTGGCACTGGTCATTGCCCCCTTTTCTTCTAGCATTGCGACTGAACTACAAAAAGCCTCGGATATAGAACTAACAAAGAAAGGCTCACTGCGAGTGCTTTACCAAGGGTCAAATGTAGCTCAGTCTATTGCACAGAAAGAGCAAGGTTTGATTGAACAATTTGCTCAAGAGAATCAACTAAGCACCGAGTGGATTGCCGTTGATAAAGATTGGCAACTTATGTCCGCACTAATGAAAGGTGATGGCGATATTATTTTAGGGCAGGGTGATGCGCTTGCTTCTGGAATGGCGGATCAAATCAAGTTTACATATTCGTGGGGGACAACTCTGCAACAGGTTGTTGTTCGAACCGATACGACAAAAATCAAACGCTTAGAAGATTTATTTGTTCATCAGGTCGCACTAAAAAAATCTTCGCCATCCTGGTCAGTACTGGAAAGTCATCTGCCAGAAAATCCTACAATGGATCTGGTTGCGATTCCTGAAACGGCCTCTTTCGAAGAGGTCATGATGCGAGTTGCCTCTGGTCAGTACGACGTAACGATTGTTGAAAGTGATTACCTAAAAGAATACCTACCAAACCATCCTGAAGTAAATGTTGCATTTAATTTCTCAAAAGCTGAGCCACGTTCATGGGCAGTTCGAACCGATGCAGAGGTATTACAAAATCGCCTGGAGAAATATTTAAATAAAAATCATCTATCCATGATTGTTGCTGATCTTCGTCTGGAAGATTTACCGAAGATTCAAGAAAGGAAAGCGCTGCGAGTAATTACTTATCTAAGTCCGGCTAATTACTTTTTTAATAATGGCAAAATGCAAGGATTTGAATATGGTTTCATTAAAAAGTTTGCTGAATCAAAAAAACTGAATGTCGATGTTGTGCTTGCCAGCTCGCATGAAGAGATGCGGGAGTTATTACTTAGAGGTGATGGCGATATCATCGCAGCGTCATTACCCAAAAATAGTTTGCATGATGAAAATATCAAGATGACATCTGCTTATGATTATTCCGCACCTGTCATCATTGGCCGCGAGTCAGAAAATAGTTTGGTCGATATTAGAGATCTTGAAGGTAGAAGAATAGCGCTTGCGCCCGAAAGTCCGTATCGAATTCTCCTGCAAAAAATACAGAAGCGCGGTATCAGTTTTGACATCGTCGAGACTGATGAAGGTGTAAACACAGAAGAAACTTTATATCGTGTTTCACATGCAATGCATGATTTAACGATATTGGGCAGTCATCAAATTAAAGCGGAACTGAACCGACAAGTTGGATTAAAACCGCTATTCACATTAAGTCAGCCTGTGGCCCAATCATGGGCAGTAAGGATGAGTGATAACAAACTTCTGAGCGCAGTGAATGATTTTATAAAAAAAGAGTATCGCCGAGATACCTACAACGTTCTTTATAGTAAATATCTGTCTCGCCCAGGCAATATAAATGAGGAGACAAAACTTCTTGCACAGATGGTTGAGCTTTCTCCTTATGATGAAGTGGTCAAGAAAAATGCCGAAAAGCATAGTTTTGATTGGCGTTTGATCGTTGCTCAAATGTATCAGGAGAGTCAGTTCGATCCTGAAGCTGTTTCTTATGCGGGGGCGGAAGGCCTGATGCAAATCATGCCAGCAACCGCTAATGATCTCGGCGTACAAGATTTAAGTGATCCGGTAAGCAATATCACTGCTGGCGTAAAATATATGAAGATTTTGCGCGATCAATTCGAGCAGGAGTTACCGCTTGAAGATAAAACATGGTTCACCCTGGCTTCGTATAATGCCGGGTTTACCAGAGTGAAAAATGCACGGGCATTAGCAGACGAAATGGGTCTGGATAGTAACCGATGGTTTGGCAATGTAGAGAAGGCGATGCTGGCTTTGTCTAAACCCTACACTCGAGAAGGAGAGGTGCGTCGGTTATGTGATTGCGGTCAGGCGGTTACTTATGTTCAGAAGATTAGATCTCTATTTCATAATTACGTCAGGCTGACAGAGGATTCTCAAATTGCCAGTGCTGATACACCGTTACAAGCCAGAGATATTTAGTCAGCTTTTTCCATTATTTTATTCCCTAAACGGTAAAGCAAAGATTGAAATAATTTGCTTTCCCCACGAACACCCAAACTGCGCAGAAACCTACATTTCCAAGTAGTTTGGGTATACAATACGCGCCCATTTCCATCAGCCTGTCCTGAAAAGTCCTGACAGCTGACATAAGGTAGATAATTCTGATGACCGAAGAAGTAACCTCGAGAAGTTTTGATGACATGAATTTGAGCGCGCCATTGATGAAAGCGCTCAAAGATGTTGGTTATGAGAATCCATCTCCAATTCAGGCTGAAACTATTCCTTTAGTGATGGCCGGAAAAGATCTGGTTGGTCAGGCCCAAACCGGAACAGGCAAAACAGCAGCATTTGCACTGCCGCTACTCTCACGCATCGACCTGAAAAAGAAATTGCCGCAAGTGTTAGTGTTAGTTCCGACAAGAGAACTCGCGATTCAGGTGGCAGAAGCATTTCAAACCTATGCCAAACACATCAACGGGTTTCATGTTTTGCCTATCTATGGTGGCCAAGATTACAGTATACAGCTTAGACCACTAAAGCGAGGAGTACATGTGGTTGTAGGTACCCCCGGCCGAGTGATGGATCACATGCGTCGTGGCACATTAAAACTGGATGATCTGGATTGTCTGGTACTTGATGAAGCTGATGAAATGTTACGCATGGGTTTTATCGATGATGTTGAGTGGGTGCTTGAGCAGTCACCAGCTAAAAGACAAATCGTTTTATTTTCGGCAACCATGCCAAATGAGATAGTCAAGATTGCAAAAAAACATCTGCAAGATCCAGTACAGGTAACTATCAAAACTAAAACATCTACGGTTGAAACGATTAATCAACGTTACTGGACAGTGAGTGGCGCTCATAAACTGGATGCTCTGACCAGAATTCTGGAAGCGGAAGAACATGACGGCGTTATTATCTTTGTTCGCACACGCATAACTACAGCCGAGTTAGCAGAAAAATTACAAGCACGTGGTTATGCCGCATTTGCCTTAAACGGTGACATACAACAAAAGCAGCGTGAGCGTACTATCCAACAATTAAAATCCGGCAAGTTAGATATTCTGATAGCAACGGATGTCGCCGCACGTGGCCTGGATGTTGATCGAATCAGTCATGTGATTAATTATGATATTCCGAATGAAACTGAAGCCTATGTACATAGAATAGGGCGCACGGGTCGCGCAGGTAGAACCGGAGAAGCTATTTTATTTGTTACGCCCAGAGAGGAGCACTGGTTACGCAGAATAGAACAGGCGACCAGACAAAAAATTACCAAGATGGAGCTACCATCAACAGACATGATCAACGACAAGCGCGTTGCTCGTTTCAAACAAAATATTACCGATGCTTTGGCTAGAGAAGGTTTAGGTTTTTATCAAAATCTGGTTGAAGAATATGAGAAGGAACATAATATTCCTGCAACAGAAATTGCCGCAGCATTAGCAAGGTTGGTTCAGGGGAAAGAACCATTACTCTTAAAGGCGATACCCGTAGGTAAGAAAGATCATAAAGGCCGTGTCTCCAGAAGTAGGGATGAATCAAGAAGTCGAAGTGAACCCAGAGGACGGGATGAGTCAAGGAGCAGGGGCGAAACTAGAGGTCGAAATGAATCTAGCGGAAGAAATAATTCGGGGGAAAGCCGCAGATCACCCAAAAGCAAAGTACAAGATAGAAAACCTGAATCAGGTATGCAAACCTATCGTATTGAAGTCGGTCATGATCACGAAGTTCAGCCGGGCAATATCGTCGGTGCGATTGCTAACGAAGCAGGGCTGGATAGTAAAAATATCGGACGTATAGATATTCGTGATAAATATAGTTTTATTGATCTTCCTGAAGGTATGCCAAAAGATGTCTTTACCGATCTAAAGAAAACCTGGGTCGCTGGTCAAAAACTAAATATTACGATAGTAAAAGAAGAGAGCGACAAGCCAGCGCCTCAGCGAGAAAGTAAATCTGATAAGCCCAGGGAAGATAGACCGAGGGGAGACGTACCCAAGAAACCCCGTGCTAAGTCAAAGGACAAAACAAAATCCAAGGGCAAGCCTAAGACAAAAAGAAACAAGGATTAATCATAAAAACGCTCAATCTAGACATAGGCGGCCATTTATGGATTCCTTTATCGGCAAGTTAGTCATTAATAATCTATAGAAGATTTTATGAATAGAATTGGAATTTGTGCAGGTCTAATATCATTATTATTTATCGGAAGCGCTTTCGCTGATTCCTTTGGATGGAATGAAACAAATTCTGATGTATTTATAAAAGAATGTGTTGTTGGGTTATTAGAGCCCGCAAAGAAAGATTTTAAGATGAGAGTTATTGATAAAGGATATCCTGATGCAATATTTCCAGAAGCAAAGATGAAGCCCTCCATTACTGAGCTTTGCTCTTGTCTTACTCAAAGAGCCTCGGAATCGTTAGAGTATAAAGAAGTTATTAATGATTCCAGCTTAATTCTACCATTGATATCCGAAGCAATGTCCGGCGGGCGTTGCAAACCAACAGGTGTTCTTGGCAAAATGGTAGGCTTCTAAATAAGCAGTTATCAAGATAATTAACTGTGTCGCTGGTTTTGTTCTAATCTGTTATTTTAATCAGATGTATAAAATGTCGGATCAGAAATCCCCGCATTTTCAAATCCTTCTTTTCTAAATCGGCAAGAATCACACACACTACAGGCTCTGCCATCGCTATCAGCCTGATAACAGGAGACTGTTAAGGCATAGTCTACATTTAGCTTATTGCCTTGCTGAATAATCTCAGCCTTGCTGAGATCAATCAGGGGTGTGTGTATCGCAAGATGTGTGCCTTCAACCCCGGACTTTGTGGCCAAATTGGCCATATGCTCGAAGGCTTTAATGTATTCCACACGACAATCCGGATAACCGGAATAATCGACGGAATTGACGCCGATGAAAATATCGTTGATGTTCAGGACTTCAGCCCAGGCTAAGGCATAAGAAAGAAAAATAGTATTTCTTGCCGGCACATAGGTGATGGGGATGCCTTCTGTAGGAGACTCAGGAACGTCGATATTATTGTCGGTCAGTGCTGAGCCGCCTATTTGGGTTAGATCCAGATCAATGGTTTTGTGTTCAATAATACCAAAGGCCTTGGCAATCTTCGCGGCTGCGGTGAGCTCTACAGCATGCCTTTGACCATAATTAAAACTCAAAGCGTAACATTGATAACCTTGATCCATGGCAATGGCCAATGTCGTAGCAGAATCAAGCCCGCCGGAAAGTAGGATGACAGCTTTCATTGTATGAAGTTTTTTTTTCGAAAAGTAATTTCCATGAGTTATTTTCCCGGCACATCGCCCCACAGGAATTTATGTAATTGTATTTGTAGTCTGACGGGTAATTGATCTTGCAGTATCCAGTCGGCCAACTGAGCAGTTTGTAATTCACCATGACTGCCGGAGAAAAGAACTTCACATTGTTCGTTCAGCTTATATTCATTTAATTTTTCTTTTGACCATTGATAGTCAGCGTGATCACAAATCACAAATTTAACTTGATCGTGAGTCGTCAGATGTTGCAGATTGTCATATAAATTTTTATCAACTTCCCCAGAGGCTGGTGTTTTCAAGTCTACAATTCTGGAAACACGGCTATCAATATTACCGATCTCCAATGCACCACTGGTTTCTAAAGAAACATCGTAGCCAGATTCACAAAGCAGAGTTAATAGAGGCCTGCAATTTATTTGTGCAAGGGGTTCGCCACCCGTCACAGTGACATGGCTTGTTTTATAAACAGAAATACTTTTCATAATGTCAGCAAGCGTCATTTTATTGCCTTCATGAAAAGCATACTCGGTATCACAATAAACGCAGCGTAGCGGACAACCCGTTAATCGGATAAAGATTGTCGGTAGTCCTGCGCGGTTAGTTTCTCCTTGAATGGAAAAAAATATTTCATTTATCTTCAGAGATAAATTTTTATCTAGATCTATATTTTCGGTTGATGGGGTCATCTTGAAGAGGTGTTCCAGCTAGTCACTGAGCTATGTCAGAGACAATGCCAATGAGTATTAATTCTAGGAATCGTTAATATTTTTTAAGCGGTCTTCCGCGAGGCGCGATGCTGTCGTTCCAGGGAAACGCTGTCTTAGATCTGTATACCAAAGTTTCGCAGTGTCGGTATTGCCTAGTTCTTGATAGCTATAACCTATTTTTAATAATCCATGGGGGACTTTCTGGCTATCAGGATAATTAGAAACCAGGTTGTTATATTCTCTAATTGCATTCTCATATTGTTGTTTTACATATAGAGCCTCAGCCATCCAGTATTGGGCATTATCTGAATACTGATTATCCGGATATGCTTTAACAAATTTTGAGAAGGCTTTAATAGCCTGATCATATTGCGACTCTTTAAGTAATTTAAATGCTTGTTGATACTCTGCTTGTATTTGTACTGGATCTGTTGCAGCTGGCGTTGTGCTTATGTCCGTGGTGGTTGCGACTGGTGTTTCCGTGCCGAC
>JBLHKO010000001.1:0-116084 GCA_047620145.1 Gammaproteobacteria bacterium | reverse complement strand
CGCGTTCGAATCGCGCACGACCCACCACTTTTCCTGTTCAAAACTGTCTAACCAAATACTTTCGCCAATAAACAATGGCAATTATCAGAAGCCAGGCGAAAGATAGATACCCCAGCGTATGGTCAACCCAGTTGACCATGAAGTCGAATTGACTATCTGGCACATACTCGCTGAATCTGCCTGACACTTTTAATGTTAAAACGATCCCTGCGTGAATTCCGATACACAAAGCAATATTTCCATTGCGTAGTCGAATCATTGATAAAAGCACGCCGAGAGTCAGCAAGGTCAGGAAGTGATCGAGAATATTCGGATAAGAAAGTTTGAAGAATGCATCAGGCAACATTTCCAAGCCAGTGGTCCAGGTAATTTGTGTGCCTTCTGGCAATTCTCTGTATTTGAGGAAATGAACGGCTGCATAAACCACGCTGGTTAGTGATACCGTAATCAAGGCATTGGTTTTTTTGTACAAGCCGCTAAACAAGGCGCCGCGAAAAATAGTCTCTTCGATAAAACCAACAACGAGTCCAGTCAAAATCGCTTTAATAAAAATCAAGAATAGATGTGACCAAAAATAATCAAGATTCGTTTTTATCTGATGAAGGCCTAGCAGGATAAAGATTAATTTAAGGAATGTTAAAATTAAAATTCCTGCAAAAATTCCCAGAAAGATATCTTTCAGAAAAATATTTTTTGAGACACCAAAGCCAAATGCTTGTCGGGAATACATTTGATTAATCTTTAGATAGATACCGCTAAAAATCAGACCGAAAATTAAAGTTAGATGGCTAACCAGCTTGTGAAAGGGCAAATCGATAAAATTTTCTAAAAGCAGATGTGCCGGATAGGCTAGTAATGGGCTCATTACAATAACAAGCGAGATGAGGGTAAAGAAATTTACAACGGCGCGCATGTTCGTGATAAATCCTGAAATTACGTTAGCAATAATGTTGCTGTTATTGTATCACGGCTTCTTTTGATTCACTGTTTCCGCTACTGTCTAGCCAGCTGATGCGGACAGTATCTCCTTTTTTTGCACCTGCAAAAGCAAATGATAAATATGGGTTTTTTGAAACGGCACGACTCCAGTCACAGGTCATGATAATTTTATCATCATGATGTATGGTAACTTCCTCGATAAAAAAAGCCGGGATCATCTCGCCAGTTTCAGGATCACGGCTATTGCCCGTGTCCATGGGATGCTTGAGGATGGCTTGTACTGTTGTCAGGCCATCTTTGATTGATGTTCTTATCCTTATCCCGACAGCCACTAGCCGCAACCTCCTTCTACTACTTCTACGAATTTTTTTACACTAAACAACCTGCCATCTGATTTAACAATCGCGGTAATGTTTGAAGGCTCTCCTACCTTAATTCTTGTCGCAATAAAACCAGCACATGCAGGCGTCAGATTAAAATTTGCAATCATAGGGTTTGGGTTTTTTTCAACCATAATAGCAATGGATTGAACGTTGGGTAAATCGGTTTGAATCTTAAGGGGCACCACCGAACCATTTTCAACCAGGTCATGTACGCCGATGGTGATGGCATCGCTGGGGGTAATCTCCAGTCCCGGAAAAAATGCAGCCAATGCATCTGTTTCTGTTTCTGCAGAGAATGCATCAACGTTCCATTCCGCGAAGGCAAGAATAGGTTTCAACAAACTGCTTGCTCCGGTAAGTATTATTGCCGCGCCAGAGATCAATGATGAAATAAAATTTCTGCGTGTGATTTTCATTAGATTCTGATTCATTAATTCCTGAGTGATCTTTTCTTCACCCTAGATTTGGAGACTTTCTTCCAGTTCCAGTTCGTATTCCAGCTGGCTAATACGTGCAACAATGATTTCTCTTTGGTAATAATCAAGGTGGCCCTGGCGTTTTGTATGGATTAATCGATCAATGGCTAATTTAGTATCTCCGGTCAGGTAAAAATATTCCGCCTTGGCTATCCCTGAGTTTGCCTCTGATCCATTTTGTGCTTCTGCTTGCGAGAGTAATTCATAAAAAGCAGGCCCTGGCTCTTGTTGACGCTGGTAGTCATGTAACAAATCACGTGCTTGTTTTGGCTGACGCGCGTCAAGTAAAGTTTTGGCGTAGGCCAGTACCATAGGTCTGTAATCGGGATAAAGTTGTTGGGCTTTGCGATAGATACCGAGGGCCGCATCGTAATTTCTTTGTTCTGATTCGATGTTTGCTGCGGCGAGCATATAGGCAATGTTGTCGCTGTCATTGTTCAATAAAACGCTTAATTGTTCACGTGCCAGATGGTAGGCACCGGCGCGGGTTAGTGCCAATACATAGCCATAGCGAATAGGATCCTTATTTTCGGCAGATGTATTTGCTAAACGGTCTTTGAATATGGCAATAGCATCTTTCCCATTTTTATAGCTGAAGACCTCAAGTTTTGCGCGGACTAGTTCATAGCTGGCCGTATTTGTATAGCTAACGGGATTATATTTTGAAGCTCTGGCTTTTGATTCAGCGATACGCGAGGATGTCAGAGGGTGAGTCCTGAGAAATTCTGGGGCATTGCCCGAATAATATTCTGATTTTTGGTGTAGACGTTCAAAAAACCCGGGCATGCCTTGTGGATCGTAACCAGACCGCGCAAGCAATTGGATGCCAACACTATCCGCTTCTTCTTCATTTGCACGGGTAAAATTGATTGAGGCCTGTGTAGCCGCGCCCGTGACAATGGTTAATGCTGCTGCGCCAGCGTCAGGATTTGCCATGGCGATTAATATTGCACCAAGTAGTCCCGCAATCCCAGGTAGACTTAGTTGGCCTGCTCTTTCGAATTGTCTGGCCATATGTCTTTGCGTGACGTGAGCGATTTCATGTGCCATAACCGCGGCCAGTTCGCTTTCAGTGCGTGAGTTCAGGATGGTGCCGCTATTGATGCCGATGACGCCACCTGGTGCAGCAAAAGCATTGATATTTGGATCATCAACGACAAAAAATGAAAATGACAAGGCGTTGTTGTCACTATTAGCGGCTAAATGGTAGCCGATTGATTCAATATAACTTTCTACTTCAGGGTCGTTAACTATAGCGGCAAACTGTCTGACGCTACGCATGAAAGCCTTACCAAGGCGACGCTCGAATTCCGGAGAGACCGCACTGCCTGATGAATCACCAATATCGGGCAAATCGACAGCCTGTACAATATTGCTGATTACTAGCAGCAATATAAGGAGGTAGTAATTAAATTTCATAGTAGCGTTGTTTGCATTTCTTTTTTACAAATTCTATATAAGTAAATTGGGCACGTTTTTGCTAGACAAGTTCCGTTTACAATAAATGCTCAATATTCGAGTATAAATTTGTTTTTAGAGTCTATCACAAGAATAATAGACGAACATTTCAGTAAGGTAAGAGAAAATCAGGAGTTAAGTAGTCATATGAGCCAAAAGGAAAAGAGTCAGCGGAAAAATGCCTTCTATGCGCAATCAGGTGGTGTCACCGCTGTGATTAATGCCACGGCCTGTGGTGTGATCGAAACAGCACGAAGCCATACAGATAAAATTGCCAATGTTTATGCGGGTCGTAATGGCATTATTGGTGCACTGACCGAGGATCTTATTGATACAGGAAAGGAATCTGATGCGGCGATTGCAGCTTTACGTCATACGCCGTCAGGAGCCTTTGGTTCCTGTCGTTACAAACTCAAAGGCCTTGAAGAAAACAAGGCTGAGTACGATCGTTTGATTGAAGTCTTTAAGGCACATGATATTGGCTATTTCTTTTATAACGGTGGCGGTGATTCTGCCGATACATGCCACAAGATTTCTCAACTTTCTGAAACACTGGGTTTCCCGATACAGGCAATTCATGTTCCGAAGACGGTCGATAATGATTTGCCTATCACAGACAACTGCCCAGGATTTGGTTCTGTTGCCAAATATATTGCTATCTCAACCCGCGAAGCTTCTTATGATGTTTTGTCGATGGCCAAGACTTCAACCAAGGTCTTCGTTATCGAGGTAATGGGTCGACATGCCGGATGGATTGCGGCAGCCGGTGGACTTGCAGCAGATGAAGATAATGATATTCCCATTGTCATCTTATTTCCTGAAGTAGAGTTTAATCAGGAAAAATTTCTGGCAAAGGTGAAAAAGAATGTCGAGAGTTATGGTTACTGTACGGTAGTCGTTTCCGAAGGTGCACAATGGCCTGATGGAAAATTTTTAGCAGAACAAGGCACCAGAGATTCATTTGGGCATGCGCAGTTAGGCGGAGCTGCACCCGTAGTCGCGAATATGATTAAAGATGCACATGGTTATAAATATCATTGGGCAGTGGCAGATTATTTACAGCGATCTGCCAGGCACATCGCTTCAAAGACAGATGTTGAACAGGCTTATGCGTTAGGTAAGGCCGCTGTAGAAATGGCACTTGCTGGTGAGAATGCGATTATGCCTACAATAGTGCGCACCTCGGAGAATCCCTATGCCTGGGAGATCGGTAAGGCGAAATTATCTGATGTTGCTAATGTCGAGAAGATGATGCCGGCTGAATATATTAGTGATGACGGTTTTGGGATCACGGAGGCGTGTCGAAATTATTTAACGCCGTTGATTGATGGCGAAGATTATCCGCCTTATGAGAATGGCATGCCGAAATATGTTCGACTGAAGAATGAAGCGGTAGTTAAGAAGCTGGATTCTAAGTTTCAAATTTAAAGAGGTTTCGTGGAAACAAAAGTGGCCACCTATAAACCAAAACATAAAATCTCAAATACATTGGGAGAATAACAATGCGTTGGCGTGGAAGGCGTAAAAGTAGCAATGTTGAAGATCGTCGCAACATGCAAGCTTCCGGAATCAGCGGCATGGCCGGCGGGGGCGGACTATTACGCCTGCTTCCCGTGGTGTTTAAATTTCTCGGTTTCAAAGGGTCGGTAATATTAGTCGCCTGTGTGGGTACTTACGCATTGTTATCCGGGAATCTGGGGAATATTTTAGCTGTTCTTGGTGTGCAACAGTCCGCCCCAACCAACATGACTTCGAAACCAATTCAGGAAACTGCAGAAGAGCAAGCGCTAGTTGATTTCGTTTCAGTCGTTTTAGCCGATACAGAAGAAACCTGGTCGACTTTATTTCAGAGTAAGGGACTAACTTATAAAGAACCACGTCTTGTACTATTTCGAAACGCAGTAAAATCGGCTTGTGGGTTGGCGCAATCTGCAGTGGGCCCCTTTTATTGTCCTGGCGATCAACAAGTCTATATTGATCTTGGTTTTTTTGACCAATTGAAAAATCGTTTCAATGCCCCAGGGGATTTTGCACAGGCCTATGTTCTCGCTCATGAAGTTGGACATCATGTTCAGACTTTGGTGGGGACATCTGGTAAAGTCCACGCGGCCCGAAGTAAATTAAATGAAGTAGAAGGCAATAAACTTACAGTTCTACAGGAACTCCAGGCTGATTGTTATGCGGGTGTCTGGGCCAATCATGCCAACAATAGCCGACAGCTACTCGAAGTCGATGATGTAGAAGAAGGATTGACTGCAGCTACTGCGATTGGTGATGATACATTACAGAAACAGTCGCAAGGCTACGTAAGCTCGGATTCATTTACCCATGGTTCTTCCGCGCAACGGGTGAAATGGTTCAAAATTGGTTTAGCAAGTGGTGACATGGGTGGTTGTGATACTTTTAACAATGGTTGAATACAGAATAATCGCTGAAAAAATGGACCCGGGAGGGATGCTAAAATCATCGTTCCGCTCCGGTTTCGTCACCCCTGCCGTTTGCGTTATGTGTCCGTTAAGGTAAGTCAGTAAAATGGACTGGAAAGTATTCTTAACAATATTTGTTGCGATCTTCATCGCTGAACTTGGGGATAAAACTCAGTTGGCAACAATGCTATTTGCTGCTGACAAGGAGGTTAGTAAGTACACGGTATTCTTTGCTGCCTCCGCCGCACTTATTGTCGCCTCTGCACTGGGCGTATTGGCCGGAACATTATTATCGGAGTACATCAATGAAAAGTATCTCCACTATATTGCGGGAGTGGGATTCATTTGTATCGGTGCATTTACCCTATACAATGCGTAAAACACATAACAATACGTGCAAGTGTGACAAAGTGATGCACTGGACAAGCCGGCGCTATATATAATTATTCAATCTAAAATTAGAGATGGTCTCAATTATTAAAAGCTAAGTAGCGGAGGTTTTAATTTATGTCTCGGAAAGATGTCGAGTTCAAAACAGAAGATAATGTCACTTTACGCGGCTGGCTGTATCTGCCCGACGCTGCCAAAGACCCCGTCCCAGCGATTGTTATGGCCCATGGCTATTCGGCGGTCAAGGAGATGTATCTTGATAAATATGCAGAGGTCTTTGCCACTGCGGGATTAGGAGTGCTGGTTTACGACAACCGTAACTTTGGCGCTAGTGACGGAGAGCCAAGGCAAGAAATTGATCCTTGGGCTCAAGTCCGTGACTATCGCGATACGATCACTTTTGCTAGTTCCTTGCCAGAAATTGATGACACTCGGATTGGGGTTTGGGGGTCAAGTTATAGTGGGGGTCATGCGCTGGTAGTCGCAGCCATTGACCGGCGCGTTAAATGCGTGGTTTCACAGGTGCCTTTGGTGACGGGGCTTGAGAATGCCCGTCGCTTAGTCCGGGCAGATATCTGGGCGACAGTTCGCGAGATGTTCAGTAAAGATCGTGCCGCCAGATATGCTGGCAAACCTCCGGCGATGATTCCAGTGGTCACTCCGCCGGATAAACCTTTTGATCCGTGCGCCCTGCCCACACCAGATTCATGGGAATGGTTTACAGAGACACAGAAACTGCGAGCACCTTCGTGGAAAAACGAAGTGACACTTCGGTCGGTGGAGATGCTTCATGAATATGAGCCGAAAGTTTATATTCCCGCCATAAGTCCCACGCCGCTCTTAATGATCGTTGGCCGTACTGATCATCTGACCATGGTTGAATTAGCGCTTGCCGCTTACGAAGAAGCTCTTGAACCGAAAAAGCTGGTGATACTGGATGGTGGACATTTTGGGGCTTATGTTGAAACGTTTGATGAGTCCAGTTCTGCTGCCAGTGAATGGTTTGTCCAGCATCTCATATCTCATAGCCTGGGGTAATCTAATCTTGTTGTCGTTAAGTCGAGGATGATGAATGCATATAATTCTTAAGCTATTTTTAAGCCGAGCGTTATATTGATCTGCCTTTGTCTAATAGTTCTTCTATTAATTGTTTTTCCTTTCTCTCCTTCTGGATTGGAATCTAGGCGCCTTATAATCGCATCCAGTCGATCATTATTCATGAGGTAAGAACCTTCCTGTTCAACCTCTACGTGTCGACGACGCTTGAGAAAGAACTAATATAAAATAAAACGATTAAAATACATTGCTTTATACGATACGACATCTTCTTTCCCCTTTTATTTCAAATCAGCCCGAGAGCTAAATAATGAAGATTATTTTCTTAATCAGCACAATATCCGTATGCTTCATTTTTATAAGAAAAATATACAAGAAAAACTGGTTTATCAGAATCAGATGCGGAATTTATCTTTGACAGGTAGGGCAATAAAAAGAAGAGCGTTGGCCGAGTTTGATTTCTTTGATTATTGATTTGCAGTCTTTACACGGCAGCCCTGTTCTGGCATAGACATTTAGTTGTTGCTGAAAGTATCCTGGGTTGCCATCACCATTAACGAAGTCACGTAAGGTTGTTCCGCCCTGCTTGATTGACCGCTTCAATATTATTTGAATGGTTTCGGTTAAACGTTCATAACGCTCTAGTGATATATTCCCCGCTTTACGTTTTGGATTAATGCCTGCCATAAACAAAGATTCGCTGGCATAAATATTCCCAACACCGACAACATTGTGACTATCCATAATAAAATTCTTGACAGCCTGAGTTCGTTTTTTTGATCTTTGATGAAGCAAACCCCCACTAAACTCTTCGCTTAATGGTTCTGGGCCTAAATGTTTTATCAATTTATGTTGCAGTGGATCTTTTCTGGTCCAGAGAATTGATCCAAATCGCCTGGGATCGTGAAAGCGAAGAATTTTTCCTGACGCAAATAAGATGTCAAAATGATCATGTTTTTCCGGTTTAATTTGTTTATCTACGATGCGAAGACTGCCTGACATACCCAGATGCATAATCATGCAGCCATGATTTGTATAACAAAGTAAATATTTTCCGCGACGATCAATTTTTGTAAAGCTTTGGTTCAACAGACCTTTCTTAAGTGTTGCAGTGATCGGCCAACGTAATTTTTTATTGCGAATAACCACATCCATTATGATTTGCCCGGTGATGTGAGGTGAGATTCCTAGACGGGTAGTTTCTACCTCAGGTAATTCTGGCATGCGTCACTTTGCTGGCGTTGCAGGAAAAAGGTTATCTGAAGCGGCGCTACTAATATGATATTGAATGCCTTTGTCTGGTCGCGCGAGGATCAGGTTTGGCCTGTTGGATACAATGACGAATTCAATTATTTCGCCTGAGGTGAGTTCCAGTTTAATCGTGTCGATGGGCTCTATTTCTTCATACTTGCGAACAGAGATTGATTCTGCCTGATTCCATGCATTTATGATCTGGTGATGTGTGCCTGATAATTTTCCATCTTCACTTTTTTTAATGTTTAGTTCAGGCAATTGAATTGCTTTTATCTCGGCATCACGCGGAATTAATTTCGAATCAAGAAAAAATGTCGCGGATGCTTGTAACTGATGAAACAGGCTGTCGTTAATAATATGCACAGTCTCTTTGATTAATACATAACGTAACTTTTCTTCTAGCTGGTTGGTGTCGCCAAAGGCAATCCGCGTATCATTCAAGATGATAGAAACGGCAGGGACTGCCAGCATAAAAGGGGTTAGGTCATTATCTGCTGCACTAAAGTGATCATAGCTATGCGCCTGCAAGAGCTTTAGCATCACCTTTATGCGCGAAGGATTTGCCGGGAGGTTAAACGGACTTTGCATGTCCCAATGGTCGTCCTGTTTTTGAAAAATTATGCCGTCCAGATCACGTCTCTCTATACGAATGACGTGAATGCTCTCGGGATCAATATCTGTCAGGGTAATTTCTTCTACAACAATTTCTTTGTCTTTATCCGTAATAAGGAACACTGCTAGTCCAGTCACGCTAAAGAGTAATACAAAATTGACTAATAAACGTAGTGGCATGATGATTATTGTTTTTTCCTGCGCCACCAGATTGTCAAACCGGTGCTAAGGAAAATCAATGGTAAGACCAGAATGAATCCGAAGCCGATAATTGCTGCGGCAGGTGTGGATAGCTCGATGTGTGCATCATTGACGGTTTTAACCGGGATATTGATGAAATCGTCATCATTACTTAGCCAGTTAATCAGGCGAACGCCTAAATCGAGGTTGCCACTGTTACTGACATAGGCATTTGAAAGAAAATCCCCGTCGCCGATGACAATAATTCTTTGCTGGATACTGCCCGATGCATCATTCGAAACTTTATTTATTTCTCTTTCCAGACTAACAGCTAAATCCAGTGGGCCAATTCTGTCACGGTCTTCATTGTATTCAATCTCACCTTCAAGTACGCCTGTCTCTAGCCAGGTATGATCTGCGGTTATCAAGATACTGGATTTATCCCACGTTGCCGGATTATTAACGTGATCTTCTTCTTGGACTTTTACTTTTATGCTTGCTGCTGTTGGATAAAAAGTTGTTAGATTGAAATCTTTGGTGATAGCGTGATCAGGATATAAACTCGGAGTATTGAGAACAATCGTTGGATCTTCTATGCCGACTACGCTTCCTGCAATATCAATCACCACGCCTGCAGGAATTTCAATGTTTAACAGATCAGCCAATGCCTCCAATCCATGCAGGCTCCCGGGATCAACAAGCCAAAGAATATTGCCGCCACGTAAAAGATATTCAATGATCAGCGACATCTCTCCCGGAAGAAAATCAGTGGTAGGTGAGGCGATGACCAGTATTTTGGTATTATTCGGGATGATCTGAACGTTGGCGAGGTTCAATGGTTGAATCTTAAAGCCTCGTGAAATGAGCTGTGAAGTCCACAGCTTGAGGTCATGGTTTGCTTGCCCAAAAGGATCGCGTTCTCCATGCCCCTCTAAAAAGACCAGCCAATGCTCAGAGCCACGCGCTAATCGTTCAAGTGCATTGGTGAATTCTTCTTCAGTGCCTGTTTTTACATGTTCGATACGATCTTGATAACGAAGTAGCAGTTCTCCATTGACAGTAATCCCTGCGTTACGAACTTCATCGGGAACGGCATCAGGATTTACAAAACGAAGATTTACATCGGGCTTAAGTCGCTGGTAACGACTAACAATTTTCTCAACGGCTTGGCGCAGGTTTCCATCTTCGCGGGCATAGGCGGTAATCTCGACAGAGCCTTCTATTCGACTCAGAACTTCCTGGCTGGCATGTGACAGAGTATGGCGACCACTTTCTGTCCAATCCATTTGCGTTTGATAACGTACGCTTAACCAAGCCAGCAGAACAGCTAGGCTCAAAACCAAAAGCACCATAATGATACTGTTGAGTCTGGACTGTAAACGTGAGTTGATGATGATTTTCATGGTCTGATTATCTCGAACTTAATTGAGACGCTCGTTATCCAGTCGCCAGATGCTGAGAATGATAAATACGCCAGTGACCAATAGGTAATAAGTGACATCAGCAGAATTAAAAACGCCATCGAGGAGGTTATGATAATGATTCAACAAAGAAGTGTAGGTCAGGATCTCTCTGAAGAGTTCCGAGCCGGTATTACCAGCCATGTTCATGATCCAAAGTACAAATAGAACACCAAAAGTGCTAATCGCTGCAACTGCAGACTGACTGGTCAGAGAAGATACGAATAGCCCAATCGCAGCAAAAGAACTCGTTAGTAATACCAGGCCCAAGAACCCTGATAATAGTTGTAATAAATCAAGCTCAGCCCCCATCAACAATGAAAGCGGCATTAAATAAATAAGCAGTAACAACAAAAATAAATAACAAATTACGCCCAGATATTTACCCAATACAAGCTCGGTCATTGAAATGGGAGAAGAGAGTAATAATTTTATACTTCCTGTCTGGCGTTCTTCACTAAAGGTATGCATGGTGATGAATGGCGTTATCAACAAGAGAATGATGCCTGCAATTTGCAATAATCCGACTACCACAATTTCAGTCACACCATAGTTAGCAAATAATGAAGCTGCTGCCGGATCGATAAATTTACCGAGGATCAAGAGGAAAAAAATGGCCAGCAAAAATTGTACGACTGCGAACATTATCCAGGCAAGAGGAGATTTGAAGAGTCGTCTTAATTCGTGAGTTGCGATGTGGAGAATGGATTTCATAATGATTCATCTTCATTTTTATCAGGCTTGATATTAGTCAGGGGTTGACTTACTCCACGGGTCAGCTGAATAAAGGTTTCTTCAAGAGAATCCTTTTCGGGGATCATCTCATAGAGTTGCCAATCAGATGATACTGCCAGATTCGTAATTCGATTGAGTGTAGTAATTTCTGATTCACAATAAATCTTGAAATGATGATTGCCAATCTGTTCAATATCCATAATGCCTTCGACATTAGCTAAAATATCCAATGCTGGCGGTTGTCGAAAAGCAATTTTTATCGGCGTGATCTGATCATCTTGTTGCAAGTTATCCAGACGCTCATCTAGCACCAGTTTGCCCTGATTAATGATCAATACACGGTCGCAGACGCTTTGGACCTCTGGAAGAATATGCGTGGACAAAATTACACTATGATCATTTCCCAGTTCGCTAATGAGTTCCCTGATTTCCAGAATCTGATTTGGATCAAGTCCTGAAGTTGGTTCATCAAGTATCACAACTGCGGGCGAATGGATAATTGCCTGGGCAACGCCCACGCGTTGTTGAAAGCCTTTTGACAGGTTTTTAATCAGGCGTTTGCCAGTTTCTGTAAGACCGCAACGTTCTTTGCTATAAGCGACGGCTTTTTTTAATTCTGTTTTACCTATGCCGCGTAAAAGTCCTGCATAGCAAAGGTATTCGTCAACATTTAGATCCTGATACAAAGGTGGTTGCTCAGGGAGAAAGCCAATATGTTTTTTGGCGGCTTTCGGTGATTCGTACATATCATGACCCGCAACGGTGATTTTGCCGGTACTGGCAGATAAAACGCCACATATCATTTGCATGGTGGTACTTTTGCCTGCGCCGTTTGGTCCCAGAAAGCCAAGCACCTCACCTCTATGAACCGAAAAACTGATATCGTTAACCGCGCAAGCATCACCGTAATAGCGCGATACCTGTTCGACAGAGATGAGGATTTCCTTGTTTATTTTTAAACTCATTGCGAAGGTATTATTCTGATTAACAGCGGAGTTGCAAGGTATAATCAAAGTTGACTTTAGAGCAGTCAATAAAAAACCCGCATAAAGCGGGTTTGATTAGGGTCTTGTTTAAGATTCCGTGCGAAACTATTTAATTTTAGATTCTTTATACATCACATGCTTGCGTACAACAGGATCAAATTTTTTGATTTCCATTTTCTCTGGCTTGGTGCGTTTGTTCTTCAAGGTGGTGTAATAGTGGCCTGTGCCAGCTGAAGAGACGAGTTTGATTTTGTCAGCCATGATTTATTTTTCCTATACCTTTTCGCCGCGTGCGCGGATTTCTTCTAGAACGGTTTCAATACCTTTTTTGTCGATGATACGCAGACCTTTACCACTGACGCGTAATCTCACCCAACGACTTTCATCTTCAAGCCAGAAACGACGGCTGTGCAAATTCGGCAAAAAACGACGACGCGTTCTATTGTTGGCGTGGGAGACATTGTTCCCTGACATTGGGCGTTTACCGGTTACCTGACATACTCGTGACATGGCTCTAACTCTGCTAATCTGTTAAAAAAGAGCGCGGATTGTACATGGATTGAGTAGCTGATCCAAGTATTTGCTTCATGTGCCGATTAAGCGTGAAATCATGGTTTTCCCTACAACAGACCCAGCTCTGCAAAAGAGACCGCAGTATTGTCACCAATAATGAAATGGTCAAGCACACGGATGTCGACTAGTTTCAGGGCTTCCTGTAAGCGTTGCGTAATATTTTTGTCTGCAACACTAGGTTCTGCCACGCCCGAAGGATGATTGTGGGCGAAGATCACCGCTGCCGCATTTCTGGCCAAGGCTTGCTTGACCACCTCGCGAGGGTAAACGCTGGCGCCGTCAATGGTGCCGTTAAACATCTTATCGAAACTGATTATTTGATGCCTATTGTCTAGAAACAGACAAGCAAACACTTCATACGGATAGGCGCGTAACTGGGCGAACAGGTAGTTTTTTGTATCGCTTGGACTACTGAGGACATTTTTTTTACCCAGGTTTTCCTCCAGATATCGCTTCCCTAGCTCGATGGCTGCCTGTATTTGACTGTATTTTGCCAAGCCCAGCCCCTTGGTTTGGCAGAATGTTTTGCAGTCAATCTCTATCAGGCCCCTAAGCCCACCAAAATTAACCAATAAGTCTCGTGATAAGTCGATAGCCGTTTTCCCTTGTAGGCCTGTGCGCAGGAAGATGGCAAGTAATTCCGCATCAGAAAGGGCCGCAGGGCCTTTGTTTAATAGTTTTTCACGGGGCCTTTCTTGTTCTGGCCAGTCAGATATGGGCATGATGTTCACCTCCTTGTTATGATGATTTGTTAAATGAGTATTTTAAAATCATTCCTTTGTTTGAGATATTTATCGGAAATCATTGTAGCAAAAATGCGCATTCGGATACGATAAGGTAAAATTCTCACAGTTTTAATAATTTAAGTGATGTTTTATGAATAATTTAAGCAACAAAAGAATACTTCTGGGCGTCACGGGCGGCATTGCCGCCTACAAGAGTGCGGAATTGGTCCGGCGATTACGAGATCACGGTGCCGATGTGCGCGTAGTAATGACGCGAGGCGCATGTGAGTTTATTACACCACTGACTATGCAGGCCTTGTCAGGTCGTGAGGTGCATACAGAATTACTGGATCATACTGCTGAGTCCGGAATGAGTCATATTGAATTGGCGCGTTGGTGTGATGTTGTTCTGGTAGCACCAGCCAGTGCAAATTTTATTGCTCGATTAGCACAAGGCATGGCAGATGATTTACTAAGTACACTATGTCTGGCGACAACCGCACCGGTGATCGTCGCGCCAGCCATGAATCAACAAATGTGGTCTAACCTGGCGACACAGGCAAATATAATAACTTTAGAACAACGCGAAATAATAATAGCGGGGCCTGATGAAGGCAGCCAGGCATGTGGCGAAGTTGGGCCGGGTCGGATGTTAGAACCAGATCAGTTAATACTAGAGACAAGCCAGCTTTTTTCTACAGGGCTACTGGCCAATTTGAAGATAGTGGTGACGGCAGGACCTACTCGTGAGGCGATAGATCCGGTTCGCTACATTACAAATCACAGCTCAGGGCGAATGGGCTTTGCAGTTGCCAGGGCAGCAGCAGAGGCAGGAGCATATGTCACTTTGGTGTCTGGACCAGTAAGCATCGAGGTGCCGCATCAGGTTCGATATATCAGCGTAGATACCGCTGATCAAATGCGTGATGCCGTGATGTCTGATATTGCTGAATCTGATATTTTTGTTGCTGCTGCAGCGGTTGCCGATTATCGTTGTGTTGATATTGCTGAGCAGAAAATTAAAAAGCAATCTGACGATCTCAATCTTATTTTGCAAAAAACCCCAGACATACTGGCTGAAGTTGCACAGTTGTCTCGGGCACCTTTTACGGTTGGTTTTGCAGCTGAGACTGAAAATTTATTGGCGAATGCCCAGCTGAAACTTAGAAATAAAAAGCTGGATATGGTTGCCGCAAATCAGGTTGGTGAAGGTCTTGGTTTTAATATGGAAGAAAATGCGCTAGAAGTTTTTTGGCAAACTAATTGTGAAGCGCAAGGAAACCAAACTATAGGACATCAGATTTTAGAATTGGCGCCAAAAGAAAAACTCGCACGACAATTAATACAGGTAATTGCAAAACGTTATTATGATAAAAATACCCGCCAGAAAAATTCAACTCAAGTGCATTGATAGAAGACTCGGCAATGAATTTCCATTGCCTGATTACGCCACTGCAGGTTCTGCCGGGATGGACATTAGCGCCTGTCTGGATGAATCTCTGCAGATTAACCCTGGAGAAACGCATCTCATCCCCACAGGCTTCGCCATTCATGTTGAAGATATTGGGCTGGCAGCGGTGTTGTTGCCGCGTTCTGGTTTGGGTCATAAAAAGGGTATTGTGCTAGGTAATCTGGTTGGTTTGATCGATTCTGATTATCAAGGGCAGGTTTTTGTTTCATGTTGGAATCGTGGCCATGAATCTTTTACGATTAATCCAGGTGACCGCATTGCACAAATGGTGTTTATGCCTGTGCTACAAGTAGCGTTTGATATTGTTGAGGAATTCGATCAGAGCCATCGGGGCGAAGGTGGCTTTGGCCACACCGGCGTTTCGGCATAGTATTTAGCAAAAAAACAGAGTTAATGCAGGAGAGAGGGACGATGGTTGCGGTTACAGTAACAAACAAGAGTTTTACCCGATGCAAAATACGTAAGGCAAAAGCGATTGGAGCTTGCGCCGCTGTTTTGTTGCTGTTTGTGTTTGGAGGTAATTTTGCTGTACAGGATGTATCAGCAGAATCTGATCAGGAAAATCTACAAGATATTTCAACACAAGCGGCAGACAAGGTTGCTGTCCACATTGCATCAATTAAAAAGCAGCTGGATGATCTGACTCAAGATCAGGCGTTGATTAATTTATTTGCAGAGGCTGATGTTGCCAGCCTCGAAAGTCAGGCTGAGCAAATGCAGTCAGATTTTAAACATGCATTGAAATTAAGGTTACTTCTGCCAGGTAATTACGCAGTGGACAGAGAGGCAGTGCCCCCTCTCAGTTATGCCTCGCTTGATTTGTTGAGAAGGGCGGAAGAATCGGAAGCCCCCGTGGATGCGGAAGCGCATAGCATGGGAAGTGATGGGAAACACATTGCGTTTGTAAGTCGTGTCACAGATGCAGATAACAAACTTGTCGGTTTGTTATCTCTGAGCATGGCTTTAGATGCGATCGAATCAGTCATGCCAGATTTGGATAATTCTGAAGTTTATATTGAGATACAACAGGGGCAAGGCGGCGAGTCACTTGCTTTGACCCAGTCTGGCGATAATAAATTACGTATTGGAAGATCTGTGGCTGTGACGATCAAAGGGTCGAAATGGAATGCTGCAAGCTGGGATGGATTATCAAGTCCCGAGACATCAACCGTTTCTGGATCGAGCGAGTTAGAAGAAAGTTCTAGTATGGGTCTGATAGTTTTGATCTTGTTGCTTGTAGCAGCAGGCGCTGGTGGTTTTGCATTTTACAGTGGGAAACTGACTATTCCTAAATTGGGCTTAGCCAAATTGGGCTTGGGGACAGGTAAAATTTCGAAGAATGAGCCTGAAAAGCAGGTTGTCTACGAAGGAGCCGTTAAGGCTATTATGGAAGGTGCGCATCCCGGATTTGAAAATCTGGTTCCGGATTTGCCCAAATCCGATAAGAAAACCAGCTCTAGTAGCGCCGCTATATCACAAGGAATGCAGGGAGATGATGTAACAGCCATATTTAAACCAGCGGAGATTCTTGCTGGTGACCCTAAGCAGGTATCTAAACAAGAGAACGTTGCCCAATCCACAGAAGATGCACTACAAGCGGGGATTGTTGCGCCTGAAGAAGTTAGTAGTGAAGCTGCGGGGCAAGATAGTGTTGCTGAAGTAAATGCTGAACAGCTTCAAAAAGAAGTGGGACCAACACAGTCGACACTAACACAAGGTGATGTTTCACCAGATATTTTTCGTGCCTACGATATTCGTGGGGTGGTAAGTGAAAACTTTTCGGCCGCAGTCGTCCGTGAAATCGGGCGTGCGATAGGCAGTGAGGCCTATGGGCGAGGTTTACAGCGTATTGTCGTTGCGAGAGATGGTCGATTAACAGGCCCCGAATTGAGCGATGCATTAATACAAGGCTTACGTGCTTCTGGACGCGATGTGATAGACATTGGCATGGTACCGACGCCAGTATTATATTTTGCAACACTTCATCTAGGCACGGATAGTGGCGTGATGCTAACTGGCAGTCACAATGGTCCTGAATATAATGGTTTAAAGATTGTGCTTGATGGTGAAGCACTATCAGGTGAGGCTATCACTGCGATTCGAAATCGCATTACTGATAATGATATGACAGAAGGACAAGGTAGCTTAGAGGCTGCTGATGTTAGCGCTGATTATTTGCGGAAGATTACCGAGGATGTTCCCGTGGCACTCGGAGGCGCATTCAAGATCATTGTCGACTGTGGTAATGGTGTAGCAGGTCAGTTAGCCCCTCAGCTTTACCGGGCAATGGGTCATGATGTTGTTGAATTATTTTGCGATATTGATGGTAATTTCCCAAATCACCACCCTGATCCAAGTCAGCCCGAGAATTTACAGACGCTCATTGATATAGTGAAAGAGGAAGGCGCAGATCTGGGCTTCGCATTTGATGGCGATGGTGATCGCCTGGGTATTGTTGATGGTGCCGGTAATATTATCTGGCCTGATAGACAGATGATGTTATTTGCTAAAGATGTGTTATCGCGAAATCAGGGTGCTTCGATTATCTATGACGTTAAATGTAGTCGTCATCTCAAGGAAGTGATTGAAGCCAGTGGCGGCAAGCCATTAATGTGGAAGACTGGCCATTCCCTGATTAAGTCGAAGATGAAAGAAGTTGACGCACCACTCGCAGGTGAAATGAGCGGGCATATCTTTTTCAAGGAACGTTGGTTTGGTTTTGATGACGCACTGTATGCGGGGGCAAGAGCGTTGGAGATTTTAACAAATAGTCCAGGCAGTCCGACCGAAACTTTTGCCGAGTTACCCGATGATGTATCGACACCGGAGCTTCGAATTCCTTTAGCAGAAAAGAACCATGCCAAGGCAATGGATATTATGAAAAAGAAGATGACCTTTGAAGGCGCAGAAATAACAGATATTGATGGCATACGCGTTGATTTTCCGGATGGGTGGGGTCTTGTAAGGCCGTCAAATACCAGTCCATTTTTAGTCGCCAGGTTTGAGGCAGAATCTGAGGCGGTTCTGGAAAGGATTCAAGCTGAATTTCGTGATTTATTGTATTCGGTTTCAGCGGACTTAAAGCTGCCGTTTTGATAAGCTGAAGAGTCTGTGAGAAGTGTGGCCTACACTTTCTCTGGAATCAGGCAATTACAAATAGATTTATTCGAGAGAAATTCATGTCGTCAGAGTTAAAAAATGCTGCAGAAATTGCAACCATCCTGACCGAAGCCTTGCCTTATATACAACGCTTCAAAGGCAAAACTATCGTTATCAAGTATGGCGGCAATGCTATGGTTGACGATCAGTTGAAAAACGGATTTGCACGCGATGTCGTGCTCATGAAATCGGTAGGTATGAATCCGGTCGTTGTGCATGGTGGTGGTCCCCAGATAGGTGATTTATTGGCTCGGATGGGTAAGGAGTCTAAATTTGTAAATGGCATGCGTGTGACGGATAGCGAGACCATGGACATCGTTGAAATGGTGTTGGGAGGTCAGGTGAATAAAGAAATTGTTAACCTGATTAATCGAAACGGTGGTTCGGCAGTTGGTTTGACGGGCAAAGATGGGGATATGATTCATGCGAAAAGGATGGTTTTCGAGCAGACGGATCCCGAGATGAAGACTTCTGAAATCATCGATATCGGTCATGTAGGTGAGATTGAAAGTATCGACACATCGATAATTGATACCTTGGTTCAAGGCAACTTTATCCCGGTTATTGCACCGATCGGCGTGGGTAAGGACGGTCAGTCCTACAATATAAATGCTGATCTGGTCGCAGGTAAGATTGCTGAAATACTTGCGGCAGAAAAGTTAATAATGCTTACTAATGCCGCTGGGTTACTAAATGCGCAAGGCGAGGTTCTAACCGGGCTTTCGATTGTTGATGTGGATAAGCTGGTTGATGAAGGTGTAATTCACAGCGGCATGTTACCCAAGATTCATGCGGCACTGGACGCGGTCAATGGTGGTGTTAAGGCTGCCCACATAATTGATGGCCGGGTTGAACATGCGGTTTTGCTAGAAATCTTTACCAATCAGGGTGTGGGTACATTGATTGATGGTCGTGGTGCAGGTGAAGGCATGAAATGCATAAGTTGAAGAGTATGAGCCAAGGTAGATAAACCAAGGGATATGAACGATACCAACAGACACAATCGGAAACAGCAAATACTGGAAGTTCTGGCTTTGCAGTTAGAGGTGAATCCAGGAACGCGTATTACCACTGCAGGTTTGGCCAAGGCCGTCGGTGTTTCAGAAGCGGCCTTGTACAGGCATTTCGCTAGTAAGGCGAAGATGTTTGAAGCATTAATCGATTTCTCAGAGGATGCTGTATTCGGATTAATCAGTAGCATACTTGCACAAGAAAAAGACGCTATCGACCGTTGCGAAAAAATCGTGCAATTGTTGCTAGGTTTTTCGGAGCGTAATCCTGGTATTACCCGGGTGTTAGTCGGCGATGCATTGGTCGGTGAAAATGAACGTTTGCGAGGACGTGTGCTGCAATTTTTTGAACGATTAGAAACTCAGTTTAAGCAAATCTTGAGAGAAGCGAATCTAAACGATGGTGCCCGACTTGTTGGTACAATTGACGCTTCAGCTAATCAGATCCTGGTCTTCGCTGAAGGCAAGATGAGTCAGTTTATTCGCACATCATTCAAAAAGAAGCCGACCGAATATTATCAGGAACAGTGGCAGGGCTTGCGACGGGGACTATTCAGATAGAGTAACTTTCAAAATTTACTGCTATTTACTCTTGCCTGTCAGTTGCAAGAAACGTTCAATTTTCTCAGCATATTCTTTCTTGATTGCTTCCTGCTCCAAGTGTGTATCAGCAATGTACTTATCATTGTTTTTGATTTGTCTACTGAGCGACTCAATATCTTTGAGAAGATCTTCTGATGGCTGTTTCCCGGCAAGTTCTTCCGCGGCGGCGGTGGTGGTGAGTTTGTCAAGATTTGGTTGTATTTTCTCATTGCGTTTTTTTGCTAGCTTGATGTTAGATTCAAGTGCGACAAGTTTTCCGTCACTTGTCATCTGAATATCGTCGGTGTTGCTGTAGGTGTCCAGGAGGATCTTGTTCTGCGTGTCGATCTCAGATTGCCTGGCGTCTTCTTCTTGCTGAATCGCCGCCAGGCGTTCTGCTTCTGCTAGTTCTTCTTCGGTTTTAGCTCTTTCAGATTCGTCTACGGTGACGCCTTGGCTGCTGATTTCTTTATGGCCTTTTTGAGCATATTCAGGCGGTACTTTTTCACCACATTCCCTTACACCTTCATTATTTTCCCAGCATTTAATGCGCGCCTGGGCGGCGTTGGACAACAGCATCAAGCTTATGCTTACCAGGATTAGTATGCTTAATAAAGATTGTTTTGAAATAGTCATGTTTGCACCTGCTTCTGTTTTGTTTATTGGTTTTCTTTACGACATTACTAATTTATGTTTTCTATAGCACCGTATGATTCTCGATATTGCCTAATTTTATCAAGATTTTCGACCATACTCGGGGTTTTTTCCAGATATTCGATCATATTTTCCAGTGTGATAATACTTATGACCTTTATTTGATGCCGTTGTTCAACCTCTTGCACTGCGGATAGCTTATCTTCACCTCTTTCCTGTCTGTCCAGAGCAATGGTAACGCCTGCGGATGTGGCACCTGCTTGTTTGATAATTTCAACCGAGAGATTAACAGAGGTTCCGGCTGAGATAACATCATCAATGATCATTATTTTTCCCTTAAGAGGTGCGCCAAAGGTTGTCCCGCCTTCACCATGATCTTTTGCTTCTTTTCGATTAAAACAATAAGGCATATTGATGTTATGGTCGTCTGCAAGTGACATTGCCACGGCGGATGCTAAAGGGATGCCCTTGTATGCCGGGCCAAACAACATATTGTACTCAACGTTGGCGGCCTGAATCGCGCTTGCGTAAAAACGCCCGAGACGAGAGAGACTATAGCCATCATTGAATAAACCGCTGTTAAAAAAATAAGGACTCTTACGGCCTGATTTAAGAGTGTACTCACCAAAGCACAATACTTTGTACTCAATAGCAAACTCGATAAATTCAAGTTGATATTTCTGCATTGAAAACCCTTCTTTATATAAAACAAGTTAGTATTAATTGATTATCATACATTGCCTCGAAATTTGAAAATAGAACAGAGTCTGATTAATGAAAGTAATGACATTGAATGCCAATGGTATTCGAGCAGCGCATAGAAAAAAGTTTTTTGAATGGATGTTGAAGCAGGATGTTGATGTGGTTTGTATACAGGAAACCAAGGCGCAGACACATCAATTGTCGGAGGAGATACTCTCACCCAATGGTTATTTTGGGTTTTTCAATGATGCTGAAAAAAAGGGCTATAGCGGCGTTGCTATCTATAGCAAGCAGCAACCCGATGAAGTTAAAACTACCTTGGGCTGGCATCATGCAGACACTGAAGGCAGGTATCTCCAGGCAGATTTTGGTTCATTGAGCATTATTTCTCTGTATCTGCCCTCAGGGTCTTCCAGTGAGGAGCGGCAAACAATTAAATATGATTTTTTGGATCGATTTATGCCGGTCTTGAAAAAATACAGGAAGCAGAAAAGAAACTACATTATCTGTGGTGATTGGAATATTGCTCACAAGGAGATCGATTTAAAGAATTGGAAGGGTAATAAGAAAAATTCCGGTTTTTTGCCCGAGGAGCGGGCGTGGATGGATGTGCTGTTCGATAAGGTAGGAATGGTTGATGCATTTCGCGAGATTAATCAGCAGGAAGATCAGTACACATGGTGGTCAAATAGAGGTCAGGCGTGGGCCAAGAATGTGGGTTGGCGGATTGATTATCAAATAGTGTCGCCCGGGTTATCGGGCAAGATTGTCAGCGCCGAGATTTACAAGGAGGAACGTTTTTCAGATCACGCACCATTAACAATGGTGTATGACCTTTGATGTTTCAGGTATATATTTCAGGGATAGTTCGGGTAATAGAATAAGGTACTTTTATTCCGTGTAAAATTGTTCCTGAAATGAAAGCGTATAAGTAGTGTTTTCGCCTTCCGGGGTTACTTCAAGATTGTATTTGAGTACTTCTGCGTTAGCTACAGGTGTCTCGGCGATGTAATAGATCGCTCCTTTTTCAGATATTTCCCGAGGGTTTAGTTCCCGAAGTTGTTGGCTCAGGTTCGTTGCCGTTCCCTTAATGATCGCGCTGGTTGGTTTGCTTGAGCCATCGGCCATTTTTTTGAGTACTGAGATATTTAACAGTGCTCGTTTCTTGCTGCGAGGAATATTGTATTCTTTAGCGACAGAAGGGGTTAAATTGTCGGATGTGAATGCGCTGTAATGAACTGTGTAATTACCAAAATCCTTAGATTGCTCTGCTAATGCTGTTAACGGAATGGCCAGTGATAACAGTGCTGTTAAAAGTAAGCTGGTCGATTTGGTCATTTCGCTATGTTCAGTCTTCATTGCTATATCCCACCTTTTCTAAATACATCTCGTACACTAATAGCAGACAAGCGCCGTGTCAAAAGTTCCCCGAGGTTAGACAGGCTTTTTTCGCTTAACGAGAGAACTTGTCTGGCAATTGTATTGGTGAATGTTACAACCATAAAACATTAGTGTACTAAATCATGGAGAATCAGAAGAATTGTCGCGGATATCCTGATAGATGGTTGCCTAAGTCCTGTAGGGGGGCAACCAGAAGTATGAGCGCAAGATTCAGTAATATCAAAACAAGAAAAATTGACCAATCTATACCGCCAGCAGCAGGAATGTGGCGTCTTATGGGTTTGACTAAAGGGTCGCTCATTTGATAGAGCAGGACTGTAAAAGGGGAATAGCTGCCAGGCTGAACCCAGCTGATGATGGCTTGTATGACAATGATGACGATATATGTGTAGATAAGTAACTTAAGTAATTTTGAGACAATGATTACCGGAAGACTTATCATCGCCGGAATTTGCCCACTCATTAGTAATGCGATTAGACATACCTCTAATAGCTGCAAAGTAACCATGAGCAAGACTGAAGGCCAATCGATACCGAAGTAACCGGGAATCCATCTGCGCAAAGGTTTTAGAGCAGGGTTTGTCACCGTGACCAGAAATTGACAGATGGGATTATAGAAATCTGCACGAATGGTTTGCAGTATAAAACGCAACATAACAACAATTATGTACAGACCAAACAGGATATTAATGAGATAAACTCCGGCATTAATCAGATAATTTCCACCAGACATTTATTTACCGCCTAATGTCGAAGCTAACTCGGAGGATCTTTTTTGTGCAGCTTCGAGTGCTTCACGAAATAGCGCTTCAATACCACCGTTCATTAAAACGTTCAGTGCTTGCTCTGTGGTACCGCCAGGAGAAGTTACTTGTTCCCTCAATGACTTAGTATCGTGTGAGCTTTCTAGTGCCATCTTGGCTGCACCAAACGCGGTTTGTAAGGTTAGTATGCGTGCTTGATCCTGCGGCAAGCCAAGCTGGATTGCGGCTTTTTCCATGGCTTCCATGATCAAAAAGTAGTAGGCGGGCCCGCTGCCTGATAATGCAGTGACAGTATCCATGAGTGTTTCATCTTCCAGCCATAAGGCCAGACCCACGGATCGCATAATTGTTTCTGCCAGATCACGCTGTTGTTCACTGGCATGCTGATTGGCAAAAATTGCGGTTGCACCAGCCTGAATCAATGCCGGGGTATTTGGCATGGCACGTACGATAGCGAGATCTTCGCCTGCCCATTTGGCAAGATGTGATAATTGAATACCTGCTGCGATCGAGATGAGCAAAGGTTTTGCCTGAGAGAGAGCTACTTTGATTGGCTCCAGGGTATTCTGCATGGATTGCGGTTTGACTGCCAGCACTACGACATCCGCATCTTTGATGGCTTGCTGATTATCTTCCAGTACTTCTATATTGTACTGTGATGCTGTCGTTTGCCGCTGTTCAGCGTCGACATCAGTTCCGGTGATAGCATTGACTGGCAGACCATTGGCAATCAATCCACCGATAAGACTTCGGCCCATGTTGCCACAGCCGATAAAAGTAATTCTCGAATTTTCCATTCAATACGCTCGTGTTAACTGGTGTCCAATTAAAATAGTGTAGCAATTTATGATCAACTTGATATCACTAATTACGATTAGTTTCGTGCACCAAATATGGCTGTACCAACACGTACCATTGTTGCACCTTCGGCGATGGCTGCTTCCAAATCGGTCGTTGTGCCCATGGACAAGGTGTCTAGTTCAGGGTGTTCAGTTCTAAGTTCTGCAAACAATCGCCTCAATTCTCTGAAAGGGTTGCGTTGTTTTTCGAAGTCTGTCTCTTGTGCAGGCATTGCCATCAGCCCTCTTAAACGGATATTTGGTAAGCAGGCACAATCTTCAGCAAGCTGTTTTAACTCTTGTGGTTCAACGCCAGACTTGCTTGCTTCGCCACTAATGTTGATTTGTAGGCAAACATTCACAGGAGGTAGATGATCGGGCCGCAGCTCACTTAATTTCTCCACCACTTTAGCCCGATCTATGGTATGTACCCACTGAAAATATTTTGCGATATCACGGATTTTATTCGATTGTATTGAGCCAATGAAATGCCATTCGAGCTGGTCTTTGTTTAGAGATTCTATTTTTGCAATTGCTTCTTGCAAATAATTCTCGGCAAAGTAATTTTGTCCTAGATTAACAGCGGCCTGTATATCGCTGACTGGTTTGGTCTTGCTGACGGCCAGCAACTGAACTGAGCCAGGATCGCGATTGAAACGTTGTTCAGCAGCAGAAACTCTTTGCCTGATTTGTGCAAGTGCAGCAGATATTTCATTTTCGGTGCTAATTAAAGCGTTTTTCTCAGTATCTTTGTGGGCACTTTTCATTGGATAGCAGTGGTCTATACTTCAAAAAGGAAGTAACATTGTGCTTGGAACATCATAATAATAAAACATATTTATATCGGTTAAAGATGTGCTGGAAATAATAATATTTCTATACAATATTTTTTAGTTATCAGACTGAAGCGTAAACACTATCGTAGTGTATATAAGCAGATATTTTAACATTGTAACTATTTTCCTATGGGAGGATCTTGATGGATATTGGTGAACTTCTCGCATTCGGCGCTAAAAACGGCTCTTCTGATTTGCACTTATCCGCCGGTGTACCCCCCATGATTCGTGTCGATGGTGACATGAGAAAGATTAATGTTCCCGTCCTTGACCACACTGAAGTTCATGACATGGTCTACGATATCATGAACGATAAACAGCGTAAGGATTATGAAGAGTTTTGGGAGTGCGATTTCTCCTTTGAAATTCCCGGTCTGGCTCGATTTCGTGTTAATGCCTTTAACCAAAACCGTGGCGCTGGCGCCGTGTTCCGGACAATTCCATCAGAGATTCTGTCGCTAGAAAAGTTGGGCGCACCAAAGATTTTTGAAGAGTTGGCGGATATCCCTCGTGGTGTGGTGTTGGTGACAGGTCCTACAGGGTCTGGTAAGTCAACAACATTGGCAGCCATGGTGAATCACAAAAATGAAAATGAATATGGCCATATCCTGACTGTTGAAGATCCTATTGAATTTGTACATGTCACCAAAAAATGTCTGATCAATCAGCGTGAGGTGCATCGAGATACTCTGGGCTTTAATGAAGCCTTGCGCTCGGCATTGCGTGAAGACCCGGATGTTATTCTTGTGGGTGAAATGCGCGATCTGGAAACCATACGCCTGGCACTTTCTGCTGCTGAAACCGGCCATCTGGTATTTGGAACCTTGCATACCAGTTCTGCTGCCAAGACTATTGACCGTATAGTTGATGTATTCCCGGCCGCAGAGAAAGATATGATACGCGCTATGTTATCTGAATCATTGAAAGCGGTTATTTCACAGACATTACTCAAGAAAAAGGGCGGTGGCCGTGTCGCTGCGCATGAGATCATGATCGGTACACCAGCTATTCGTAACCTGATTCGTGAAAATAAAATTGCACAAATGTATTCTGCCATACAGACAGGCCAAGCAATGGGAATGAAGACACTGGATCAAGATCTGAATTTATTGGTCAAGAAAGGCGTGGTATCTAAAGAAGAGGCCATGTCCAAGGCTGCCAATAAAGACAGTATTACTGGCTAATCAGGTTTTACTGACAGGTAAATAACAGGAGGAACTCGTGGAAAGAGAACAAGCGATAAAATTCATGCGCGACCTTCTCAAGCTGATGATTGAGAAGGAAGGTTCCGATCTGTTTATCACAGTAGGATTTCCTCCAGCAATCAAGGTGCATGGCAAGATCACGCCCGTATCAAAGACAGCGTTAACGCCAGACAACACCAAGGCTTTGTGTTACGCCGTCATGAATGACAAGCAGCTGAAGGAGTTTGAGGCAACCAAGGAATGTAATTTTGCCGTCAACCCTGTCGGCGTGGGAAGATTCAGGGCCAATGCGTTCGTTCAGCAGAGTTTCTGTGGATGTATTATGCGTACCATCGAAACGGATGTGCCTAATCTCGATAAGCTTAAACTTCCAGAAGTTCTCAAAGATATTGTCATGACCAAGCGTGGCTTAGTGATCATGGTCGGCGGAACAGGCTCAGGTAAATCAACTTCATTGGCAGCTATGATTGATTACAGAAACCAGAATTCTTTTGGCCACATCATTACCATTGAAGATCCGATCGAATATGTGCATCCCCATAAGAGTTGCATCATCACGCAACGTGAGGTGGGCATGGATACGGATGATTGGGAAATTGCTCTAAAGAATACATTGCGCCAGGCACCTGATGTTATCTTACTGGGTGAGGTTCGGGATAAACAAACAATGGAATTCGGTATCGCCTTTGCCGAGACCGGACATCTGGCCATGGCTACCTTGCATGCCAACAGCGCAAACCAGGCATTAGATAGAATTATCAACTTTTTCCCGGAAGAACGTCGTCAGCAGTTGTTAATGGATCTTTCACTGAACCTGAAGGCAGTGATTGCGCAGAGGTTATTGAAAACGGTTGATGGTAAAGGTCGTGCTGCCGCGATTGAAATTTTGTTAAATTCACCACTCATTTCTGATCTGATCTTGAAAGGTGAGGTTCATGAGATTAAGACAATCATGGGTAAGTCGAGAGAGTTGGGGATGATAACATTCGACCAGGCATTGTTCGATCTGTATGAAGCCGATCGGGTGACACTAGAAGATGCGCTACGTAATGCAGACTCGATGAATGAGTTACGTTTAAAAATTAAACTGGAAGGTAAGGATGCCAAGGATGCTGAAGAAGACAATCTGGATCATCTGAGCTTGGAAGCAGATGAAGAAGAAGACTCAGGTGGAATGTATAAGTAGCATAGTCAATGGTTAATTATAGAAATTAATTCTCAGTTTCGAGGGTAATAAATCAGTATGGATCTCACACCTTATCTTAAATTGATGGTCGAAAAGAATGCCTCGGATTTGTTCATTACGACGGATTCTCCGGTAAAGGTCAAATTAGAAGGCGTAGCAACCCCTGTAGGCAAGACAATACTAACCGGTGATATATGTAAGGCAGCAGCCTACAATATTATGACTGATAGGCAGAAGCAGATTTTCGAAGATACGCTCGAATGTGATTTTGCGATTGCGCTTGAAGATGGTTCAGCAAGATTTCGTGTCAATGTCTTTCGCCAAAGAGGTGAAGTAGGCATGGTGCTTAGGCTCATTCCATCGGTAATACCGACGATTGAGCAACTGGGCTTACCAGAAATATTGCAAGAAATGATATTACATAAAAGAGGTTTGCTCCTGATGGTCGGCGGGACTGGCTCTGGTAAGTCAACCACACTTGCGGCAATGATTAATCATCGAAACCACAATTTAGCGGGGCATATATTAACCATTGAAGATCCTGTCGAGTTTAGTCATCCCAATATCAAGTCGATCCTGAATCAACGTGAAGTCGGGGTCGATACACATTCATATGCAAATGCTCTCAAAGCCTCACTGCGTGAAGCCCCAGATGTTATCTTGATTGGTGAAATTCGTGATCGTGAGACCATGGAGGCTGCGATGGAATTATCTAATACGGGACATTTGGCAGTGTCAACTTTACACGCGAATAATGCCAACCAGGCAATGGAACGTGTTATCAATATGTTTCCTCAGGTAGCACATCAGCAATTGTTTATGGATTTGTCTCTAAACATTCGAGCAGTTGTTTCTCAAAGGCTAGTCAAGGGTGTCGACGACAAGCGTGTTGCAGCCATTGAAATTCTAGTGAATACACCGCACATTGCTGATCTGATTTTGCGCGGGGATCTAGACGAGATGAAAACGGCAATGGAAGAAAGCGGTCAAAAGGGTATGCAAACATTTGATAAGGCACTTTTTAATCTCTATAAGGAAGGCCGTATTGAACTTGAAGAAGCACTTAATAACGCAGACTCGCGTACCAACCTCGAAGCCAAGATCAATTTCGGCTAAACATCCTGTTCCAAGACAAGTACAGACCTTCGGATAAAAATCAGTTTCACTCGATCCATGTAAGTTTGCTTGTAAGTAGTTTTAAGTTACTTACTGGCAAAGATATGATGGGACCTGATACTGATGTCGAATCAATTTCACGAGATATTTTTTTTGCCCCTTTTGCTATGTTATCCCATGGCACAGAAACTGATCCAATTTTTAATTATGCTAACCAATGCGCGTTAGATTTATTTGAGATGTCATGGGAGGAATTCATAAAACTGCCTTCAAGGCACTCTGCAGAGATAGAATCACAAGTAGCACGTGACCGGGTTATGCAGCAAGTTTCAGAGAATGGTTACGTTGATAATTATACTAGCGTCAGGATCTCATCCAAGGGCAAGCGTTTTAAAGTAAGTAATACAACTATATGGAATCTGATAGAGAATGATCACTACTATGGGCAGGCTGCCCTAATCAGGAAGTGGGATTATCTAGATTAAGCATACATCGATAGAGTTTATGTTCGCTAGCAGTATATTTTTTCTCAAATGGACTAATGGCAGTTTCTGAATCGTAATTTTCAATTGTAATTATTTGACCTGTAGCTAAGGCAAGAGCCTCCGAAAATTCTTGCGCATAGATTTTCCAGTTTGTTCTTAATTCAAGAATACCACCCAGCGATATTAAAAAAGGGAAAACAGCGTGGGCATGCCAGCGGCGCCGAAGATGCGCAGGTTTTGGCCATGGGTTTGGATAAAGTATAAAGTGTTTGTGTACTTGCCAGTCTGCTTCATTTGCAAGGCGCCAAAAATCTACGATATCCGTTCTCGCCAGAATATAATTGTCTGCGTGAATTATTCCACTACTATTCTCTACACCAGATCGTTTTAATCGATGTAGAGATTTATCAATACCAATGACCAGGCATGATGGATATTCCCTGGCAATTAATTGTGTGCTTTCGCCAGTCCCGCATCCTGAATCAAGAATAATGGGTGAATGCTGACTATTTTTAATAAAGTCAATTTGTTTAAAGATCTGACGATTAAAATCATGAACAGGCTGTTGATATTGTGTTGTCAGGTGGCGTCTGACAAGACGCGATAAATCTTTATGTGTGGTGATTTGACTGCTGGTAACAGTGCGAGATATTGTTTGTATATCTGCCATTCAGGCAGGAGGGAAAACTGATGCAGCCTCGAACACAGGGCCGTCGACACAGACACGTTTCATAGCAGGGCCTAGATCTGTTTCGACAAGTACGGTGCATCCCGCACAACCGCCAACAGCACATGCCATATATTCTTCGAGTGATACCTGGCATGCTAAACCATATCTATAAGCCATTTGACTCACGGCCTTGAGCATTGGTGTTGGGCCACAACTGAATATTTCAACTTGTTTGAGCGTTTCTTGGTCAAGAGAATCAAGCCAGTGACTGGCAAGGTCGGTGACATAGCCATCATAGCAACCGCTATAGTTCTGTAAGCTTGTTAATCGGCTTGGAATTCCCCAGTCTTCCAGTAAAGGCATTGATGCAATAACACCTTCAGGTATTCCATCAAGCAGAATTTGTGATGGCTTGACACTAAATGGAAAGGGTATTTCCGAACCCATAATGACAAATGGTTTGATGGTTTTGCTCGTTTTCTTCATATGCTCAGCAAGAAAAATCATGGGTGGAATGCCAACACCGCCGCCAATTAACAGAGGATATTTCTTGTATTGGTCAAGTTTGAATGGCACGCCTATCGGGCCAATCAGGTTAACAATCTCTCCCACAGTACGTTTGGCTAATCGCTCTGTACCATAGCCGTGTGCCTTATAAAGTAACTCTATCCAGCCCAAGTTTTTATTAGCACGCATGATAGACATGGGTCGTCGCATGGGTAGTTCACTGTCACATTGCATATGAATAAAGCAACCGGGTTTGGCAAGTGATGCAGTCAGCGGCGCATGCAAGCGAATATAATATTGATCACTTTCATAAGCCTCGTGTAGGAGGAGTTCGGCTTGTTCCACGTGCAAAGTATTACGTGATTCAGGATGTTTCATTCTGGTAACTTTCGGTAAAGCGTTAGTGTTGATAAATAATTTTTCCGTCAATAACAGTATGCGTTACTTTGCCTGTCATTTCCCACGAGGTAAACGGTGTGTTTTTACCTGAGCTTAGAAGTGAATTTCTTTCTACCACCCATGATGTTTCGGGGTCAAAAATACAAACGTCGGCTTGTGAGCCGATAGATAGGTCGCCCGCATCAATACCTGCAATGTCTGCCGGAGCGGAAGTTAAGGCTGCGACTGCTTGTTGAAGCGTGAGGCACTTATCTCTAACTAATTGCAAGGTCAGTGGTAGCAGTACTTCTATGGTTGATGCGCCGGGCTCGGCCATACTGAAGGGCGCAGATTTTGCATCTGCTTCATGAGGTTGATGATCAGAACAAATGGCAGTAATAATTCCATTTTTAATACCCGCGCGTAGTGCTTCTTTGTCTCGTTGGTTTCTGAATGGGGGCAAGACGTAGCAATCTGTATTGAATGAGCTTATATCCATATCCGTCAGGTGTAGATGAGCGATACTGACATCGGCAGTTATATCAAGACCACGCGCCTTGGCCTCTGCAAGTAACTCAATACTCCGGGCTGTTGATATTCTGCAAAAATGTACTCGTGCACCTGTTTGTTCGACCAGTAACAATGCGCGGCTGACTGCAATAGTTTCTGCTGTCTCGGGAATTGCCGGAAGCCCAAGCCTTGTACTTACAGGGCCTTCGTGAGCGACACCATTATTTCTTAGATAGTGATCTTCGCAATATAAATGTACTGTAATTTTACAAGTTACGGCATATTCCAGTGCTCGTCTTAATACTTCGGTATCAACTATTGGTGCATAGGCATTACTTACACCGATACAGCCGGCACTTTTTAACGCATCCATTTCGGCAAGAGTTTTGCCTTTTAATCCATGTGTAAGTGCACCTAGAGGATAGACTTTCGACTGTTGACTGTTTAATGCACGCTGAAAAATTAATTCTACAACCGCAGGCGTATCTATGACGGGAATGGTGTCTGGTGGGCAACAGATAGAGGTTATTCCTGAAGCAGCCGCAGCGGCAGTTTCCGAAGCAATAGTTGCTTTATTTTCTTCTCCGGGTTCACGAAGACGTGCGCAAAGATCGACCAGTCCCGGACAGACAATTTTATTTCTGGCATTAATTTCTTTTTGTGGTTTGAAGCCTGTAGGTGATCGACCGATGGCTATAATTTTACCTTTATCAATAAACAGACTGCCTGTTTGATCAATATTATTTGCCGGGTCAATAATACGACCATTGGATATTCTCAGTCGCACTTACTGACTCTCCTTTGATTGACTACCCATGGTCATAGCCATGATCGCCATTCGTACGGCAATCCCGTGACTCACTTGTTGCAATATGACTGAGCGATCGCTGTCAGCAACGCTTGAGTCAATTTCGATACCTCTGTTGATGGGCCCAGGGTGCATGACAATGGCATCCGCATTGGCGAGAGCCAGTTTCTTCTCATTTAGCCCATAGCGTTTGAAGTATTCATGTTCACTCGGTAGTAGTGCGCTGCACATGCGCTCTCTTTGTAAGCGCAGCATCATGACAACATCAACATCTTGCAGACCTTCATTCATATCATAATAGGCATGTGCGCCAAGACTAGAAATATCATCCGGTATTAAGGTCTTTGGACCAATGACTCTGATCTCTGGAACGCCAAGGATGCTTAAGGCGTGAATCTCTGAACGTGCGACTCTTGAATGCAATACATCACCAATAATGGCTACCTTGATCTTGGTAAAGTCAGGTTTGTGTTTGCGGATGGTAAACATGTCCAGCATTGCCTGGGTTGGGTGCGAGTGGCAACCATCGCCGCCGTTAATTACCCGTGTGCGAGGAGCCACTTGTGAGGCAATAAAATGCGCCGCACCACTATTTGCATGGCGAATAATGAACATATCGCAATGCATGGCTTCCAGAGTTTGTAATGTGTCAGCAAGGGTCTCCCCTTTTTTGGTTGCGGAACTAAGAATGTTCAGATTTAGAACGTCAGCCGAAAGTCTCTTCGCAGCCAGTTCGAATGTTGTCCGTGTTCGTGTGCTTGGTTCGAAGAATAAATTGGCAATGGTTTTGCCGCGTAGCAAAGGAACTTTTTTTACAGCGCGTTCCCCGACAGCTGCAAATGACTCAGCGTAATCAAGAATTTCAAGAAGCAGGGAACGGTCAATACCTTCGATGGTAAGAAAATGTTTAAGTCGACCTTGAGAGTCGAGTTGAATGTTGTTTCCTGTCATTCCGTCCCGGTTATTTCCAGAGCCAGATCACTAGATGGATGTCCGTCCAGATGTTCTGCGGCGCAGAGTTTAACATGTTCTCCCGGCTTTAGAAGCAACCTTTTACCAACAAAATCTGCCTGTATAGGGAGTTCATGTGATCCCCGGTCGATCAAAATTGCGAGTCGGACACTGGCAGGTCGCCCATAATCAAAAATTTCGTTCAAAGCTGCACGAATTGTTCTGCCTGTGTGCAATACGTCATCCACTAACAAAAGGTGTTTATCTTCAACATCAAAAGGTAACTTTGAAGGGGTGACCTGTGGATGTGTGCCTATGCGGCTGAAATCATCGCGATAAAAAGCGATGTTGAGTTTGCCCAGCGGGTGTTGAAGACCGAGCTTCTGGTGTAGTCTTTCAGCAACCCACACGCCACCTGTATGAATACCAATTATCAATAACTCGGACAGGACATCATCGGGTATCACAGCGTGCATCTCAGCAAGAATTGTATCGATATATTGTTCGACCTCTGTCGTTGCTTTACTCATATTTATTTTGGAATTTTTCATTTCGGTTTTTTTTGATGAGATCTTATCATGATTCACATTTATTATAGTTCTCTGCAAACCATGTTTCGAGAATCGCTTGTGCAGCGACTGGGTCTAGATCAGTCGTCCTACCTGTGCGTTGAGCGGCTTCAAATGAAGACAAACGTTCATCAATACTATACACCGGAAGATGGAAGCGACCATGCAACTGTCGCATAAATTTTTCTGCTGCAATTGTCATCTCCTGGACTTCATCCATCATGTTCAATGGCTGTCCGACGACTAATGCATCAGGTTGCCACTCGTCTACCAACTGTTCGATAGTTTTCCAGTCAGGGCGATTATTTTTATTTCTAACGGTTTGCAAAGGATTTGCTGTTTGCGTAACGGTTTGTCCGACAGCAACACCGATACGCTTGGTGCCAAAATCAAAACACAAAAGCGACTTTATTTCACGCGTGTCCGACATCAGAGGAGAGTTGATCTATATTGATGCCTAAAAGATTAGCAGCAGAATTCCAACGTTGTTTAACGGGTGTGTCAAAGATAATGTGAGATTCTGCAGGACCACTCAACCAGATATTATCCTGCATTTCTTGTTCGAGCTGGCCAGCAGACCAGCCTGCATAGCCTAGGGCGATGAAGGTGTTTTCAGGTCCCTTACCATTAGCAATTGCATCGAGAATATCCAGCGATGTAGCAACGCCTATATGTTCATTTACTTTCAGTGATGATTCCCAGTCCTGATCATATTGATGCAAAATAAAGCCTCGGTCAGATTGCACAGGACCACCATCATAGATAGGGGTGTCTCTGGCTATTTCGTCTTCTAAAGTGATGTCCATTTGCTCCAGTACTTCGCCAAGCATCAGATCCAGCGGTTTGTTAATAACGATCCCCATGGCTCCGTCTTCGTTATGAGAGCAGATGTAGGTTACCGTATGGTAGAAATTGGGGTCATTTAGCCCGGGCATGGCTATCAGGAAATGATGCGTCAGATTCATTGAATCCATGAGCTTAGTATCATTAACTATTAGAGAAACTACAAGTACGAATTTTAGCTTATGATTTTCATTTGAACTTGTGGCTATTGAGGAATTGCCAGGTTCGAGTAATGTGCAGAATATCGGTTTCCTCACGTATATGATCCGGAAATGGAGAATAAGGTGAGGCAAGTTCAACGATACGAATTGCAGCATCATCAAGCACTTGATGTCCCGAAGAGCGGCGTACGGTTATCTTATTTATCGAACCGTCTTTATTCAAGGCAACATCAAGTATCAAGTTGCCTGATAATTTATTTTTTCGAGCGCTATCGGGATAATTTAAATTTCCGACACGCTCTACTTTGGAACGCCAGGCTTCCATATAAGATGCATATTTATATTCTTTGGTACTGGCTGAAATAAATTTTCTTCTTGGGCGCTCGGCCTTGGCCTGGAGTTTTTGTCTTATCTGAGCACTCAGTGATGCGATCTTCAAACTATTGGTCATCAAGGCCGTTGCGCTGGGTGTCGGTGGCATCTCTGGTTTTTCCGGCATTTCCCTCTCTTGCACTTCTTCCTCTGGCTTTTGTTGATCTGCAATTTCTTCTACCGGTTTTGTTTTATCTGACTCCAGATCAGTTTTTTCCGGCAGCCTTTCCTCTGCTTCAGTCGCTTCAACGGCCAATTGTTCAGTAACTTCTGCTGGCTCCGGCTCCATTTCTGTAACAACTTGTGGCGCATTCGCCGCAGATTCGGCAGGGGGTTGTGATTCTGCGGGAGGTGGTGCGGCTATTTCAGGATCCTCTTGGGGGAATGGCGCGGGTAAAGGTGTTGATGGACTTTCCTGCTCGGCTAAATCACCTCCACCTTGGAGGTTGGCTTGCGCAAGAATTTTCGCATCTTCTGCTGGGTCACTTTGTTGCTGGACGAGAATGATTTCCATCGTCTCAAATCGGGGTTGTGGAATATCTTCAGGGGCAAATGTGACGCCAAGGACAAGGATGCCGTGTGCCATGACGGCGAGACAAAATGTCATGCCGAAACGATCCGTTGGTGTAATCAGTGGCTTTGTTGTTGCCGCTGCCAATGCATCAGTTTCCTGTTAAATCTACAAAAAATAAGTATTTTCAAAAGGGCTCAATGGTTGTTTCCAGTTTCGGCAATTTGTTGTTCAATCGCATCCATTAAGTCGCCTGCAATATTGAGATTATATATTGTATCAAGTTCCCTGACGCAAGTTGGGCTGGTGACATTGATTTCGGTTAAATAATCACCAATCACATCAATGCCGACAAACATCAGGCCTTTCTCTTTTAAAGTAGGTGACAGTTGTTCGCATATCCACCTATCTCTATCGGTTAATTCAACGCCTTTTGCAGAACCTCCTGCGGCCAGATTGCCACGGATCTCACCTTCTTTAGGGATGCGAGCCAAGGCATATGGAACGGGTTCGCCATTGATCATGAGGATACGCTTGTCGCCGTTGACAATCTCCGGAATGAATTGCTGCACCATGACATGTTTAGCACCGTTCTCAGTGAGTGTTTCAATAATGACATTGGTGTTTTGTTCAGCGAGTTGGACCCTGAAAACCGACGCACCGCCCATGCCATCCAGAGGCTTGAGAATTATGTCCCTATGCTCATCCAGAAATGCAAGTATGTGTTCTGATTTTCTGGCTACCAGTGTTGGAGTTGTGCACTGTGGAAACCAGCTAACAAATAATTTTTCATTAGCATCACGCAGAGAGGCTGGATCATTGACAACCAGAGTGCCTTGACGATGCGCCAGTTCAAGCAAGTAAGTCGTGTAAATGTATTCCATATTAAATGGAGGATCTTTGCGCATGAGAATGACATCGAGATCAAAGAGTGACAATGTCATCGCTTGATGAAATTGATACCAACGAGAGGCTTCATCCTCCACCGTCATTTTACGTGTTGTTGCACTTGGAATATCGTTGACCAGAAACAGATCGTCCATCTCCATGTAATAAATATCCCAGGATCTTGCTTGCGCCTCAAGCAGCATGGCAAAGGTACTGTCTTTCGCAATATTAATCCCGCTGATGGGATCCATGATAATGCCCAGTTTCATAATTTTATTTTCATCTATTATTGTGAGCCTGTTTCTTGCTGGTTGCTGGTTGCTGACATAATTTTATGTGGTTTATTAAACGATAATTAATTATCTTTCACTAGTATAATAACATTCTAACCATCGTTGAGCCTGCTTAATATGCCGTTAAAGAAAATAAGAATTGCAACCCGCAAAAGCCCATTGGCATTGTGGCAAGCAGAGCATGTGCAAGCGGAACTTATAAAATATCATCCTGAGCTTGAAATTGAACTAGTTCGACTTCAAACACAAGGTGATCTGATACTGGATAGACCATTGTCCATGGTGGGTGGCAAAGGTTTGTTCATCAAAGAACTTGAGCAAGCCTTGTATGATAATAATGCTGATATTGCTGTGCATTCCATGAAGGACGTGACGGTTGATATGCCTGAGGGACTGGTTTTACCCGTGATGTTAAAACGGGAAAATCCTCATGATGTTTTTATTTCAACGAAATATAAAAGCATAGATGAATTACCTCAAGGCGCATTGGTTGGCACATCCAGTTTACGCAGAAAATGTCAGCTAAAAGCGTGGCGAAAAGATCTCAATATCAAGGATCTTCGTGGCAATGTAGGTACGCGCTTGCAGAAACTTAATGATGGAGAATATGATGCCATCATTCTTGCAGCAGCAGGTGTTATCAGACTCGGCCTAAAAGATCGTATCAGTGAATTTATTTCAACAGATATTATATTACCCGCAATTGGTCAAGGCGCGATAGGCATACAGATGCGAAGTGGTGACGATGCTGTTATGGAAAAGATTTCTTCGCTGAACGATGACAACACAAACAAACAAGTTGAGACAGAACGTATCGTCAGTAGACGTTTGTTCGGTGGGTGTCAGCTACCTATTGCGGCCTATGCCGAGATTGATCAAAAGAATATCAAAGTGCGCGGCATGGTCGGTCGTGAAGACGGCAGTGAGATCATTCGGGAGTCAGTGAGCGGATTTTTAGAAGAAAGAGAAGCACTGGGATTGCAACTTGCAGAAAGTTTATTGAAAAAAGGTGCAGATGAAATACTTAAAGAGTTGTTAGATGACTGATATTATCAACGCTGATTGTTTGTCCGATTATTAATACACAGGGTCATCAAGAACTGACATATCGATAATGTATAAAATCCTTGAGAAAATTAAGGTTCTTGTCACCAGGCCAGATAAGCAGGCAGACAACCTTTGCAGATTGATCGAGGATCTCGGAGGCACGGCAATTCGTTTTCCGGTGATCGAAATTAGTAAAATTGAAGATCTGCAAGTCGTCAATAAACTCTTGAATAATATCGAAACATACGACATCGGAATTTTTATTAGCAAAAACGCCGTTGAGTGGACGCTGAGTTTGTTGGGCGATAAAACTTCGGCATTAGAGAATTTAAAATTAATCTCCATTGGCTCGGCAACGACAGCAGCACTTAAACGCGCTTTATCAAATAATGTTATTACAAACAGTGGGACTAACAGTGAAACTCTGCTCGAAGATGAGACACTAAGTGCCGATGCCGTGAGTGGCAAGAAAATTATTATTTTCCGCGGTCAAGGTGGCAGAGAATTATTAGCAACGATACTAAGGCAAAGAGGTGCGAAGGTCGAATTAGCAGAAGTCTATCGCCGTGATTGTCCGCAATATGAACATGATTTTATTGATAGAATATGGACATTAAATAACCCTGATATTGTAGTTGTCACTAGTAATAATGGCTTGGAAAATTTGTTTTCCTTAATGAATGATGAACAGAAAAAACTTTTATTAAGCAAACAGTTAGTTGTCATGGGCAGGCGTATGCTGGATTTTTCAGCTGCATTTGGTTTTGCCAAGACGCCAATATTTACTGAAGAAAGTGATGATGAAGGTATACTCAAACTTATTATAAAGTGGGCTGGGTAAAACAGGCCGGAGAGAAAACCGAATGAGCGACAAAGAAAACGATAAAGATAAAGATAATAAAATGACGCCTGAAGAAGAGGTCGAAGATAAGATCGGGGATAAGGAGATAAGCGTGATAGAAAACCAGACCGGTGTAGATGATGAGACGCCGCGTAAATCTGGGAGCGGTCGTGTGTTCGGTTTTATTCTCCTGATTTTAATCTGTGCTTTGGCGGCAGGTGGTTATGCTATCTGGATCGAGTTACAAAAAACAAAATTTGAATTGGCTGAAGTTACAAATAGCAGCCAGACACAAGTTGATTCGATGACTGGAAACCTTGTGGCTGCGGATGATGCAATCAGGCAACTAGAAAGAAAACAAGTCGAACAAGCAGAGGCATTATCCTCCCTTTATCGGGACATGCAGAAGCAGGGTGGTAACGAAGACTGGGCCATTGCCGAGGTTGAGTATTTGTTAATTATCGCTATGCAACGTCTATTACTGGAGGAAGATGTTACGACGGCACTGGCGGCCATGGAAGCGGCTGATCTCAGACTTAAGAATATGGGCAATCCAGACTTATTACCGATACGAAAACAACTGGCATCAGACATGAATCAGTTACGCTCGGTCAATCAGCCAGACACCGTCGGTATGGCTATCTATCTAGCAGACATGGTGGATCTGTCTTCCGATCTGCCACTGAAAGCAGAAGTGATTGTAGAAACAATGGATCAATCTTCTACAGATACAAATGCTTCCGATAATGAACTCGTTGTCGATCCCTTGTGGAAGAGAATACCCAAAATACTTTGGCAGGAAATAAAAAGTCTGGTCGTCATCAAACGTTCAGGTGAAGTTAAACAAGCCTTACTGTTACCTAATGAAGAATACTTTTTGTACCAGAACCTCAGGCTGGAACTGGAAAGTGCCAGACAAGCGGTGTTACGTTCAGATTCACAAAATCTTCGCTCTTCTATTGATCTTATACTGCCATGGATGCGCCAGTATTTTAATACCAGTGATTCGGCAGTGGTTAATGTGATGGAAACCCTGGATAAAATGCGCTCGGTCGAACTGAAACCTGACTTGCCAGATGTCAGCTCATCTTTGGAAAGCCTACGTGCGTATATTCGTAATAATAGCGATTTATCTGCAACAGACGATATTCAATAACAATGAAATTATTATTATTAATTTTATTCGCACTCCTGTTAGCGGTGGGTGTTGGTAACCATGTTGAGCATGATGCAGGGCAGATGATACTCACCATTTCAGGCTGGACGGTGCAAACAAGTTTTAGTTTTTTCCTTATCTCCATTGTGGTTTTATTTTTACTTTTGAATTTCACACTAGGATTAATCAACAGGCTCTGGCGAATGCCTGTGCAAGTAGGAGATTGGCAGAAAAACAGACATCAACGCTTATCTGAAAGATATTTGTCACGTGGGTTAATGGCATTGGTTGAGGGTGACTGGAATAAAGCTGAAGTCTTCTTAAGCAAAGGCGCACCGCATAGCCAAGCACCATTAGTTAATTATCTGGCTGCAGCGCGCGCGGCGCAGGTATTGGGCGCAGTAGAGAGACGAGATGGTTATTTGATGCAGGCCTATAAAGATGATCCTGAGGCTGAAATTGCGATTGGCCTGGTTCAGGCAGAATTACAAATCAAACAGCAGCAAACTGAGCAAGCACTTGCAACATTGACACATTTACATGATCAAAAACCAAAGCAGGATCAAGTCAAAAAGATGTTATTGCATACCTATGCTGAATTAAAGGATTGGGATGCAATGCTGGCGTTATTACCCAAGATAGAACGCGCCGGTATCTTGCCTCGCGAACAAATCCAGGCTAAACAACTGGAAGCGTACGGGGGTTTGTTAAAACGAGTTGGTTCAAATCAGGACGTTCTGGAGACAGATAATTTACAGACCACTAAAGAGAAATTAAATGATGCCTGGCTGAATATCCCCCAAAAATTACGCACGGAACTTCACTTGATTGAAGTTTATACAGAAGAAAAACTGAAGCTTTCCGATACTCTGGAATGTGAACCACTGTTACACAAGGCATTAAAAAAACAGTGGGATGTTGCCTTGCTTGGTTTATATGGTTTGGTGGAAGGCAAAGATATGGCCAAACAATTAAAATTTGCGGAGAGCTTTTTACCCAGTCATGTAAGAGATGCTATTTTATTATTAACGTTAGGGAGGTTGAGTGTCAGGAATAAGCTCTGGGGTAAGGCAAAGACTTATCTGGAAGAAAGTATTGAAATCAATCCGGTTCCAGAAGCTTATCGGACACTCGCTACGGTATTGGATGAGCTCGGGGAGCACGATGCTGCGATGCTTAATTATCAGAGGGGTTTGGAATTGGCGACTGTAGGGTTATCTGATGATGGGGTTAAGTTGTTGGAGCAGGCTGAGTGATCGTCATACTGGCCTTGAGGCAGTATCCAGTTAAATGTATCGCGCCTGAAAGGCGAACCTTATTTACCTGTAAGATCTAGATTTTATCAACGTTTTGATTCCGCCTTTTAACGGCGTGATACTTTTCTTTGTACAGACTAAAGAAAAGTACCCAAAAGAAAACTGCCCCCAAGATCGTGTCCTGCGAATACCCTCACAGCTTTATGATTTTTCAAGGTCGCGGAAACAAGACTTCCTGTCTTGATTCCGCTCATTTGAACATCCCTGTTCAAATGCCCTTAAAAATCATAAACCTGTTCGGCACGATATAGGGGAAATAAAATCACCACGCAACGAAAGTGGCATCTTTATAAAAACAGGTCTATCCTGAACTGTAATAATTTCTAAAACCTAAAGGAATAGTGATGGAAGTACCGCACAACAATAACTCATCAAGGATGGAGAAAATTATATGAGAACCCTTCCTCATTAATACACTGTTAGGTGTTCAAGGTGAATGATTGAAATGAAGGAATCAACAAAAGAAAAAATTGATGCCCTGAGCATTCATGAATTTGCGGCTGACTTCAAAAATGCCAGAACATCACCGTATCAAGGTGTTGAGAAAAGAAAGTACATTGATGAAAGATTATCTTTACTTAAATCTGAGTCCACTTCCGCTGAGCTGCAAAACGCATCGGAACACTTAGCTGATCAATTTTCAAAATTTTCAAAAACTCCTGTCTTACACACAATTGCAATTGGAGTTTTTATCGGTGTTCTTGTGCTTATTGTCGCTTATATTTTTAGACCTCAGCTAGGGATAAATCTATGAACCACCTAACAAATAAATCATGACGCTCACTGTCGTTCGCTCGGACGCTGTCGCTACCGCGCCAGCCCCGCATATTTAGGCGTTAATCAACTAGTAGCAAACTCAAAAGAATCGGAATAAATAAATTCTGCGGATAGGTCGCGTTCTACGAATGAATCCAGGACTGCGTGGACCATGGGTGGGGGGCCGCAGGTGTAGACTTCGTAGGGTGTTATGTCTTTGATATCTTCGAGGATGGCGTTGTGTACGAAGCCGGTTCTGCCTTGCCATTTATCTCCGTCTTCAAGTTCTGAAAGTACTGGGATATATTCGATGTGTTCATGTTCATCTGCCCAGGTTTGTGCAAGGTCATTCAGGTAGAGATCTTCTTCTTTTCTTGCGCCCCAGTAGAAATGGATTGGGCGTTTGTCACCTAGATGTATTGAATGTTCGATGATGCCTTTGATGGGGGCGAAGCCGGTTCCACCGGCGACCATGATGATCGGCCGTTCTGAATCTTCTCTGAGAAAAAAAGTGCCTAGTGGGCCTTCGAATCTTAGTAGTGTGCTTTCTTTTAATTCGTGAAAGGCATATTCCGAAAACAAGCCGCCTTCATAATGGCGGATGTGTAATTCTAAAGTGTCATCATTATGTGGCGCATTTGCGAGTGAGAAGGATCGTTTTTTGCCTTCTCTTAGTAATAGGTCGATATATTGTCCGGCGAGGAATTGTAAACGTTCGCTTTTGGGTAATTTTAAATAGAGACGTATCACATCATGGTTAAGTTTTTCAATCTCTGTCACGCGGCAGGGGAGCTTGCGAATGGCAATCTCACCGATCTGATCGATCTCATTTGCTTCAATAATGACATCTGTTTCCGGGATTGCTTGGCAAAAGAGTGCATAACCCTCTTTGATCTCTTGTTTAGAAATTCCTGAGATTTCATTTTGGTAACGAATCGTACCATCGATTAGTTTTCCTTTGCATGATCCGCATGCGCCATTTCTGCAACCATAAGGGAAGTTATGGCCATGTTTGAGTGCAGATTCAAGGATGGTTTCGTCATTATCTGCAGAAAAAGATTCCTTGCTCGAATCAATAGTGATTTTTGTTGACATGATATCTTACAGAAATAATCCGTTCTAATGTGATGTGAAAATGGATGGAATAACTTAGGGCAGGCTTCTTTTGCTATCTAACCATTTTAATAAAGGTTCCCATTGTTCACGATCATAGTAAGTCTTGGAAGGTGCTAATTCGAATATCGTCATGCCTTTTTCAGCGGCATGTATATAATTTTGACTCGCACGGAGTAAGGTCATAAATGGAATATTTTTGCCGTTCGGTAGTTGTAATTTATCCAGATAACCTTCGAGTTTTGCGGCAGCCAGAGTCGTTTCGTTGACTCTGTTAGCTACGGTAGCAATTTTAATTCTATTGTTAATGGTTTTTTTTCTCAGTTTAATCAGATCATTGAGAAATCTCTCAGCAGCACGCATGTCCATAGGCGAAGGCATAATAGGGATAATCATTGTTTGTGCGGCACGAACGATATTGGCCATTCTGGTGTCATGAATACTTGCCGCCGTATCCAGTATGAGTATCTCGGTTTTATCAGGAACATGGAGTTTGCCTTGCTTCACAGGCACATGTTTAATCTGGCTCAGGCTTTCTGGCCGGACTTTCAACCAGTCGCTGCTGGAGCATTGCGGATCACAATCAGCGAGTGCAACATTTCTACCTTTCATCGCGAAATGACCGGCAATATTTGTGGCTATTGTGCTTTTGCCACAACCCCCTTTGGGGTTGAGTACCAATATTGTACGCATGGCTATCTGACCTTTTTGTGCAAGTGGCTCATTATACAGCTTTATTTACCAGATTTTTTGTTTTTCATCAATTTTTGAATCAAAGGATTAGTGATTAATTGCATGGCAAATATCATTTTCCCTGCAGGTACAACAATTGTATTCGGTTTTGTCATAAACGACCCATTCAGCATTTTCAGTAATTCCTGGAAATCGACTTTAATTTTTTCTAGGTTTCTAATATGGATGACGACAAAGCTTTCATCGCTGGTCGGGATTTCAAATGCCCCAAATGGGTTCGAAGTATCTACCGTCGGTACGCGTTGGAAGTTGATATCAGTCCTGGAGAATTGTGGCGTGATGTAATGAACATAGTCATGCATTCGGCCGAGTATTAAATCTGTCGCATCCTCTGGTGTGTAACCCCGGTATTCCTTGTCACGATGAATCTTTTGCATCCATTCAAGATTAATGATGGGGGTGACGCCAATTAGAAGGTCTACATATTGACGTACATCGACCGTGTCTGTGACAACAGCAGCATGTAAACCCTCATAGAACAACAGGTCTGTATTTTCTGGAATATCTCGCCACCCTGTAAGGGTTCCGGGGGGTGAACGGTGTACCGCAGCCTCGGCATCATCATGTATATAATATCTACATTTCCCCGTGCCATACTCTGAATACTCCTGAAAGGCTGCCTCCAGATCTTCGAATACATTCCCTTCAGGACCAAAATGGGTGATATTTTTACCTTCCAGTTCAGCGGCCTTGACGACATTATCCATCTCTTGACGGTTATATTTGTGATAGCTGTCGCCTTCAATAAAAGCCGGTGTGATACCTTCATGCCTGAAAATAATTTCAAAGGCATTCTTGACACTGCTGGTGCCGGATCCTGAAGAGCCTGTCACTGCAACGATCGGGTGTTCTTTTGACATTTATTATATATTCCACTTATTAGATAGTTATTTATTACGTGATTGTAGTGCGAACATCAAGCTATATTGTGTATGCGGTATACTATCTATCAGTATGGATAATTGATCCAGAGCAATGATTTTTCAGGAAAAATATTAATGTCAACAACTGGTAATGATGCACGTTTGTACAGACGACTGTTACAGTATGTCATACCTTATTGGCATACTTTCATGATATCAATTTTCAGTATGCTGGTTTTGGCAGCATCTGATCCTGCTATTCCCGCTCTGATGCAGCCTATGTTGGATGGTGCTTTTGTTGAAAAAGATCCGGCGACAATGAAGTGGGTGCCTATTCTATTTGTGGTTTTGTTTGCCATCAGAGGTTTCGCTTCTTATGCCAATGGTGTTGCCTTGTCGTGGGTCTCAAACAAGGTGGTTATGGATATAAGGCAGGAAATGTTTGTCAGAATGTTGTCTCTACCGAGTGCTTACTATGATGAATATTCTTCAGGTAGTCTATTGTCAAAATTTACCTATGACGTCATTCAAATTAAAGAAGCAGCTACTAATGCGATCACGACTTTGGTGCGAGATTCTCTTGCAATCATTGGTCTTTTAGCATGGATGTTTTATCTCGACTGGAAACTAACACTGGTTGCAATGGTAAGTGTGCCTTTTATTACAGCTGTAGTTCTAGTTATCCGTAAACGTATTAGAAAAATGAGCCGAAAGGTTCAGGATTCTATGGGGGATATCAATCATGTTTTGGGTGAATGTATTAGCGGACATAGATTAGTCAAGCTATATGATGGCAAGGAACAGGAAATAAAACGTTTTCAGGAAGTCTCCAATGCCAATCGCAGATATTCAATGAAGTTTGCCATGGCCGCTGTTGCGAGCAGTCCGTTGATTCAGTTAATTACAGCAATTGCTCTGTCTATCATTATTTATATCGCTATACAGAATGCAGCCGCTGGCGAAATTAGTGTGGGTGAATTCACCTCCTTTTTCACAGCGATGGCTATGTTGTTAAATCCGCTTAAACGTTTGGCCAGAGTCAACGAACATCTACAAAAAGGTCTTGCTGCGTGCGAAAGTGTTTTTGCCATGCTCGATCAGACTATAGAACCAGATATAGGCAAACAAATAATGCAAAGGGCAATAGGTGAAATTGAATTTCGTAATGTCAATTTCAGTTATGGTGAGAGCGATCACAAAGCATTGAATAATATTTCAATGCATATAAAGCCCGGGGAGACGATTGCGTTGGTAGGTGCTTCCGGCAGTGGTAAATCAACCATGGCAAACCTTGTGCCCATGTTTTATGACGTGACAGAAGGAAAAATACTGCTGGATGGAAAAGATATTCAAAATATTTCACTGCAGTCATTGCGTCAAAACATCGCCTTGGTGAGTCAGGATGTGGTGATGTTTAACGATACTGTCAGGAACAATATCGCTTATGGTGGTTTGCATGACAGTAGTGAAGCATCGATCATTGCGGCGGCCAGATCGGCGCATGCCCTCGAGTTTATTGAAGATCTTGAAGAGGGATTCGATACCTTCATTGGAGAAAAAGGTCTGAAGTTATCTGGTGGGCAACGACAGAGACTTGCGATAGCTCGAGCCCTGTTAAAAGATGCGCCTGTCCTGATTATGGATGAGGCAACCTCATCACTAGACACGCATTCAGAAAGGCAGATACAGCTGGCACTAGAAGAGGTAAAAGCAGGCAGAACTTGTCTGATTATTGCACACCGACTCTCAACCATCGAAAATGCAGATCGAATTATCGTGATTGATAACGGGATGATTGTTGAAACTGGCACACATGCTGAGTTGATAAAACAAAATGGCGTTTATGCGCGGTTACATCAGTTACAGTTTAATGTGTGAAGTAGAAAAATTACACTTTATTTCAATGCAAAAAATAATTACGCCTTGAATGCTTTGATATTATTTCGTAGTGAATCCAGCAGTGATGCATCTGAAGCGTATCTGATTGCAATATAGAGATTTGTAATATTCTTTATCTGCGGCGCCAGATCACTTCTTTTTAATGAAGCACGTTTTGCAAAATCTACCGGTCCCTCGTGTACTGGAATTTCAATTCCAGAGCGTGATAATTTTTTGCAGAATTGATCATATAAAAGTTTAACCGGGTCTCTTTTTTCAGGTGTGAACCTCAGCAATATGAATGTAAGATAAATAAGCACCAGCCCGACAAATGCCATGATAAGAAAAATCATGCTGCTCCAGTTTATGTCTTCCAAGCCAAATTGGCTTAAAAATTCTTTTTGTCGTTCTGGCCCATAGTTTATAACCCATTGATTCCATTGATTATTAATAGAATCCCAACGGAAGCCTAAGCGTTTCCATAGATTCCTGGCCAGGCTGTTCTGACTAAAGATCTCTGGTATGTCCAATGTTTCCAAGGGCAGTGCACTTTCAATACCCTCAATGATACGTAGCGGCGAGACTGCCGCCGTCGGATCGATACGTTCCCAACCTTGTTCGTTTCTCCAGACCTCTGTCCAAGCATGCGCATTGCGTTGACGTACTATAAAATAATCTCCAACAGGATTACGCTCGCCACCCTGATAACCAAGCACGATACGTGCAGGAATTCCTGCTGCTCTCATCATGACGACGAAAGCATTGGCGTAATGCTCACAAAAACCTTGTTTTGTATCAAAGAGAAATTCATCGACACGATCATTTTCTAATAAAGGTGGGCGTAATGTGTAATAAAATTTATCCTCATTAAATAATTTCAAGGCTCGATCGATGATTTGGTTTTCCGATAGTCCTTCTTCTAACCACTGTCGCATCAGGGTTTTTGTTTGAGTATGGTGTTGCCGAGGCAATTGCAAAGAAGCCTGTCGTTCGTCATCACTTAATTTTGAAATTTTATAATCCGGGTAGGATGTCATCTCGTAACGAATTCTTTGTGTCACTGGGTTTTCGGTTAATAATTGAAAATCAGATGTCATTCTGCTTTGGCTAGCGTTGCCCTCTGGCATCTCGAGCGCATATAGCCACTTTTTATTATGCGGCTCAAGTGTGATGGTATAAATGACAGGATCCGATAATGTTTCTACTGAGTTAATATATTGATATTCAGATTTCCCTCTGGTCCAGCTTGAACCGTCGGTATGCCATAGTACCGGACCACGCCAATAGAGTTGTGACTGTTCAGGCGGCACACTTTTAAAATCGACACGGAATGCAACCTGATTGCTTTGTATCAGTTGACTAATACTGCCGGGCGACATTTCATCACCGATTCCCGTTAAGTCTGCATGTGCGTCATCCGGCATGCCCCAGAGTGGGCCTGATATTCGCGGAAACAAAAAAAATAAAATAAGCATAATCGGTATGGACTGCAGTAGTAATGATGCAGCAATTTTACCTAGGGCTTTGCCTGATAGTTTACCTTGAACATCATTAAATGAAACCAGACTGATTGTCATGACTAATACAGTGCAAGCCATATACACAGCAGTGCCAATAGTTTGTGTGTATAGAAAATTTGTCACTACCAGGAAATAGCCAAGAAAGCAGGCGACATAAAAATCTCGTTCGTGATTAATCTCAAGGGTTTTAAACCCTGCCAGCATGACCAGTAATGAAACTCCCGCGCTGCGGCCAACAATGGTGCCAAAATGAGAATAAATACCTAACACTCCAATAATCATTAGCGTCGATAAACAAAGCTTCGCGATTAATTTATATTTGCCTTTAAAATTGGTTTGCGCAGGTGCATAGAGTTTCCATGCACAGAGCACGAGGAATAGCGGCATGATCCAGAGAGGAATTCTTTGACTATGAGGCAGTGCAGATAGAACTAAGCCTCCCCCTAACCAATAGAGGCTGTTAATGGGAATGTTATTTTCTATCTGGCGGTGGTTCATCTTTCTAGAATTAGTATTTCAGGTTTCATCGATCATGTTTCATCATTCAGGCCATATGTCGCCAATGAAGATAAACAAATGTGCAAATGTTCTTCTCCATTGCCGGGCTCAATATAAACTTCAGGGGTCTCAAGGCTATACTGGAGAGACTGTGATTCTGCCTCAATGATCCAGAGACACAATTGCGAAAGCCGTGCTTCGATGTCTGTCAGGTGTGCGACATCATTCCAATCCATATGCAGTTTATCTGCACCACAACCACTAAACCGTTTGATGAATAAACCTTTCTGCTGAGCATAGGCCTTCCATGCGATGTCCCTGATCGAATCACCAGCATGATAATTTCGAAAGCCAATAAAATCGTCTGTTCCTGTCGTATTTCCCTGAATGCCGTTGGCATCGATTAGCTTAAATGCTGGGAATGCTTTACGACCCGCAGGTTTAGGATAAACCAGGCAGGGTTGTTTTGTTTCTACATATGACCAGGCCTTGAAAAATCCCAGAGGAAACGTCGTGAAAACTTTGATTCGTCCGGCATACAAGCGTCCCCGTTGATCTGTCATGACGGGTAATTCAACATGATTAAAATCATTCACATCAACATCGCAAGTTGCTAGTGGAATTTCATTTTTAGTTGATTTTAGAACGTCCGCAAGTAGCCGCCATCTTTTCCTGGTTTTAATGAAAGAAATAGAAAGTCGAAGATGACTATTGCGGTTATCGAGGACTAATGGAAAGTTTGCCAGTTCTCCAGAAAAAACAGGTAAAGCAGGTGCCTGATTTATTAATAGTCCAGCAAGGTTTTTGCAGGTATTTAATAGCGTGACAAGAAACAAAGCACCGAGAAGGAACGTGAGGATGTAGGCCATGCTGTTATTGTAATTAATAGCGCCCAAGAGCATAGCAATCAGCATCATCCCAAAAATCGCACCATGCCGTGTAGGCATAATGTAAACCCGTTGTTTTGCAATCTCCCTGTTATCTGCTGTTGTTCTATGCGCAGAAAAAGGAAATTGTTCGAGGACAACCGTTTCAGACATCAGGGGATGGGCACTTGTTTGATTAAGTGAGTCGCATTGTTTTGTTGGCTTGTTTGACCACTATCCTGAACTCTATTTAAGCGATGACCAATGATGCTTGGTAATACTTGTTGTATGTCTTCTGGTAATACTTGCGGGTGTCCATGCATCATTGCCCAGGCTCTTGCACATCGAAGTACCGCGAGACCTGCTCGAGGAGAAAGCCCGTTGGTATAATCGGCACTGCGACGACTGTAGTCTAGCAAGTCCTGCAAATAATCTAGCAATGCATCAGAAACGTGAATGTTTTCTGCCTGTCGTTGCATCTGTAATATTTGCTCAGAATTAATCACAGAGGTGATGCTCTTGAGTAGCGTACGGCGATCACTACCTTTCAATAATTCTCGTTCGGCCGTGTTGTCTGGATAACCTAATTCAATACGCATGGTAAATCGATCCAGTTGAGATTCTGGTAATGGAAACGTGCCTACCTGATTCGAAGGGTTCTGGGTGGCAATGACAAAAAACGGCTCGGCTAAGGTACGCGTTTTTCCTTCTACAGTAACCTGGCTTTCTTCCATAGCTTCAAGCAGGGCGCTTTGTGCCCTAGGCGTTGCACGATTAACTTCATCAGCAAGGATTAACTGACTAAAGATAGGACCAGGATGAAAACTAAAAGTACTGGAATCACGGTCGTAGATCGAAATACCCAGAATGTCAGCAGGTAAGAGATCACTGGTAAACTGAATTCGTTGGTAGTCGAGTCCCAAGACACGAGCAAGTGTGTGAGAAAGCGTGGTTTTGCCGACACCGGGTAAATCTTCAATCAGTAAATGACCGCGAGCCAGCAGACATGTGAGTGATAGACGTATGGCTTCTTCCTTGCCAAGAATAACGCGACCTATCTCTTCGACAACCATATCCAGATTATCTTTAGTATTGCTGACTTGACTATCAATTTGTGCAGAATTCATGATGCGCCAGTTTATCCTCTAAAAATATTGCCCTAAAGTTCTTTGAACAGATAATAAGAATAGGTTCATAATACTGTCCTGATGATTCGAATTCCAATCAGATTCTGATATCGTTCAGGGAACATCATTCTGGGGAGAATACTATTGGATAATTACGACTTACTGGCGATAGGCAGTGGTCCAGCTGGTCAGCGCGCATCAATACAGGCAGCCAAGCTGGGCAAGAAAGTCGCCATTGTCGATAAAAGCTTTCTTATTGGCGGTGTCTCGTTGCATACAGGCACTATACCGAGCAAGACCTTAAGAGAAGCGGTGCTTTATCTTAGTGGCTGGCGACAACGAGGATTCTACGGTCGTAGTTACAGGACAAAACAATATATTACTGCGGAAGACTTAACCCAAAGACTGGATCAAACCATACGAGGTCAAGTCGAGACACTACAACATCAATTATTTCGCAACTATGTTGATGTTATCGGTGGCACGGCTTCCTTTATCGATCCCCATACCCTCCTGATTGAAACAGGTGATGAGAAGAGAGAGATCAGAGCAGAAAAAATAGTTATCGCGACAGGTACAACACCTGCTCGTCCGCAGCATATTCCCTTTGATGAAAAAGTAGTGCTGGATAGTGATGGGATTCTGGAATTAAAAGAATTACCTCATAGCATGGTGGTTGTTGGTGCAGGTGTCATTGGCGCAGAGTATGCCTCAATATTTAGTGCACTCGATATCGAGATTACCTTGCTTGATGGTCGCGACAAGATGATGGATTTTCTTGATGACGAAATCGTGGATGAATTTATTCACAATATGCGTGATCGAGATATGACCATCCGTCTGGGAGAAACCGTGACATCTATTGAGCGCGATGATCGAAATCGGGCAAAAGTGAAACTGAAAAGCGGCAAACAGATATGTGCTGACATGGTGCTGTTTGCAGCAGGTAGGCAGGGTAGCACTGGCGCGCTAAAAGTTGAAAACGCAGGATTGACTGCAGATGAACGTGGACGTTTGGTTGTTAATGAACATTACCAAACAGAAGTCGATCATATTTATGCGGCTGGTGATGTCATTGGCTTTCCAAGTCTGGCATCAACATCAATGGAACAAGGCAGATATGCCGCTTGTCATGCCTTTGGTGCAAAAGCGGTGAGTAATGTTGAATTTTTCCCTATCGGTATCTATGCGGTTCCTGAAATGAGTATGGTCGGCATGACTGAACAGGAAGCAAGAGCAAAAGATATTCCTTATGAAACGGGCACTGCTCGTTTTCGTGAGATTGCTCGCGGACAGATACTGGGTTTGCGCGAAGGTATTTTGAAAATGTTATTTAGCCTGGAAGATAGAAAGTTAATCGGTGTACATATTGTTGGTGAAGGCGCGACCGAGTTGATTCATATTGGACAGGCGGTGCTAGCGCTGGGGGGGACGTTGGATTATTTTGTGACGACGGTGTTTAATTATCCTACGTTGGCGGAGGCTTATAAGGTTGCTGCGTTGGATGCTTATAATCGGTTTCCAAAGGATTAGTAAATATTCGTCATTCCCGCGTAGGCGGGAATCTACCCCCACCTTTTCGTCATACTGGTGCATGCCAGTATCCAGTTAAAGTACCCCGCCTGAAAGGCGATCTTTTTAATCCCTAAGATCTTACTCTTATCACAGTTTTGATTCCGCCCTTTAGTGGCGTGATACTTTTCTTTGTACAGACTAAAGAAAAGTATCCAAAAGAAAACTGCCCCTAAGATCGTGTCCTGCGGATACCCTCACAGCTAAATGATTTCTTAAGGCCGCGCCTACATGTCTTCCTGACGAAGCCGCTTATTTGAACGTCCTGTTCAAATACCCTTAAAATCATTTACCTGCTCGGCACGATAGAAGGGGTTATATCCCTTCGTTAATATTTAACGCTTAAAGTGTTCACCAAAGTGGTGTTAGATCACCTTTTGACGTCTGTGTGAACTTGTCTTGTTATGCGATTATAGATTTTGTATGTATTCAATGAATTGCTGACCTTTCTCTGCTAACCCCTGTGCCGAGCCAACCCCTTTATTTACGGTAGTAACACCATCTATAACTGATTTTGTTTGTTTCCACAGTTTTGAGAGCATTGTTAGTTCTTCACTACCTTTTGCCTCTTCAAAGATTGCTTCGTTAGAAATAACTTCCCCATATGCCGATTGCATGGCTTCTTCAAAAGCTTTAACCCCAACTACCATATATGAAGCTAATGCCTCCTCAAGCTTTGATAAATGCTTTTCGATTATTGAGCGAATGTGTGGAGGTAATTTTGATTCTTCTAAACTACTTCTTAAAGCTGCAGCAAGTTCTTTAAGATCTTGTAAGTCTGTTAGATCGATATTTTTTTCTTCATCTGGCATTATCTCTGAACAGAAACCTAGCGCGATAGTAACCTCAGGAGTGAGATATTGTTTTATTTGATTCCATTGCCCCATTATTGTATGGGCTGCGAATATATTGTTGCATTTATTCAGAGATGGGGAATATAGATTCGATGAATAATCAAGGCGCTGCATTTCTAAACGAACAATTTCAACCTCATCGTGTAAATCTGCTAGAACCCTTGCTATGAGAGCATTTCGCTTATGTTGATCCTTTTCATTTATTTCGAATATGCGAGACTAAATATCAGCGACTTTTTCCGTATCGTTTGCTCTGCTTACAGAGTTTAATAACTCTCTGATCCGATATGCAGAATTAATATTTATTGGCATATGTTTCCCCTACATCTCATTGTTCTTTTGCGCATAAGGCCAACATAAAGCGCACGAGGTACGAGTGTACTTTTGATGTTTTGTTATGTGTCGTACTCAAATTTTACCCTCTTTCTTTAACTGGTCTAAAAGCTGTTTTACAAACTTTTCTTCAAGCCCAGTTTCTTTTGATAAACTCCTAATTATCTGCTGGCTGTCCTTTGTGTAATCGCTCCAAACAATCCCTTCTTCGCACGCCATGTACTTCGAATACATGATTCGCATCAGGTGCTTCTCAAGTTTGCTAGACTTTGCTCTGTACCCAAATTGAAACAGCAGGGTTAACATAGCTGCAATACCCACTAGCAGCGTTCCGATTCCAGAGAGCATATCACCCAACATGATCCAGTCGATATTACACATGGTTATTCCTCAATTCTCAAGTTTCTGGAGAGCCACATAATATTTTCATAATTTAATGCTTAGTGGTATCGCCGGCTATTTTATCCATGATTGCGAACATTACGCCTGAGACTACGAATGCCATATGTATGATGACTTTCCACATGACCGCGGTTTCACCTTCAGCGCTTAATTCTGCGGGGACATTCATAAAAGTTTTCAGTAGGTCAATTGCGGAAATAGCGACAATCGCGCCGATGACTTTAAGTTTTAATCCGGAGAAATCGACTTTACCCATCCAGTCAGGTCGGTCTTCGTGATCGGCAACATCGATTTTTGAAACGAAGATTTCGTAACCACTAAAGATGATCATTAACAATAAGCTGCCTACCAATGTCATATCAACCAAAGCCAGTATTCCAACAATCACATCATTTTCGGCCATGCTGAAGACATGGGTGGACATGTGCCATAATTCCTGAGCAAATTTAATGAATATTAAAACAATACTAAAAACCAGACCCAGAAAAAAAGGCGCTAACAACCAGCGGCTTTTAAATATTGTCGACTCTAATATAGTTTCGATTTTGTCTAACATCACTCTCTCCTAATTTATGGAATGATTACTCACCTGCTATTGTCATATTTTCAATTAATACCGAGCCCGTCAGGACATTGCCACGCGGGTCAATGTCATTGCCTATATGAATAATTTGTTTGTACATTTCAATGAGATTGCCAGCGACGGTGATTTCTTCAACAGGGTATTGGATCTCGCCATTTTCAATCCAGAAACCGGCGGCGCCTCTTGAGTAATCTCCAGTAATTTGATTAACACCGAAACCAATCATGTCGGTGATTAATAGGCCGGTATCCATTTGTTTAACGAGTTCATCAAGATCATGTTCACTGGTATCGATAGTAAGATTATGTACCCCCCCAGCGTTGGCGGTGGGTGGTAGTCCAAGCTTTCTTGCTGAATAACTACTTAAAACATAACCTTGTAAGACACCATCAATGATTAAGTCACGGTTTTTGGTGGCCATGCCTTCATTGTCAAATGGTGCGCTGCCGAGGGCGCCTTTTAAATGGGGTCGTTCATGAATATGAATATGATCGGCGAATACCTGCTCATCAATTTTATCCAATAAGAAGCTGGCCTTGCGATAGAGACTGCCGCCGGAGATTGCAGTGACGAACGCTGAAAACAACCCAGATGCAATTGGTGCTTCAAATATTACCGGACAATTTCTGGTGGATAATTTTTTTGCATCCAGACGTTGCGTGGTTCTTTTCGCGGCTTCTTTGGCGATATCATTAATGCTTTGCAGATCATCTCTATTACGTGCCTTGCTGTACCAGCCATCTCGTTGCATGCCATTTTTGGTTTCTGCAATCACCGTGCAATCAATGGTGTGACTTGACCAATGCCAGCCATCAATAAAGCCATGGGTATTGCCATAAAAGTGATTGCCGGCATAGGTGCTGACAGAAGTGCCGTCAGAATTATTAATTCGTTTATCTTCAGCTCTGGCGATGTCTTCACATTCAACGGCCAGCTTAATCGCATCTTCCGGTGAAATGTCCCAGGGATGATTAAGATTCAGATCCGGGACTTCTGATGCCATGAGCTTAGCATCGGGGAGCCCGGCATATGGGTCTTCGCTGGTAAATTTGGCGATATTACATGCGGCGGTGACCGTTTCCTTGATTGCAGTTTCACCAAAATCAGAACTGCTGGCACTGCCTTTTTGATTGCCGAAAAATACTGTCAAGCCAAGACCTTTATCACGCTCATGTTCTACTTTTTCGACTTCTCCTAAACGTGTCGTCACAGTAAGGCCAGCACCCGTGCCGATATCTGCTTCCGCAGCCGTGGCGCCTTGATGTTTTGCCTCATCAAGAATTTGCTGGATTAGCCCTGTGAGTTCTGTTCTTTCTTGTTCTATACGACTACTCATTAATGCCTTTATCCTGTGGTTTTATCGTGATTTAAAATAAAGGCGAATATTAACATCCATAAACGTTAAAGGTTTGTTAATATCCTCCGCCATGGATGTTTCTCTGGTTTTAGATACCCTTAACGAATCACAACGCGAAGCCGTTGCTGCGCCTCTCGGAAATATTATGGTGTTGGCTGGCGCGGGCAGTGGTAAGACGCGTGTGCTGGTTCATCGCATCGCCTGGTATGTAGAAACCGGGCAAACCAGTCCTTTTGGCATATTGGCGGTGACTTTTACCAATAAAGCCGCGGCAGAAATGCGTTCACGCATTGAGACATTATTAGATGCTCCTGCTGGTGGGATGTGGGTGGGGACTTTTCATGGCTTAACCCATCGCATCTTACGCGCGCATTGGCAAGAAGCCGGCTTGCCTCAAAATTTCACTATCCTGGATAGTGATGATCAATATCGTACTATTCGTCGTGTACTGCGTGCACTGGAAATTGACGAATCTAACTTTCCCCCTCGTGAAGTGCAATGGTTTATCAATGCACGTAAAGATGATGGATTGAGACCACAACATATTGATGATCATGGTGATCATAATTTGTATCAGATGGTGCGGATCTATCAGGCGTATGAAGATGTCTGTAATCGATCCGGTGTTGTCGATTTTGCAGAACTGTTACTACGTGCGCATGAGTTATTTCGTGACCAGAAAAATATTCTGGAACAATATCGTGGCCGATTTAAACATGTGTTGGTCGATGAATTTCAAGATACCAATTCTCTGCAATATGCCTGGTTAAGATTGTTGACGGGAGATAAAGGCTCTCTTTTTGCGGTTGGTGATGACGATCAATCGATCTACAGTTGGCGTGGTGCGCGTGTTGAGAACATGCAGCAATTTAAAAAAGATTTTTCAGATCCCTTGCTCATTAAACTTGAACAAAATTATCGTTCTACCGCGAATATATTAAACGCTGCCAATGCGCTTATCGCAAATAATACTTCACGTTTGGGCAAGAAGTTATGGACTGACGGTGATGCAGGCGAAAAGATTTCCTTATACAACGGCTATAACGAACATGACGAAGCCCGTTATGTTGTCGAACAAATTTCGGACTGGGAACGTAATAAAGGTTGTTACAAAGACAGTGCCGTTTTGTATCGCGTCAGTGCCCAATCGCGTGTGATTGAGGAAGGATTGATGCGTGCCAGTATTCCTTATCGTGTTTATGGCGGTATGCGATTCTATGAACGCGCTGAAATTAAAGATGTATTGGCATATGTACGCTTATCGACATTTCAGGATGATGATGTGTCGTTTGAGCGCATTATTAATACGCCAACCAGAGGCATAGGCCAGCGCACTGTCGAAGAACTAAGAAGTATTTCACGTCAGGAAAAATGTTCACTATGGCAAGCCGCGCAAAATATTCTAGGTAATAAACTGTTAAGTGCGCGTGCTTTAAATGCGCTTGAAGGATTTATGCAGTTGATCATGCACATGGGCAACAACAAAGGTTTGCCTTTGGATGAAGTGGTGGATAATACGATTAAAGCCAGCGGCCTGATCGAACATTATCGTAAAGAAAAAGGTGAACGTGGTTTAGCGCGTATCGAGAATATGGAAGAACTCGTTAACGCCGCAGGTGAATTTAAGATTGAAGATGAAGAGATGGAAGGCATGGAACCATTGCAGGCTTTTCTTGCTCACGCGGCGCTGGAGTCTGGCGAAACTCAGGCGGGCGAGCATTCTGATTGTGTGAATTTAATGACATTACATTCTGCCAAAGGTCTGGAATTTCCTAATGTCTATATGATCGGCATGGAGGAGGGTTTGTTTCCTCATCAACGCAGTATGGAAGATTTGACGCAACTGGAAGAAGAAAGACGTCTTTGTTATGTCGGGATTACACGCGCAGAAAAGGCACTGACAATGATTTACACACAGCATCGACGCTTGCATGGACAGGATTACTATCCGCAACCTTCACGTTTTATCAGTGAATTGCCCGACGAATTAATCAACGAGGTACGTATGGGCGGATCGATTGTTGAACCGATGTTTGCCAGATCAAGATCAAACAGTGCTATGGTCGATGGGAATGGTGCAGGGGAAGGCGCTTACACCTTGGGGCAACGAGTGACTCATGCTAAGTTTGGTGAAGGTATAATTTTGAATCTGGAAGGTTCCGGTGGAACGACAAGAGTGCAGGTTAATTTCGAAGAAGCAGGAAGTAAATGGTTAGTCGCGGAATATGCCAATCTGGAAACAGCCTAAGATCATTAATTTAATAAACAGTAAAACGAATTAGGAAGACAAATAACGAATGAACAGGAAAAAAATATGTTGAGAAAGTTTCAATTAGTTGGCATGTGCATAAGTCTTTGTTTCTTGCTCGCAGCTTGCGGCGAATCAGATAGCGGTAAGGTTTCAGCAGAGACACAAATGACGAGCGATCAGGTTTTTAAATGGAAAATGGTCACGACTTGGCCGGCAAATTTTCCTATCTTCCAGGAAGGCGCCGAGAAATTTGCTGCAGATGTGAAGATCATGACTCAGGGTCGATTGGATATTCACGTTTACGCGGGCGGTGAACTGGTACCACCACTACAGGTGTTTGATGCCGTATCACAGGGAACCGTTGAGATGGGTCATGGATCACCCTACTACTGGGCAGGGAAGATACCTGAAGCACAATTCTTTTCCTCCGTTCCCTTCGGTATGACCGCAAAAGGCATGAATGCGTGGCTCTATCATGGTGGCGGACTCGAATTGTGGGAAGAAGTCTATGCGCCGTTTAATCTGGTGCCGATGCCGATGGGCAATACGGGTGTGCAGATGGGTGGCTGGTTTAATAAAAAAATTGATTCGCTAGAGGACATCAAAGGTTTACGTATGCGTATTCCAGGTCTTGGCGGAAAGGTTTTAAAACGTGCTGGCGGTAATCCGGTGTTGTTGCCCGGCAGTGAAGTTTATACCGCGTTGGAGCGTGGCACGATTGACGCGACAGAGTGGGTGGCGCCTTTTCATGATATGCGTCTCGGACTTAATCGTGCAGCAAAATATTATTATTTTCCGGGCTGGCATGAGCCAGGCACAGAGTTTGAGCTAATGATCAACAGCAATGCCTGGGCGCAATTACCTGAAGACTTGAAATTGATAGTCGAGACTGCGGCAGCAGCCGTGAGTGAGTGGATCTATGCACAGATGGAATTTCAAAATCAGGCGGCATTGAAAGAGTTACGAACAAAAAAGAATGTTGAAGTTCTGGAATTTCCAGCAGAAGTATTAGCGGAGTTAAAGCGATTGACCAAGGAAACACTCGATGAAGAGGCAGCTGATAATCCAAAATTTAAAAAGATCTATGATGCCTATACTACTTTCAGCGAGAGTTACGAAGACTGGAGCAAGATGTCTGATGAGTCTTATATTAAGGCATTAAGGCATTGAGGAAAGACTACATTCAATAGGACTCACAGAGTGTGGATTATTGATAATAAAAAAGGAGGCAATTGCCTCCTTTTTTATTATCAGATTTAATAAATTTTACTGACTGTTAGTGACCATGTAATCAACCGCAGCTTTCACATCATCATCACTCAAATCAGGATTGCCACCCTTGGCTGGCATCGGCATACCCGAACCACCAGTGTAGCCATTAATGGCGTTACTATAGAGTGTGTCATTCCCTTGCTCAATACGGGGTGCCCAGGCAGCCGCATCACCTAGTTGTGGGATACCTGGAATACCGGAGCCATGACAAGCAACACATAGGCCCTCGTAAGTTGTTTTGCCAGCATACGCTCCTCCAGCTTCTGCCACAGAGGTAGATTCTTCCATAGCGGGTGCTTCAGGTTCATCTCCTTCCATTTGCATTTGAGCCATTGGCTCTGTGTTTTTCATTACTTCAGCGGTAACTTTTTCAGGGGACTCAGTGACACCACCAAACATAACCCCCAGGACCATGAAAACAGCCATCAACACTGCCAAAATAATCAGGATGATGGTAAAATTTTTAAAAAATGCTTTATCTTGTTCTTGACTCATTTCCTACTCCCCAGTGACCAACAGCTACAAGAATGAAGTTGATTTATATTGAATTGTTATTTTAATGCCTTGTAATTCTTACCGCGCACAGTATACCTGTACTTATTGTGTGAGAAAACTTCATCTGGACGCCAGATGGACGAAAAGGTACTCTTTTCCCGAGTTTCCATATATATATTGCGCCCGTAGCTCAGTTGGATAGAGTATTGGTTTCCGAAACCAAAGGTCACAGGTTCGAATCCTGTCGGGCGCGCCAATAACCAAAACTACCTTTTCGGTAGCTTTGGTTATTGGCGTTTATCTAATCAGGACCTGAACCTACAGGTTCGACAAAATTGCCGGGAGCAATTTTGAACAGCCACCGGCTGGCCCGAAGGGCGGAGCACATGGAAGTGTGGAGTAATCCTGTCGGGCGCGCCATATTTCAAATATGAGGTAGATAAATCAGCTTCGAATCTGATTGAATTCTGCTAGAAATGTTGTGGCTTGGCTCACCAATTCTTCGTTGTCGTAAAAATCGTCCTGGCTTTTCCCGGTTAACCAGAGAGATTCTTTTTCGGTGACGATATTGTCATAGAATTTTTCTGCAGAGTCTGGTGATAATGCATTTCTCGAATGAACCATTGCGACAGGTATGGTTAATTTGTTTGCTGCTGATTGAACATCAAATGGAAGAAAGTGTTCACGAGACATCACTGCAAATGAGTTCGTGTAATTTGGAACCTTCGCGCGATTGCCGTAGTAATCAACCAAATTAGGGCCAGACATGGCTGCATCCACAGTGAGTGCAGCAGCAGGGATGCTAATAACTTCATTGGTCGTTTCATAAGTCTTTCGGGCTTCGATGCCCTGATCAACTTTTTGTTGAAATCCAACGGCATCGCCCGCTTTCATTTCTGCTACGTCTCGATAATATCCAACGACCAAACCAAGTGATTTAACTTTTTTGTTCTTTACCGCTGCCCAGCTAGCATAGCCGTATCCGAGGCATACTCCTGTTAAGCCTAATCGATTTTCGTCAATGTCATCGCGTTGGGCTAGATAATCTACCGCCGCACTGAAATCTTCAATCTTGTGTTCATAGTATTCGTATTGTCGCGGTTGTCCCTCGCTTTTACCATAATGCCTAGGATCAATAGCCAGAGCCGCATAACCAAGTTTAGCGAGGGCTTTTGCATAAACACCTGTACCTGTTCCTTGACGCTGGTCATGGGCCCGGTGACAGCGACAGCGGGAAGTGTAGACGTTGCTTCTGCTGGCAAATACAGATCACCTATTATTTTATCGTTAGACACTTCAAAAGAAATTTGTTGCTTCAGTACATTAGTCATATCAAAATCCAAAAATTTATACTAACTTACATATATATGTAATTGTTCATGTCGATGAGCAAGAAATTATTTTTAACATCCGGGTTCAATTTAATAATAATTATCGATTACTTTCAGTATAAATCGGTACTCAGGAGTATTATATTTATATCATAAATCTCAGATAAACCTACAGATATAGGTTCTTTTGCAAATAATCCTGCTAAAATACGGCCTCTACAAATCATGAATGAATTCATAAAACAACAAAGACGGGAGTTACCATGTCAGTGAAAACAAGCGCTTTCAAAGAGAAGCAAACCAAATCACAAATTATCGCCGAGATATCAGAAGCTACAGGAGTTTCAAAGGCTAATGTAAAAGCAGTGTTGGCATCATTAGGTGTACAGGCTGCTCGTCATCTAAAACCACGTAGCTGTGGTGTATTCATGGTGCCTGATTTGGGCGTGAAGATGAAGACTGTAAAGAAACCAGCAACCAAAGCTCGCCCAGGTCGTAACCCGTTTACTGGCGAAGACATAATGATTAAGGCCAAACCTGCATCAAAATCTGTACGTGCGGTAACACTTAAATCAGGGAAGGCGATGGCAGATTAAGATTGGGATAGATTAGGATATATGTTACGCAGGGAAGCGTCTTACATTCCATAACACATTCTAGTAAAATTCACTATGCGTGAACCTTCGACGCTTGCTATATGTATCCCTACCTTTAAGCGTCCAGTTTTATTGAAACAATGTCTGCTTGCTATAGGCGAACTCAATCTCCCTGAGAATCTTAATTTACTTGTTATCGTTGTTGATAATGACCGTGAGCAAGAGGGTAAGGAAGTTTGTGACAATATATCATCCAGTCTCGACCAACCCTTACATTATTATGTTGAAACTGAGCGTGGTCTTTGTTCAGTAAGGAATTGTCTCATTGAAAAAGCGCGAGAGCATGAAGCTGACCTCATCGCTTTCATTGATGATGATGAGATGCCTCACAAGGATTGGTTGAGGAACCTCCATGATGGTCTCGTAACCCATTCTGTTGATATTGCAACCGGGCCTGTAATCCCCACAATAGAAGTGACGCCACCTGCTGAATTTGTAATGGATTTAAAATACAAAACCGGTGTTACGCCCAGATATATTTCTACTAACAATGTCATATTTAGTAAAAGACTTATTTCTGAGTTGGGATTAACTTTTGATCTTTATTACAATTTTATTGGTGGTGAGGATTTTGATTTCTTCGGTAGGGCAAGCAAACTCGGTTGCACAGCGACATGGGTTAATGAGGCAGTAATCTTCGAAGCAGTATTGCCGGAACGAGAGACATTAAGATATAAACTATTCCGCCACTATACTGGCGGGATTAATAATGTATTGCGTTATAAAAAAACTTATTCAGCATTCGCCGCCTGGCTACATTTTATTCCCAAGACGCTTGGAAAATTTATAGGCGCGGTTCTTAGTTTAATACGTGCTATTGTTAATAAGCATCGTCATAATCTGGAGAAGGCAGGGGTAAAATTCGCATCGGGGATGGGGTATTGTGCTGGCTTGTTGAATATAATCCATGAAAGATATCGATATTAAATGATGCGAAGCAGAATAATCACCGGACTTCTGTTAGTGATCTCTGTGATTCATTTATTACCTGTTATCGGGTTTTTTGGTGTTGAACAACTCGCCTCACTCTACGGAATTTCTATCATGGACAGCAATTTGGAAATTGTGATGCGCCACAGGGCGATTCTTTTTGGAATTCTAGGCATATTTTTCGCGTATGCTGCATTTCGCCCAGCTGCCCAGCCCCTTGCGTTCGTTTTTGCCTTTATAAGCCTGGCATCATTTTTCTACCTGGCTTTTTCAATCGGTGAATTCAATGATTCAATACGTAAGGTTGTAATTGCCGACGTCGTTGCCTCGGTGTGTCTCTTTGGGGCGATAGCACTGTATGTTATTAAAGAGTAATAACTGAGAATGCAGACAAGAATAGAATTTCTATTACTGTTAGGTTCTGTGGATGTTGCAATATGCGGTACGCACAGCGCTGAATTATTAAGTAATCTGAAATGAAGATATGGGTAGATGCCGACGCATGTCCGGTAGTGATCAAAGATATTTTATTCAGAGCGGCAGAGCGAACCGGGATAGAGTTGACGCTTGTCGCTAATCAGACATTGAACATCCCTCCATCGCGCTATATTAAGTTCATTAGAGTAGCCTCTGGTTTTGATGTTGCAGATAATGAGATTGTAAAGATGCTTAGTTCCGGAGATATTGTCATTACCAGTGATATTCCTTTGGCGGCAGAAGCAATAGAAAAAGGTGGTACTGTTCTAAGTCCGCGCGGCGAACTTTATACAGTAGAAAATATTAGATCACGGTTAAGCATGAGAGATTTTATGGAAACGTTACGTTCTAGCGGAGTAGATACAGGTGGTCCACCGGCATTAAATCAAGCTGATCGACAGGCATTTGCGAATCAACTAGATAAACTTTTAACCAAACATCAATCAAAGTCCTGATATATAAATTATGTTCGATACTGATAGATATCCTACGCTTACTTACGCGCACAACTGGTCAAACGATATGCTAGAGCAGATGAGGCAGCGTTTAGCACCGCTTGTTGAGTCTGCCCCAGACGTTTCTATTGCCGCTGTGTCTGGTTCACTGGGCCGTCTTGAAGGTATGGCGCATTCTGATTGTGACCTGATTGTCCTGGTTAATGATGATGCGATTCATGATCCTGTTCGATGTCAAAAAGCCATGCAGGCAGTATGGGATGCATTGGATCCTCTTGGCTTGCCATTACCGAAATCTACAGGAATTTATGTGACACCTTCAAGTTATAGTCAAATTTGTGATTACAGCAATTTGGGATTGATCGCAGATGATAAAAATATTTTTGGTAAGCGCATGCAAGTATTACTTGATGCCAAACCTATCTATGGTGAGGAATATTTTCAGAAATTAATATCAGGCTTACTTGAACGCTATGCAGCAGGTTTTCTGATATATGATCAGAAGAAAGAATGGGTTTATCTTCTTAATGATTTAATTCGTTATTTCAGATCCTATTGTGCATGGCATCAGTTTGATTTGTCGAATGACCCGATTGATAGCTGGCATATGCGTAATACTAAATTGCGCAATAGTCGTATTCCCATGTTTGCTGCTTTGATCTTTTTATTAGGAGAATGCAGTAAGGAGAAGAAAGATAAAATAAACTGGATGCGTGAACATCTTTTATTGACGCCTATGCAGAGAATTGAAAAAGTTTATATATTAAACAATGACGGTGGGTTTAATATTTTGCTCGATGCCTATGAGGTATTTATGACGAGAATGAATTCACCTGAGGTTAGAAATATTTTAGTCGAAGCCAGGCCGGAAACATTAGAAGAATTGAGACGCATGGAGTTGCCTGAGTTCGACGAGCTACACTCCAATTCAGATATCCTGATTAAGGAATTGACACGTTTTATCCTGGATAGACGTGGTGACTGGAGCGAAGCATTCTTCGAATATTTATTATTCTGAAGCGCTTATTATTGTAATGCCTAGTGTTCTTGTTCACCCCATAGCTGTTCCAGTCGTTTATCTCTACCACAGCCGTATCTATAATATTTATATCGAACTGGATTCTTCTTATAGTAATCCTGATGATAATCTTCTGCAGCATAGAATGTCGATGCTTTGGTTATTTGCGTGACAATTGCTTGTTTAAAAGGCTTACTTTTGTTGAGCACAGACTTGGATGCGTCAGCTAATTGTTTTTGCTGATCATCATGATAAAATATTTCTGATCGATATTGACTTCCGCGATCGCAAAATTGTTGATCTGGTGTTGTTGGATCAATATTGTGCCAGAAAACGTCGAGAAGTTTTTCATAGCCCACTTGTTTGGGGTCGTAGACGATTTGAACGGCTTCTGTGTGCCCAGTATTACCTGAGGAAGTTTGTTTATACGTTGGGTTTTGTGTGTGACCGCCGGTGTAACCAGAAGTGGTAGATATAACGCCTGTCAGTTTATCGAAGGGACCTTCCATACACCAAAAGCAGCCGCCAGCAAATGTTGCAATAGCTGTCTCTTGATTGGTGCCTGTAGGCTCATCATCTGCCGCGGAGAGTGAGAATACAGCTGCAAACAGAGATAGAACTAAAACAAAGGAGGCCGTCTTTATTGATATCATATTATCGTTCCTACGATAGGTTATTCAGTCGATATATTGCGTATCAACAAATTTGACATATTGAATAGGAAGAGTTCATTTTCTATCGAATATTCCAGCCTGTGATTACCTTACTGGCATTAGCAGACCTTTGATGTGAAAATATTAGCAATATTTATCTATGTCTTCGTTGACTCTCAATAAAACAAACCTAGTTAGAGAAAATTATATTATTATGAATTATTTACCATGCATTGAAGTTGAACCTCAAAATCCCGCAAATTCTGCAGTAATATGGTTACATGGTTTGGGCGCAGATGGTCACGATTTTGAACCTATCGTGCCGGAACTGAAGCTGCCAGATAATGCTGCTATTCGCTTTATTTTTCCTCATGCGCCATCAATGCCTGTGACTATTAATAATGGCATGGTGATGCCAGCATGGTATGACATTTTGGAAATGAGTATCGATAAAAAAGTTGATGAAAAACAATTGTTGGTATCTTCACAAGCGATTGCTGCGTTGATTGACAAGGAGATTTCACGAGGGATTGATAGTACGCGGATTGTCATTGCAGGTTTCTCGCAAGGTGGCGCTGTGGGGTATCAGGCGGCTTTGACTTACACTAAACCACTTGCTGGATTAATCGCGATGTCGACTTATTTTGCGACCAGCACATCTATTTTGCCGAGTAAGGAAAATAAATCTCTGCCGATTCAGATTTATCATGGAAGGATGGATCCTGTAGTCCCGGAGCCTCTCGGTAAAATCGCCTACGAAGCCTTAAAAATACTGGGTTACTGTGTCAACTATCAAACTTATGCAATGCAACACAGTGTTTGCGCCGAAGAGATAAACGATATTTCCAGATGGCTACAAAAAATATTGTTGTAAATATTTTTCTATAAAATAAAAGCCCTCAACTGAGCACTTTTGTGTGCATCAGTTATTACTTCTGCCCATGACTTCCTGCAGATGAACTATTGCTTCAAACTCTCATATTCTTTTGCAGACAGGGTATTGATGACATCAACAACTTTCTCAAAGCTACCTGCCATTGATGCGCTAGTAGTGTATTTACCGTTGATTACTATCGCAGGGACGCCAGTCAATTCATAATTTTTCCCTGCTGAAAATGCTGTCCTGACTTTTTCTTCAACTTCTTGTGATTGATAAGCCTTATCGAAATCGTTTCCAGTTACACCATGTTCAGCGAAGAAACTTTTCAAACTTTTTTCATCGATTATCTTTCTTTTTTCATTATGAATCGCATTAAATAATGGCTCATGAATTTTTTCCAGCACACCTAGATTTTCCGCGGCGTAATATGCACGAGCATGAACGACCCACTGTGGCCCAAGCACTCCAGGAATACGGACAAATTCAATATATCCAGCTTTCTCTTTAAGCCATTTGTTAATGGTTGGTTCAAATTGATAACAATGCGGACAGCCGTACCAAAAGACTTCTATGACTTCTATTTTGTCGCCAGTTTTTGTGGCTTGAGGTGAAGAGAGTTCTTTATAGAGGCCGGTAATATCTTGCGCGATGACTCCTGTGCCTTGGTCTTGAGCATGTTTTTGAGTTTGGTCTTCGTGTTGATGTTGGTGATGATCTGTTGTCTCTGGCGGTTCAGTATGAACAACAGTAATTTCTTGTTTAGCTTCGTCTAATGCCTTGCCATCGTCAGAGCAAGCCGAGGATGTCATTAGTGTCGCAAGTAGAAAAATAGCAGGTATAAATGCCCGGAGTGATTTTTTATTCATGTGTCATTGCCCTTGAAAATAATATCTTGAAATTTTTGTGAATTATAATTCACCATAAGAATGCAAACCCGATAGAAACATATTCACACCCAGAAAAGCAAATAGGGTGACGAATAAGCCGATGACTGACCACCATGCCATGGGCGTGCCTTTCCAACCTTTTGTCATGCGCATATGTAGCCAGGCTGCGTAATTTAACCAGACGATTAATGCCCAGGTTTCTTTAGGATCCCATGACCAATATCCACCCCATGCCTCTGCCGCCCATAATGCCCCGAGGATAGTTGCTATCGTAAAAAATGCAAAACCCAAGGCATTAGATTTATAGATAACATCATCAAGCAAATCATAGGATGGCATGCGTGAGAGAAGTATTGAGTCTGGTGCTTTTCGCTCAATAAAATTTCTTAATAAATAAGCTGTGCCTAACATGGCTGATAAACTGAAACAGCCATAGCCAATAAAATTTGCAGGCACATGTATTTTCATCCAATAGCTATTCAGTGCGGGAACCAGCGGTTGAATTTCGTGAGCACCTCTTGAATACGTATACCAAAGCAGGAAGCCAACGGCGGCACTAATGACCAGGAGGACAAAAGATCCCATGCTTCGTGTTTTGGATTTATCCTCATAATAGAGATAGATCAGCGCTGTGATCAGGCAAAACAAGATAAAGACTTCATACAGGTTGCTTACTGGGATATGCCCAATATCCGCGCCTAGCAGATAGGATTCACGCCAGCGAACGAGTAAGCCTGTAATCCCCATGATGGTTGCTACCCAGGTTAATCGTGTAGCTACTTTTCCTGTGTAATCTGAACCGAACAACAAGCTACCTGTATAACTCACGGTGGCCATAACGTATAGCGCACTCATCCACATGATGGCTGATTGACTGGAGATCAAATATTTAAGAAAGAAATTTTGTTCGGCCGCACCCAGATTTTCACCATAAAGTGAAATACTGAAAAGACTTAAAATAGAAACGACCAAAATAAGGCCTTGTATCGGCCGCCATGAGAGCCCAAGCAAGCTGAAGGCAATCCCTGTACTGATAAGGATACCTAATTCGTAGACATCCATAACAGGATGGTATTGATTGGCGGTGAAAGCCGTACTTGCCAACAGCAATAAGACCCATCCCAGACTGGTGGGCGTTAAACGCTCTAGCCAGTAATTTTTACCTATGTTTCTAAAAAGAGTTTCGCTTGTCATTGTAATATTTTGTAATTATTTGACCGTTTGATGCATAAATAAGAGTTTTGTTGCACGCATAGCCCTACAGATTTATAGGAAGTTAATTATCGATCGGTTTCAACTCAGCTTTTATTATGCCAGTCATTTGTTTAAATTTTTCAGAAAATTCTGTTTTATGTCGATTTGATGTACCAGCGACTAGTATTCTAGTGACATTCCCCTGTCTTTCCAGAATGATCCAGCACCTCTGATACGAAACATAAAATAACAGAAAAACTCCCGAAATCAGCATGGCGAATCCGATGTATACATAGATCTTGCCAGGCGTTCGGGTGATTTGTAAGCCTGTCGCTTGCTTGTGTTCAAAATTTTCCAGTTCCAGATAGAAAGGTGATTGATAGAATGGCATGGAGGAGAGTGCAAGCATAGTATCTTGAAAAAAACGAATATCTTGCTGACTTTGTTCTTCTGTAATTTCAACTCCTTCAGCCACCAGCATATCGAAAAACACTTGTTGTAATGTGTTTTGTAATATTTTTATATAAATCTCAGAGACGGAGTCTTGCTCTTCTTCAGGGACATTAGTTTTTAAATGAGTTTGAATGGCTTCAAAACCGCCAGACAAAAATAGGGAAATGAGTGACTGAGTGGCGTTTATGAATTGCTCATTTGTTTGTGAGATATTATCTTTTTTCGCAATCGATTCGGCGGCCTGCTGTATCGTTTCATCATCTCGCAATAACGCCTGAAATTTCAGAAAACGATTAAGTGAGTCATTATGGTCAGCAGGGATATGCAGATATTTAAATTCATCTGTAGGTGATGCACGCGTGCCGCTTAAGAAATAATTGTGGTCACCAATCATCAATGGGTACATATAGTTAACGAATTCAATGGCGCTACCGTCTTGTTTTCTTAATTTAAATGTAAAGTTCGGCCCCTGATCTCTGAATTTTTTATTTGTAGCTTCATCTTCGGCAACGGGGAATATATTGAATAAACGAAATTCATCAAGTTCCAGCTTAAGTGGATCGTTACCTGTATTTATCGATAATGTTTCATTGATGTGTCCGCTTATTTGAAGTGAATCCATATCCTTATCACGGAGTTGATGTATCTGCATATCAAGTGTTGAGCCGCCATCAGCGAAACTCGCCTGATAAATCGTATAACCTTTGTAACTTAATGGGTGATTGACTGATATTGTTTCGGCAAGAGATGTCCTGGTTTCTGGATCATGTATCACCAGATCGCTTTCGAATGATTTGGGTTGACCACTGTCGTAATGCTCAATTCGAAAATCCAGTATTTCGATTGAGAAAGGTAATTTTTGTACCAGATAGCCGTCTGCAATATTTAGAAAAGCAACATTGACTTTTTTTCCTTCAGGGATTGTCACGCTGGCTCTGAATGATGGATTGTCAGCGTCTAGAACACTTGATTCAGGTATATCAGATACGGGGGCATTATTATCTTTTTCAATAATTAACTGGCCTGTAAGCGCTTTAATTTTTAATGGCAGATTGCCATCAATTAATCCGCCCACGCAGATAACTATAATAGCGAGATGTGTGAGGATATAGCCCATACGATTGCTCGCCCCATGCATGGCAGCTAGGGTATAGCCCTGTTCACTTTTATGTGTGCGTATTCGATAGCCTGATTTTTTGAAAAAATAACTGAGGCCATTAAAAGCCTCGTCGATGTCGATCTCACAAAGCCATTCTTCGTGTTGCTTCATTGTTCGTAAAGACTGAGCCGTTATATCTGCTCTGAATTGTCGGATACTACGTAGAATACCCGGACCATTTTGTATGACACAGATGCTTGTTGTTAGAACCAGAAAAGACAGGATGCCGATAAACCAGGCGCTACTATAAACATCGTACAGACCTAGTGATTGGTAAACTTCATGCCAGAAAGGCCCGAATTTGATGATGTAGTTTTGATAGGGTTCGTTTTGTTTGAGTAGTGTGCCAATGATAGAAGATAGCGCAACGGCAACGAGCAAGGTAATCGCCAGATTCATGGAACCCATGAAGCGGAAGAAGATATTTGATAAACCCTTCATGATAAAGAAAGTATGGGGAAATTAATATTCAGATGCCTCGCATATGCATATACACCGCAGCGACTATACGAGGAATCTGTCTAACAATTCGTAGAGAGCTTGGTTTATAAATTAGCCCTAGTGCAGACCCTGTATGTAATTGGCAACAGCATCAATTTCAGCAGTGGTCATTTTTCCCGAGACTATTTGCATAGCTTTGTTGGTATCGTTGGTACGTTTATTATCTCGGAAAGCCAATAATTGTAATTTGGTGTATTCAGCATGCTGTCCACTTACCGCCGGGAAAGCAGCAGCAGGATTGCCAGCACCTGTGGGTCCATGGCAAGCCATACATGCGGGGAGTCCTTTGCTAGCGTCTCCTGCGCGATAAATTTTTTCACCCATATCCAAAGAATGAGCACTAGCCATGCCGATTTTGGTTTTTTGTGAAGAATAGTAAGCGGCGAGATCCTGCATGTCTTCTTCACTAAGGGTTGCGGCAAGTGGGCTCATTTGAATATTCTCTCTATCGCCTGCGTGAAAATCTTTGAGTTGCTTAAAGATATACTCTGGGTGTTGGCCTGCCAATTTAGGCCAAACGGGATTGATACTATTTCCATCGGCACCGTGACAAGCAGCACAGGTTGTTGATTTTTGTTTTCCTGCAGCGACATCACCTGCAAAAACTTGGCAGGAGAAAATAAATAAAAATAGTGATGTAAACGTTAATACTTGTTTCATAATGACTGTCGAATCCTGAAAATGAATGTTATTTTTCTGTCTGGTAACTTTACGGAATGTAAGGATTATTCTTACCCAATAATTAAAAGACTGACTAGCAAGGCTGCATTTTACTCAATATCGACACGTACGTGTACTATTACTGCTTTTTTGGAGACAAAAGTTGTCAAAAAACCACTATAACAAGAGCACATTTCTTATGGGTGCTCATGAAGTTAAGCAATTGCCTGACGATATAGGCACTGAAGTCGCGTTTGCAGGGAGGTCAAATGCTGGTAAATCCAGTGTGCTTAATGTGATTACTGCAAATTCAAAGCTGGCGCGGATCAGTAAAACACCCGGACGGACGCAACAGATGAATATCTTTGTATTGGATGATGAGCGACGCTTGGTCGATCTTCCCGGTTATGGTTATGCAAAGGTACCTGTCGCCATGCGCAAGCATTGGGGGGCAACACTGAATAAATATTTTCAGGAAAGAGAAGCATTGTCAGGTCTGATGTTGATAATGGATATCAGGCATCCGTTGAAACCGGATGATCAGCAAATGATTGATTGGTCACTCGAAGTCGGACTGCCGACACATATACTATTGAATAAAGCAGATAAACTCTCTCGTGGTGCTGGGATGCAGCAATTACAACAGCTCAAACGGCGTTTGAATAATGATTTGGTGACGGTTCAATTATTTTCAGCATTAAAACGAAATGGGGCCGATGAGGCTCGAGACGTGCTTGATGACTGGTTTGATTATCATTAGGTTTCACCAGCTTTTTATCATATCAGTCAAAAAAAAGGCCCCGGCGCATCATAGGGAGGGAGGGCATACCGGGGCCAAGATTACCCGGCTGGGGAGGCCGAGGTTCTAACTCTACTCTTTTGGGGAAAAGAGTAGTAAAACTTACTTGATTTTAGGACTGAGATAGTGTCGGAAAGTTCAGATAGGCTGCAAAAATTAAGGTTTAAGAATCACTTTATGCACAATTTACAGGGCCCAATGATGGCTGCCCGTTATTTTGCTGATTTGAAATGCCCTGCAACTGAAGAAGTACGTATAACTAATTGAATTATAGACTAAAATAATAATCGGTTAAATAATGACAGTTTTGTTACAAAGTTAATATTTAAGCCATTTGAAGGCTACTGTACTCATCTCATGCACAGAGTTATCCACAGAAATTGTGGATAATATTCGATTGCTAATGACAGCAATGGCTTAACTAAGAAAAGCTAGAAGTTAGTTTAAGCATACAAGCTAACTTCGGCTTTTTTTAGCGAAAAATTGGGCTAATTGATGATCTTCAGCAATGATTTAGAGTTGGCCTTACCCTGTGGATATAAACCATTCAGAAGGCGTAGTTGTTCTTCCTGATACTTTTCCAGAGGAGACTGCTTGGCTAGTGAATTGAAATCCATTTTTGGGGTGGATTTTACGGTTTTCAAACGTAATGGGGTGGCTAGCGCGTGTTCTTCATCTGTCATGCGATGGAAGCTATTGGCGGTTGCCATAAATGCAGCATCATAATGAGACATGGTCTTGGGGTCTTTGGTCACGCCAAGTAAAATGTATGCCTGGTTGTTGAAATAGATAACGGTGATCCTGGCATCTCGTTGCCCATCCCCGGTCTTAATTGTTGTAATACCCGTGTGTGCTTCAAGTCCGTTAATTTTAAGCGGTTTGTCATTTCTTAATTCTGTAAGACCGAGTCGCTGAATCATAAATTCTTTGGGAGATATTTTTTTATTGATATCTTCCAACAGCATCTGTTGCGTGGCCACGCCTTGAGGCGCAGTGCTGATCAGCTTATCAGGCAGATTTGTGATATTCCATTTGTTGGGAAAGGCAAGACTGATATTTAATGATTCGTGGTAAAAATGATTACCTCTGGTGATGCCCTGTTCCGGGTTGTCTCCAAAAATAAGTCCATCAATTTTCTGCAGATAGATTTCTTCGCCTTTTTTGGTGCCTGTTTTGTTTTGGTATTGCTTGGCGTGAGCAATCACTTCTTGTAATCGAGTGTCATTATCTGGGTGTGTTGAGAACAAGCCATGGTAATTTTGAGGCTCACGCCCCTCTGATTTTGCCTGTAGTTTTCCAAAAGTTTCTTGATTTTTTAGCACCCGGATGACATCAAGCATGGCTTCAGAATCATAATTTGTTCTTGCAGCATATTCTGCGCCGAGTTTATCAGCTTCTAACTCATGTTCTCTGCCGTAGCCACTGAGTAGCGCGGAACCTAATACTTGCATTAATTGTCCCCCAACCAGGTTCATGCCTGGAATGAAAATCGAGGCCAGAGTTGAACCAATACCCGTTAGTTGCGCGGCGCTGTATTGTCTAACGGAATGCCTGGCGGTAACGTGACCAATTTCGTGCCCCAACACCGCAGCAAGTTGTGCTTCTGAATTGAGGTAAGCCATCAGACCACGTGTAATGTAGATGTAGCCTCCGGGCAAAGCGAAGGCGTTAATGTCTTTGCTATCGAGCACCGTAAATCGATAAATCAGGTTACTACGGTGACTGTTTTTTGCTAGCTCTTCACCGACGCTGCTGACGTAGGACTGGAGTTGAGGATTGTCATAGACACTGTATTGCTGGAGTATTTCTTTATGCGTTTTTCGGCCGAGAGCAATTTCATTTTCTTCTGACATTAGAACCAGGTCATTACCACCCGTCGCCGGGTTTACTGCACAAGCACTGACATTAATTAAAATAAGTAGAAGTAGTGAATAAGAGATGTTTTTCATAAGTTTGATTTTATGACATTAGTTTGAAAAGAACAGTTCCATTACTTAAATAATGTGTTTATTTCATGATTGGGACGAGTATAAGACTGACTTACAGTAAGGCAGATTAATTCAGGAGGCAAATAAAAAAGCGCCCATAGTGAGCGCTTTTAAAATTAAGGAAGCGAAGTCCCTTAATGATGTTTACATTCCGTACTTTTTGTTGAATTTATCAACACGTCCTGCGGTATCGAGCATCTTTTGTTTGCCCGTATAGAAAGGATGGCATTGTGAGCAGACATCAAGGTGTAGTTCATCTTTCAGTGTAGATTTGGTTTTGAAGGCATTACCACAGCTACATTTAACATCAATTTCTTCGTAAGCAGGGTGTATATTAGTTTTCATAACAGCTTAATTTTCAAGTAATTTTTCGGTAGTTGTTCGAACTTTTCCTATCCGCAGGTCTTATAATACAGATAGTCATGTGATCAGGGTGTAGGAGTGTATTAAAAACAGTGACCTCAGGCAAGAGATTTTGGTATTACTAATATCCAAAAATGCTTAAAACCGGATTAGTCATCAAATTCAGCAATCACAGGCGTGTGATCAGAAGGTCTTTCGAGGCCCCTCGGCGTTTTATCGATTCGACACGCAGTGCATAACTCGGCAAGTGTATCCGTTGCCAGTATATGGTCAATACGTAGCCCCAGGTTGCGTGGATAAGCTCCCGCACGATAATCCCACCAAGAAAAGCTATGGTCTTCTTGCTGAAATATTCTGAAACAATCAACCAGACTGTTTTTCAAGAGTGACTGGAATGCCACTCTTTCAGATGGACTGACAAGGATTTTCCCCTCCCAGGCTTCCGGGTCATGGACGTCGCGATCTTCTGGCGCAATATTAAAATCGCCTAGCAAAACGACGTTTTCATATTTATTGACCAGCGACTCGGTAAACTTTTGTAAGTGAGCTAACCATTCCAGCTTGTAACGGTATTTATCTGTATCTACTTCAGAACCATTGGGAATATATAGATTGAGTATTGTTACATTATCAATGGTGGTGCAAAGAAGTCGTCGTTGCGGGTCATCAAAGCCTGGAAAGTTAGTCTGCACATTAGCTGCTTCGGTTTTACTCAGGGTCGCTACCCCGTTGTAGGTTTTTTGGCCACTAAAGCTTACGTGATATCCGGCATTACGAATTTCTTCCACGGGGAAGTTTTCGTCAGTCAACTTTGTTTCTTGCAGTGCGAGGACGTCAGGTTGTTCAGAGTCAAGCCATTGCAATACGTGGGGTAATCTCACGCGTAGGGAGTTCACATTCCAGGTGGCTATTCGGAGCATGTGTGATACACGTCAATATTGATTAATAACTGCAACGCTTGAAAATCTAGAGCTTTAACCCACCAAGTCGGCGTTTCTCTCGCGAAATCATAATAATAATTCCAACCAGCAGACCAATTATGAGTGTAATGCCCGACACAATGAGCAGATTGTAAATACTATCTATCGCAGACTCTGTTGTTTTACTGCCTGTTTGTAGCTGTTTGATGTCATCTTCAAGTTGGGTATTTGTATCTGTCAGCAGTTTTATTTTATCTGTGAATTGATGGTTGCTGCCGCCTTGGCTGATTTGATTCCTCAATTCTGCAAGATTGGCCTGTAGTTCACCTGATTTTAATTTGTCAGATTTTATTTGTTGTCTGAGGTTTTCGTTTTCAGCTTTTAATTTTACTGTTTCATTAGCGTTTTTTGTCGGGTCTTGTTCGGATTCTTCCTGCAGCATCTTGGTATTTTGTAACTCAGCTTCTAATGCCCTGATTCTCTCCTGTGCGGCGCTTGAATCCATGCTTCCATTTTTACTAGGATCATTGCTTATCAGGTAACTGTTACTGATCCACCCAAGGTCACCTTCAGTGTCTCGAACATTCACAGACTCGCCATCGCGCTCGATAACTTCCAAGGGCGTGCCAGTAGGAAGAACTTTCAAAATCGCACTATCAATGGATTTTTCTTCGTGTAGTCCAACTAGCAAGCTATCGGTGATATAGACCGTTTCGGCCTGTAGCTGGAGTGGAAGAAAGGTAATAAGGAAAAACATGAATGCAACGCTTCTGCAGACTGCGTCTCTACAGGAGTTGTTTACAGAAGCAATCGAAATATGGAATATCATATTAATCCTAATCAAAGCAATCTGCTGATTATGCCGCAATACCCGAATGTTTCAACAAGGCATCAATGCTTGGTTGACGACCTCTGAAGTTAATAAACATTTCCATGGGTTCCTTTACGCCCCCTTGTTCGAGGATGGTATGCAAAAATTCATTTCCGGTATCTGCATTAAAAATCCCATTTTCCTCAAATTTTGAAAAGGCATCTGCTGATAATACTTCAGCCCATTTGTAACTATAATACCCCGCCGCGTAGCCGCCTGCGAATATATGAGAAAAGCTGTGTTGAAACCGGTTGAATTCGGGCGGGAACACCACGGCGACCTGTTGCCTCACACTATCCAGTAGCGCTTGGACATTAATTGCTGTTTTAGTATCGAATTCCAGATGTAGTCGGAAATCGAACAGGGAAAATTCCAGCTGTCGTACCATTTGCATCCCGGTTTGGAAATTTTTGGCGGCGATCATTTTTTCAAAAATGGCATCACTGATTAATTCGCCTGTTTGGTAATGTCGGCCGATAAGGTCAAGTGCTTCACGTTCCCAGCACCAGTTCTCCATAAACTGACTTGGGAGTTCAACCGCATCCCATGGCACACCGTTAATACCAGAGACACTGGGGTAGTCGACCAATGTCAGCATATGATGCAAGCCATGACCAAACTCGTGAAACAAAGTTATGACTTCATCATGTGTGAGCAATGCCGGATCTTTGCCTACAGGTGGAGAAAAATTACAGGTGATGTAGGCGACAGGGGTCTGGATAGTCGATGCAGATTTTTTGCGGACGACACACTCATCCATCCAGGCACCACCACGTTTGCCTGATCGGGCGTACAGATCCAGATAAAATCCGCCACGTAAAGATCCCGTGTTATCGAAGATATCAAAAAAGCGAACATCATCATGCCAGACTTCGACACCTTTTCTTGCTTTCACCTCAATACCATAGAGACGCTTAACAATGGTAAATAATCCCTCAATAACTTGAGGCGCCGGAAAGTAAGGTCTTAATTCTTCCTGTGAAAGTGCATATTTATGGTGTCTGAGTTTTTCCGCATAATAAGCCATATCCCATGCTTGTAGTTGGTTCACGCCAAACGTTGACTTTGCAAACGTCTGCAACTCTTGCAGCTCTTGTTTTGCCATACCTCTGGAGCGCGAGGCCAGGTCATTGAGAAAATCCAGTACTTCTATTGTATCGCTAGCCATTTTTCTGGCAAGAGAGTAATGGGCATAACTTTTGTAGCCGAGTAATTCCGCTTGTCGATGGCGTAATGCGAGAATCTCATTCATGATCTTCGAGTTATCCCACTGACCTGCATGAGGACCTTGATCTGAGGCACGAGTGATGTAGGCGGTATACATCTCTTCACGTAATGCGGCGTTGTCAGCATATTGCATGACAGGCATATAGTAAGGAAAGTCGAGGGTAAATATCCAGCCTGGTTTATCTTCAGAGGCGGCTTTTTGTGCTGCCAATGCCAGAGCAGATTCTGGTAATCCGTTCAAATCATCTTTTTCTGTTATATGCTTTATCCAAGCATGCGTAGCATCCAGCAAGTTTTCTTCAAACTTGGTTTGCAAAAGAGATAATTCCTGTTTTATTTTCTTGTATTCCTGTTGCTTGTCATCATCCAGTTCAACACCTGAAAGCCTGAATTCTCGAAGGGCGTTGTCTATTATTTTCTTTTGAGCATCATTAAGAGAATTATATTCATCACCCTCGGCAACCGTCTTGTATGCGAGATACAAGTCTTTGTTCTGACCCATTTCCGTCGCATAGTCTGATAGCTTTGGTAAGCAGGCATTGTAGGCTAGGCGCAATTCATCATTATCGGCAACCGAATGTAGGTGGCTGGCTGGTGACCAGGCGCGACTTAGCCGATCATCAATTTCTTCCATGGGCTGGAGTGTGTTCTCCCAGCTAACATTTTTATTGTTTTGTAACAGAGCCTGAATCTCTGAGCGACTATCTTTTAAAATTTGATCAATCGCTGGTTCGATATTCATTGGCACGATGGAAGCAAAAAGTGGTAAACCGTCTGTCTGAAGTAGTGGGTTAGTCATTAAATTAAACACATATGTAATTTTAGGGATGATGTCATAAGCACCGGATTGTAACGAATGATTTGCATAAGCGATATTATTGCTACGTTGATAGTCTTATACCGATGATCCACGTGGCAAGTGTGCCGGCAATAAAAAATGTTATGAGTAGGCCGGTGGAATACCATCTATAACGTTTAACCAGATCATACTCCGGTAGTGCAGAGAGTAAGTAGGGTCGTCTGGGATCGCAGGTCTTGCTGAGCAAGTGTACAGGCGCGGTGGCTTTTTGCTCCGCGTGCTGGCTTTGTACTTGTTTGAATGCAGCTGCTCTGACTTTTTGCCATTCTTCCATATCGATCTGCCCATCTTTGTTTTCATCAAAGCGGGCAAGAAGTTGCTGACTATTTGTTTTCCACTCTCTGAGTAAATGCGCCACATCGATGTTGGCATCATATGCGGTGCCTGTACCACCAACGGTGTTAAAAAGTCCGATGGCATAAAGAGGATCGTCAGGGTGCATACGTTTCTCAGTATAGCGGTAGCTGCCTATGCCGAAGGAAAACAATCCCTTCTTTTTTCTTACTCCGCCTCCTTTCAGTTCTGGATGGCGACTGTATCCGTACCAAACGTCGCTTATGCTTGGTGTCACATTAGCATTTTCAGGGTCAATGACTATTTCTCCACTTATATCAATTAATAAAAACAAACTCTCACTTGTATCTTTTTCTATGGTGGCCCAATGACTATTTTTCCCTGAGTTGCGATGTTCCTCAATGGTGTAGCTATACCAGGTACATGTTGTCCCCGTTAATGGTCCAGAAAGTGTAGAACCTTCCATCAATTTCCCATGACCAGAAAGTTCTACATAACCTTGTGCTGCAGAAGATACCTTTGAGGTAGGGGTGTCTTCGATAATGCGTTTTCTGAGGAAGAAATAGAAGGCACCAATAAAACCACCAACCGCTGCAACCACCAGAAAGATGGACAATTTCCAGAAATCATCGGCAGGCGTCTGTGTTACCCAGTTAGATGAAGGCGCCGTCATGCACGCTAGCAATGTGCCCATCTGACTTAGCTAAATAATTCTTTCACATCGACGTCTTTTGTCTCTTCTTCACTGAACTCAAGTAATTCCTTAGCGCCGAATCCGAAATTACGGGCAATGAGGACATCTGGAAATTGCTCAATGCGGACATTATTATTGTTTACGCTCTCATTATAGAACTCGCGTCTGTCTGCAATCGCATTTTCAAGCCCAGAGATTCTTCCTTGTAATTGCTGGAAGCTATCATTGGCTTTGAGGTCTGGGTAGGCTTCGGCCAGTGCAAAAAGATTACCTAATCCCATACGAAGCTGAGTTTCAGCAGGACCTAAAGCTGCGACATCGCCTTTCTCTCGGGCAGAAGACACAGCCGATCGCGCCTGGATGACCTTTTCCAACGTATCCTGTTCATAGCCCATGTACTGCTTACAGGTTTCGATAAGTTTGGGCAGCTCGTCATGTCTTTGTTTAAGTAAGACATCTATATTCGCCCAGGCCTTGGAGACATTGTGTTTCAGGGACACCAGATTGTTATAAATCATGATGGTGTAGAAAATCCCGGCGGCCAGAACACCGATTACGATGAAGCTTGTAACGTCCATAGCGTTCTCCTCAAAAATATTTACTGTTAGTGATCAAGGTGCAATGCCCATCATATAATCATAGAGATTCAAACACCATAAAAATCAGATAGATAGAGCGTACTCAATCTGTTTTAATAGTTGTCCATAATGTAAACTAACAATTATGATTATGTAATTGGTGGTGAGACAAATACAGATGAACAGATGATTGTGCAGTACCATAGACCTACTTTGTGACAATAAGAATGATTATGAGAGGATAGAGGAAACAGAAATGGCTAAAATAACCTTGCATGGAAATGAAATAAATACCAACGGAGAGTTGCCAGCAATTGGTGAGCAGGCTCCTGCGTTCTCGCTAGTAAATAGTGAACTTGCTGATGTTGGTTTGGAGAATTACAGTGGAAAAAAGAAACTATTAAATATTGTCCCCAGTCTTGATACACCCACATGTGCATTATCTACAAAAAAGTTTAATGATTCTGCTGCGAGCAGAAAAGATACTGTTTTTTTGATGATCTCAGGCGATCTTCCTTTTGCCATGTCACGATTTTGTTCGACAGAAGGGACTGAAAATGTCATCTCACTTTCAATGATGCGCTCACGCAAATTTGCAAAAGATTATGGCGTGCTTATAGAAGACGGACCTTTAGCAGGAATTACCGCACGCGCTATTGTTGTGATTGATGAAAATGACAAGGTGATACATACAGAGTTAGTTTCAGAAATTGCCGACGAGCCAAACTATAATGCAGCTTTGGCTTTATTATAAAAAAATATTAATTTAGTACACTAATGTCTTCACAAGGAGCCAAAGGCTTCAAACGATTATTCAAAGCCTTCGGTTTTTCAATGCAAGGTTTCACGGCCGCCTTCAGAAATGAAGCGGCATTTAGACAAGAAATCTACCTTTCGTTGATCCTGATGCCCTTGGGTTTTTATCTTGGGCAAACGGGTGTTGAAAGAGCATTGCTTGTGAGTGTGATTTTACTGGTATTGATTGCAGAATTGATTAATTCAGGAATGGAAGCCGTCGTCGATCGATTTGGAGGAGAGCATCATGAGCTGTCAGGGCGCGCAAAAGACGTTGGTTCAGCCGCGGTATTGATTGCGTTGATTAATGTACTGCTGGTCTGGGGATGTATCTTGTATTAAAGCTTTCGATGTAATTTTTTTATTTACTTGATCTATGTCACTGTATAATTTTTCTGGTGAATCATAATAATCAATGCATTACTCAACTGTTTAATCTATTTTCATAGGCGTGATAATTAAAGGACAATAGATAAGTGGACAGACAAATACGATTTGGGTCTTATATTCGTGAGATTACCGTTCGACAGAAGTTGATCAGTTACAATGATCTCGCCCCTGAAATCAAGCAAGATGAGAATGGAGCCGATGTTCCATATCACCCGCCAAAGTTAACCTTAAGAAATATTGATATATACAGACTGGTTCAACCTTATGTTAGCGTCAGGTTATATGACCAAATAAAGGCAGTGTTACCTTTAGCACTCTATCTGGTTTTATTCCAACTCTTCATCTTAAGACAAGATCTGACAGATTCCTGGGTGATAACGGCCGGGCTGGTCTCTGTCATCATTGGCTTAATGCTATTCATGGAAGGTTTAAAGGTTGGGTTGATGCCTTTCGGTGAAACGATAGGCACAATCTTACCCACCAAATCGTCTTTATCTGTTGTGCTTACGGTTACTTTTTTATTGGGGATAGGCGTGACCTTTGCCGAGCCTGCGATTGGCGCATTAAAAACTGCTGGCTCGATTGTTGATGTTGAAAAAGCGCCGTATTTGTACGCCTTACTAAATGAATGGTCCGGTGTCCTGGTGTTAATTGTGGGCATGGGTGTTGGTTTGGCCGCCGTTGCTGGAACGCTACGGTTTATTTATGGCTGGAGTATGAAACCTTTTATTTATTTAACGATGATCCCAACGTTATGTCTCACGCTTTATATTATGTCAGATCCGGAATTGAACAAGATTTTGGGCCTTGCATGGGATTGCGGTGCAGTGACCACTGGTCCGGTGACGGTTCCTTTGGTTCTCGCTCTAGGCATAGGCATCGCTTCTTCTGCCGGTAAAGGCCACTCGTCATTATCCGGATTTGGGATTGTCACACTAGCTTCGTTGTTTCCAATCATTGGTGTGATGCTATTAGCTATTTATGTTGCTTCAACGACACCCGTTGATTTGATTATTGCAAATGCCAGTCAGGCTGCGGAGTTCGTCAAAGAACTTGCATGGTATGAATCAACACCATGGCAAGAGATAGTTCTTGGAGTACGGGCAATTGTGCCCTTGGTGTTGTTCCTTATTTTTATTTTGTATTTCATTCTTAATGAAAAAATAAAAAATAAAGCCATGACAGTTTACGGCATCTCACTCTGTGTCATTGGCATGGTGGTTTTTAATGTCGGCTTGAGTTATGGCTTGGCAAAACTTGGAGGGCAATCCGGCGGCCTGGTGCCAGCAGCTTTTACCAATATCGAACTTGTCGACAACTCTCCTCTTTATTCATTGACACTAGGCATTTCAATTGCCGCCTTGTTTGCCTGGTTTTTAGGTTTGGGCGCTACTCTCGCTGAACCTGCACTGAATGCATTGGGCGCAACTGTTGAAAATCTTACCAATGGTGCATTTAAAAAATCCATGTTGATGTATTCAGTGTCCTTTGGCGTTGCTTGTGGTATTGCGATAGGCGTATTAAAACTTGTATTTGATATTCCTATCGCTTATTTGCTATTGCCAGGTTATGTATTTGGATTGGTGTTGACTTATCTCTCAACCGAAGAGTATGTCAATATTGCCTGGGATAGTGCTGGAGTGACAACTGGGCCTGTTACAGTGCCGTTGGTACTGGCGATGGGGCTGGGTTTTGGTAATGCTATGGGTTCAATTGAAGGTTTCGGAATTTTATCTATGGCATCTATCTGTCCAATCATTGCAGTGTTATGTACCGGGTTGTGGGTACAGTGGAAGATTAAGCGCAGACATCAGGCTGCGTATGATGCGGACAATAGCGTGGAGGAGGCAGTCATATGAGCAAAAGAGAAATAACGGTTTTAACGGATGTCTCGTTAATCACATGTATTGTGCAAAGAGGTCTCGCTGACACCATTGTCAAGGCCGCACAGGAGGCCGGTGCGCAAGGCGCAACAGTTTATTATGCGCGCGGGGAAGGGGTCAGGGAGCGCTTGGGGATCCTTGCACTGGCTGTAGAAGTAGATAAGGAAGTCATCAATGTCGTCGTTGCCAAAGATCAAGCAGACAGAATATTTGAAAGGATGTATATCGCTGGCAACCTTGATACTCCAGGCATGGGATTTATCTATCTCACACCATTAGAGAAAGCAGCGACCTATATTCCCAGAGAAATTGCCGAAAAACTGGAAATAGAAGAAACAGAGGCCAAAACGGCTGCGACGAGTGAACGGTAATGTTCATCAACAATCAAAAGTTGATCACATGCGTATTACCAAAAGGTATTTGTCTTAACGTGATTAAATTACTCAAGGAAGAAAAAGGGATTATCACTGCTAATGTGAACACAGCAAGGGGACTGGGTAAATTGACGCCACTGGCTTATCGAGGGGTTGGTGAGCAATCCGAAAAAGAGATTTTAACTGTTACCGTTGCCAGTGAAGCTGCGGATGAGATTTTTGGATATATTTATGATGAGGCCAAGATAGACAGACCGCATGGGGGATTGATATATATGTCTAGTCTGGATAGCGTTTCTCCTTATTCATTGCCTAAAGATCTTCCCGAAGAGGAGTAGGCAACACTAAGTCTGTTGGCAGTTTTATTTTATTCCATCTATATACTTTTTCCAGTTGAAAGATTGATCGGCAATCACCAGAAATTCAGGATTAAGTAAAGATTCTTTGGTGTTGTATCGAATAGGCTTGAAGTCCATATCAACAACACAGCCTCCAGCCTCTTCAACAATACATTGGGCTGCTGCGGTATCCCATTCTGAGGTTAAGCCAAATCTCGGATATATATCTGCGTTGCCTTCTGCGACGAGACAAAACTTTAAAGAGCTGCCGATGGCAAGGACTTCTGCGCCACCCAAGCTGTCTATGAAAGCTGTCTGTTTTTCACTACCATGAGATCGGCTGCCCGCGAGGGTGATATTATTGAACTCAGATGTTTTAACCTTAATTGATTCTGTGATTCCCTGAGCATTTGTTTTAAATGCTCCTAGAGATTTTGCTGCGTAGTAACACACACCTGTGACAGGCACAGTGATTACGCCCATTATAGTTTGATGATTTTCAATCAATGCGATATTGACAGTGAATTCACCATTACGCTTGATGAATTCGCGCGTGCCGTCTAAAGGATCAACCAACCAGTAACGTAACCACTGTCGGCGTTCAGCGAAAGGTAATGCTGCGGATTCTTCAGATAGCACCGGTATCCCAGGTGTTAACTCAGCGAGTGCGGTACAGATCGCGTTATGTGCGGCCAAATCAGCAGCAGTCAAAGGAGAACGATCTTCCTTATTTTCAACTGCGAAATCAGTATCATAAACCTCGAGAATACAATCAGAGGCTTGATGGGCTATCTGACAAACTTCTTCTATTAGCTTTTGGTTTATTTCCATCTATTTTTATAGGTATTATGTGAGTCGTGGTTGCGTATGATAATAGAGAATCTGAATTGGACATAATAATTGAATGATTAATTGGAACGAAATAGAGACGGTGATGTTGGATATGGATGGCACTTTGCTGGATCTCCATTTTGATAACTATTTTTGGCAAGAGTATTTACCTGAATGTTGGGGATTACTACATGGTATGGATATTAATTCCGCAAAAGTTGCACTAATTCCAAGATTCAAGGCTATCGAAGGAACCTTGGCATGGTACTGTCTGGATTACTGGTCTGAAGAGTTGGGGATTGATATTCTTACACTCAAACAAGATGTTGAGCATTTAATTAAAACTAGACCTTATGCTGAAGAATTATTACGTAAGTTGAATAATATGGGCAAAGATGTTGTGTTAGTTACCAATGCGCATGAAAAAATTCTTGACGTGAAATTGAAAAAAACAGACATCAAGAAATACTTTGATCATATTATTTCTGCTCATGCATTAGGCAGTCCGAAAGAAAATAATGCATTTTGGGAGTCACTTTCCAATACTATTGCGTTCAGTCAAGAGAGAACCTTGTTTATCGATGATAATTTGACGGTTTTAAAGGCTGCTGAAGATTATGGGATCCGTCATTTACTGAGCATTGCCAAACCAGATAGTCATTTACCCGAACGGTCATCAACCGAAATTTTTCATGTGGGGGACTTCAGGGAATTGTTTTCTGCTTAGCTTTTAATATTTAAAAGCCAATGCAAAATCATAGACGCGATGGCCTTTTTTTAAGCCTCTGTTTTCAAATTTTGTCATGGGACGCCATCTAGGCCGAGGGGCTGTCTGCTTGACCCCTGCGAGATTAATGATGCTCGGTTCAATACTGATTAACTCAATAATATGTTCTGCGTAATCTTCCCAGTCAGTTGCAATAAACAGGCGACCGTGTTTTTTCAAAACCTGTTTAATTAGAAGTAAGAGTGATGTGTTTATTAAACGTCTTTTATGATGTTTTTTCTTGGGCCAGGGATCGGGGAAGAAGATATATACGCAATCAATGCTGTTTTCAGGCAGCTGATATTTTAAAATATCCACAATATCATGAGAGATAAGCCGAATATTTGAAAGTTTTTCTTTTTCGATGCGGCGTATCAGACTGCCTATCCCAGGGCGATGCACTTCAACAGCCAAGTAATCATTCTCCCTGTGCTGTCTTGCCATTTGGGCTGTGGCATCACCCATGCCCGATCCGATTTCCAGTATTATAGGAGCCTGTCGTCCAAATATTTTATTCAGAACCAGCGTAGTCTTACAAAATTCAATACCATATAAAGGCCAGGAAGTTTCAAGTGCTTCCTTTTGTGTAGATGTCATCCGACCATCACGTAACACATAACTCAGTATCGGCCGATGTTGATCTAATGCTGATGTCATAACAGCACTGCGTATCCACCGAGGGTAGCTTTACAAGTCAGAAGAATGTGCCATCAATGGGAGAGGATGCGCTGGCATAGGCGCGACGCGGCATACGGCCAGCTAAAAATGCTTCTCGTCCCGCCTCAATTGCCTTCCTCATTGCACTTGCCATCAAAACAGGATTCTTGGCTTCAGCAACAGCCGTGTTCATCAATACACCATCGCAGCCAAGCTCCATGGCGATCGCAGCATCAGAGGCAGTGCCAACGCCGGCATCTACAATAATGGGCACGGAGGCATTTTCAACGATGGTTCGGATGTTATACGGATTCCTAATCCCGAGGCCTGAGCCGATAGGTGCGGCTAGTGGCATGACTGCGACACAACCCATATCCTCAAAGCGTTTGGCCATAATAGGATCATCATTGGTGTAAACCATGACATCAAAACCTTCCTTGATAAGCGCTTCTGCAGCGACGATAGTTGCCGGGACATCAGGAAACAGTGTTTTCTCATCACCTAGTACTTCAAGCTTGACGAGTTTATGGCCATCAAGTAATTCTCGAGCAAGCAAGCAAGTACGTATGGCCGAGTCTGCGTCATAGCATCCAGCGGTATTCGGCAGAAGGGTGTATCTCTCGGGGCTAATGATATCCAATAAATTCGGTTCATCCGGGTTTTGGCCAATATTGGTTCTACGGATAGCTACAGTAATGATTTGTGCACCACCCGCCTCAATGGCAAGTCTGGTTTCTTCCATGTCTTTATACTTTCCTGTTCCGAGGAGCAATCTTGACGTGTATGCTTTTCCGGCGATGACTACTGAATCATCAGATGTTTTATTAGTCGTCGCCATTAGCCGCCACCGATTGCTGTAACGATTTCAACATGATCGCCGGATTCAATTTCATAAGTCGAAAATAAACTGCGGGGGATGATGCGCTGGTTTACTTCTACGGCAAGACGACCGGAAAGTTCAAGTTTGGAAAGTAACTGATCGATATTGACTGAATTATCAAGGTCGATAGATTCGCCGTTGAGGGTAATTTGCATAGCTATTTTTGGTCGATGAAACGTTTACACCAGGTAATTTTACACAGGGAAATGAAGATTTAAATATCTACGATCATGCCTTCTTTTGCAAGATGACAGACAAGAGAGGATCCCCTTTCTTTGATAATCGCAATAGAATGTTTATGAATAGCTTCCATGGCTTTATCATCATAGTTTGGATCATGATGAAACAGGTAAAGTTCTTTCACATTCGCATCAATCGCTGTGGTGACAGTGTCGATATAGCAAGAGTGCCCCCAGCCACGTTTTTTATTATAATCTTCTGGCGTATATTGCGCATCGTGGATAAGGATGTCAGCATTTTTGAAAAAATTTAATTCTGACTGATGTTCTTCCTGAATCATCTCATTAAATAGCTCAAGCTCTTCTTCATTAAGTTCATCAGTTCTGTGTTTAATCGATTTTTCAATAAACTTACATTCATTGTCTGATGCATAAATTACTGTTTTTCCATTAACTTCGATCTTGTATCCATAAGTAATACCTGGATGGTGTACGTTCGAGAAATCAACTTTCATGGGCCCGTACATCAAGCTATCAACTTTCGGATCGAGATAATTCGTTTCAGCCAGCCAGGTTTCTGTGCCAACTGGAAAATAAGGAGCCTGCATCTGTGAAGAAATATTTTGTTCCATTAATCTAGGGCTCTCACCAGGACCAAAGAAATCGATCTTCCAGTCAGGTACGAATGCAGGAACGAAGAATGGCAAACCACAAACATGATCCCAGTGATAGTGTGTCAAAAGGATGAGCGCTTCCCGGATTCTATTCTGCTGCATTAATTCGTTACCAAGCGGGATAATCCCGGTTCCAGCATCGCAAATCAGCAAGTGGTCACCAGATCTTATTTCCACGCACGATGTATTACCGCCAACACCCAGATGGCTGGCAAAAGGTGCCGCGTAAGACCCACGAACACCCCAGAAACGGAGATGTGATTTACTCATTAGTAATTATTTAATCTTTGTTTATTTAACTTGGTTTTTTCAAATTTGCTTGGGTGTATCTTACTATAACATCCGTAATTGTCTTCATCGGCATGGGTTTGGCTATAAATTCCAGAGCCCCAAGTTCATTTGCGATGATTCGATCCTGAGCATAATCCTTTGAGCTAACAATGATCACTTTCGTTTGCCGATGATTAGGCAGCTGTCGTATTTCGTTTAACAGAGATAAGCCATCCTTGATAGGCATTATAATACTAAGAATAATCAGATCCGGAGTGTTCGACTGCAGGTATGTCCACGCTTCATCCGCGGAAGTAAACACAGTTAAATCAATATCCAGATTTTCTGTGCTTCTTTCGAGAATTTTTCTCATTGACGGACTTTTGTCCACGCCAACGACAACTGGCCTTATCGTCCCCATGATCCTAGTCTTTATCTCCCCGCCAGCCTAATCAACTGAATTTATGGTAATCATGGTTAATAAAGAAAATATATAACCGCATGATTGTCTTATCAATTTTAATGAATTTCCAAATACTCAATGCGAATCTTACACCAAAATATGATGGAGAGCACACTGCGTGAGAGGAGTTTTTCTGGTACCTTAATAGAGGCTGGATCTAAGCAAACTTCGCGGGTGTAGTTCAATGGTAGAACATTAGCTTCCCAAGCTGAATACGTGGGTTCGATTCCCATCACCCGCTCCACAAATGTTCTGTTTATTCAAATACCCGATCGGATGTACGTAGTCGATAGTTACTCGTTCTCACTTTTAAGTTTCAGCAGCATATAATTCAGACTATTTTGCGTTAATTGTTTGCGTACCATCGAGAGCTTCTCCGAATCTCTATAGGGACCGACCCTGACTCGGTGCCTAATATCCTTACCATTAATCACAACACGTTGTATATCAGCTTCAATCCCCATCAGGGCGAGCTTCGCTTTTACTTCATCGGCCGCATCGTATTGTTTAAAGGAGCCGATCTGGAGAATGTATATTCCGGGTTTTTCAGTGCTAGGTTCTGCATGTTCCTCAATATCTTCATCTTGTTCTGCCTCCCATTCGGAAACATTGACCTCCATGTTTGGGAGTATCTGATAGAAATCAAATGACGGTGGGGGAGTGTCATCTGTTTGGCTTGGTTCTGGCTCAGGAGTTTCAACAGTAACTTTTGGCTGGATAATCTGTGTCTGTTGTCCGAGGTCATGCTGGTAAAAATAAACAATCAGTGCGACACACAACCCAACTGTCAGACCAGCAAAAAATGATTTCAATTGACTAGAGTTACTAGTCGGCTTGTCCTTCTTCGTTGATGTGATGTTTTTGTAATCTTTGGGCATGGTTTAACTTTTCTCTACATTGCTTCCGGTGTGGACACGCCCAAAATGCCAAGCCCATTAGCAAGGACTTGTTTGCTGGCACAGATAAGATTAAGACGTGCGTTCCTTAATTCATCGGAATCAACAATAAACTGACATGAATTGTAATAGCTATGAAATTCGTTTGCGAGATCCCGAAGGTAATAAGCGATTTGATGAGGCTCATGCTCGATCGCGGCGGCATGCACAATTTCCGGATAACGCGACAGTGCCGTGATCAATTTTTCTTCGGATGGTTCTGTCAGTGTCTGTAGATTATGATTGCCTATGTCAACATCGTAGGAAAATCCTTTCTCTTCTACTTGTTTCAGGACACTGCATATCCTGGCGTGAGCGTATTGAATATAGTAAACGGGATTTTCGGTTGATTTTGATTTAGCCAATTCCAGATCAAAATCAAGATGTTGTTCACTTTTACGCATGATATAGAAAAAACGCGTTGCATCTTTACCGACTTCATTCCGCAATTCTTTCAAGGTCACAAATTGTCCAGAACGAGTAGACATCGGTAATTTTTCAGTACCTCTATATAGAGTTGCAAATTGAACCAACAGAATTTCAAGTTTGTCAGGGTTTTCATCAAGCGCAGAAAGTGCCGCTTTGACTCTGGCAATATAGCCATGATGATCTGCACCCCAAATATTAATAGCCTTGTCATAGCCGCGTGAAAATTTTTCTACGTGGTAAGCAATATCCGAGGCGAAATAAGTTGCCTGCCCATTATCACGGATGATGACCCTATCTTTTTCATCCCCAAATGCGGTTGAGCGAAACCAAAGAGCACCATTCTCTTCAAAAACGTAATCACTTTGTTTGAGTTTATCGATACAACTCTGAATCTGATCATCATCAGTAAGTGAGCGTTCAGAAAACCAACGGTCGAAGACCACACCAAAATCAGCCAAGTCTTCACGTATTTCACTGAGTATTTTATTTAGCCCCAAATCCAGGATCGTCTGATAATTTTCAGACCCCAATGTTGCTTTTGTAAAAGCGATTAATTGATCGATAGAGGTTTCTGGATCGTCACTATTAATAATAATATTTCTAAGGGGCTCTGCTTCAGAGCCGAAAGTTTGTTGTTTATCGCGAAACAGTTTGTCTGCAATCTCGCGGATATAATCACCCTGATAAGCATTTTTAGGAAAATCAATCTTGATACCGCATTGTTCAAGATAGCGCAGCCAGATACTCAGCGTCAGGATATCCATCTGTCTTCCGGCATCATTGACGTAATATTCTTTGTCTACTTTATAGCCAATGGCTTCAAGTAGGTTAGAAACAACCGCACCATAAGCAGCCCCTCGGCCATGACCAACATGCAGAGGACCCGTTGGATTGGCTGAAACGAATTCGACCAGTATCGATTGTCCTGAACCAAATTCTGATCTGCCGTAATTACTTCCGGATTGCAGGACTTTAGAAATAACATTCAGTCGGGATTGCTTGCTAAGGAAAAAATTAATAAACCCAGGACCGGCAATTTCGACGCGATCAATCATTTCCGAGGCAGGTAAGTTTTCAAGCAGTGCAGATGCTAATTCTCTAGGGTTTGATTTCGCCTGCTTGGCCAGCACCATGGCAATGTTGCAAGCGAAATCACCGTGTGTCTGATCGCGCGTTCTTTCTATCTGAATATCATCAATAGGAGAAAATGACAGATTCATTTTCTCCTGAACGATTGAAATAGCCTCCGTGAGGAGTTGCTGTAACTCTTGTTTCAAACGTTCACTCCTAGCATCTAGGCTTATTGAAAGTCGCGCATTGTAACGTGAGCGTCTAGACAGTAGAAGATGATTTGTTGTTAATTAAAGATGTTTATGATTGCTATGTTAATTATTTGACGACTGTCAGGCCAAGGTTATGCCAGTTTTGCATGCCGCCCCGATACCATTTCAATTTATGTGCCGGGTAACCAAATTTAAGTAAAGTTTTTATATTGGACGGCGATTGCGCACACCACATGCCATTACAAAAAAGCACCAGTGTCTTGGCATTTGAAAAATCCCACAGACCTTCCAGTGATTGTGCGCCGAACTGTTTCTCCAGAATATCGGCAATCGTAAATGGGTCTGCACCTGCATCCGGCTTGAGTTGAGTCCAGGGAATATTAGTACTTCCCGGGATGGTGCCATTTTTAACCCAATCCGGCGTTCTTGAATCAATGACCAATATGCTATCGTCACCTGCACTGGATCGTTTCAGGTAATCCAGCATCTCCAACTCGGCAATTGTCTCCACGCCTTCCGCAAGTTTTTCTGGCTGAATACAAAATGGTGGACACTTCCGTGAAGTTTTCGCATAGCTCGGATGTACCGTATTTTCTACGTCCTGATTGCGCATAATAATAACTTTCTGACCCTGGTGAACAACCTCTACTGATTCAATCTCATTACTGATAGCCACTTCAAGGGCAGTACTGTGCAAGGGAAATAGAGTTACTGAAAAGCAAAAGAGTAATGATGTGTAAAGTCTACTGTGCATATTAATATTCCTCAAGATTTGGAATTTTTCTTATCCGTTATTTATTGGATGCAGTACTCTGGATTGAGTTCAAATGCTGCTGTCATTACTATGGCTATATTATATAGGGTATTTCTTGATCAAATCATGTCCTGTGGATCAACGTCCATAGACCATCGTACTTTGCGTGCCTCAGGCATATGTTCAAGATTTTCTATCCAGGGTGTTAAAAACTTTTTAATTACCTGTCTGGTTTTAGCCTGAACTAGGAGTTGAAGTCGGTAGCGGCCTGCACGTTTTTCCATGGGGGCAGAAATGGGACCATATATTTCCAGTTTCCCATCGGCCAGAGTGTGTAGTTTTGTTTTGGCAAGGTTAAGAAATTTATAAGCGGCTTGTTGGCTATTTGATTCTGTACGGAGTAAAGCCTGAAAAGAGAATGGAGGAAGTTGAGTCTGTTGTCGTTCTTCAAGCAATAATTCTACAAACTGATGATAATCATGCTGGGCTAGTTTATCCAGTAATGGGTGTTCAGGGTAATGGGTCTGGATAATAACTGATCCCGGGGTATCGCCACGGCCGGCGCGTCCACTGACTTGCATTAATAACTGTGCCATACGTTCACTTGCACGATAGTCGACACTGAATAAGCCTCTGTCTGCATCGACAATACCTACAAGAGTAACTTTTGGAAAATGATGTCCCTTGGCAAGCATTTGCGTGCCAATCAGAATGTCAGCATCTCCTGCGTGAATTTCTTCCAGCATTTTTTGCATACTGCCTTTACGGCGTGTGCTATCTCGGTCGATTCTTAATATTTTTGCATCAGGTAAAAGTTCTGCAAGTGTTTCGCCGAGTCGTTCTGTGCCATGTCCCACCTCTATTAACTGATGACTTGAGCATTCAGGGCAGGTTTTTGGCAGCCGTTCATTGTGTTCACAATGATGACAAGACAATCTATTTTTGTGTTTATGAAAAGTCATATATACATTGCAACGAGGACAGGTGGATATAAAACTACATTCATGACACATGATTACCGGGGCGTAGCCACGACGATTAAGGAACAGCAAGACCTGTTGTTTGTCATCTAAGCACTGCTTGATATTTGTCAGTAAGTATTGAGATATTGCCCCATGCATTTTCTCGTTTCTGACATCATGGATATGAATATCAGGTAATCTTGAATTGCTGACACGTTCTGATAATCGCAGTTCTTGATAACGTCCATCTCTGGCATTTTTTATTGACTCCATCGAAGGTGTTGCTGAGCCTAGCACTACCGGGATTTTTTCTCGTTGTCCCCGAATCAGTGCGAGGTCTCTTGCCGAATAACGCAGTCCGTCTTGTTGCTTATAGGAGAGATCATGTTCTTCATCAATGACAATCATGCCGAGGCTGGGCATTGGTGTCCATATGGCGGAGCGTGTGCCAAGGACAACGGAGGCTGTTCCATCGCGCGCATTCAACCAGCCATGTAATCGTTCACCTTCAGATAATCCAGAGTGTAGTACTACGACGTTTTCTCCAAATCTTTCTCGAATAAGGTCGATAAATTGCGCTGTGAGTCCTATTTCAGGGATCAGCACTAATGCCTGTTTGTTTGCCGCCAACATATGTCGAATCACATGCAGGTAGACTTCAGTTTTGCCGCTACCGGTAATGCCATTCAGCAGAAAGGCCTGATAAGCCGTCGAGGAAGCGATGATTTTATCAATCGCATTCTGTTGTTCTTTATTTGGCTGCAGATGCCACGCATCATCATTCTGGCAAGAGAGCGTCTTGTCAGAATTTATTTTTGCTGAGGCTATTTTTTTTTCGATGAGATTTTTTGCTAAGAGTACGCTTAATGGATTCTGAATATTTTCAAACTCATTCCTTAGTTGTGCCTGAGATACTCCTCCTGGGTGTAGCTTGATGAACTGAAAGATTGCCAGCTGTTTTTTTGCACGAGAAAGTTCATTGGTGTCGAGTTTTTCTCCTGTTTTCGTGAGCTGCCAGATGGGTTCATATTTAATTTTAGCGGCTTTACCCTTACGTAACGCTGAGGGAATCGACGAAAAAGTAACGTCGCCGATGGGGTGGTGATAATAATGGCTGGCCCATTCAATGAGCTGTAGATGTTTTTGTGGGAACAAAGGTGATTCATCCAGCAATGCCAATGCTTTTTTTAGTTTATGTTTTGGTACTTCAGTCGTTTTTGCGATAGAAATAATGATCCCTATGCGCACACTGTTCTTGCCAAAAGGTACTTGCAGTCTTTGCCCAGGTGAAAAATGTTCGATAGCGTAATTATCAGGGGGTAGATAATCAAACAGGCTACGCAGGGGCGAGTTAAGTGCTACGCGAAGAATAATCATAGTCAGCGATCATTACGCATCATCGGCGAAAAGTGTAGCAATGGTTTAGCACTTATTCTGCAATAAGGAATGTAAGTAAGGATTGTACCTTTTTGATATTGGCACGTTGCATTGGCTTTTCATCAATGGGGCATAGCGGAGCCTGCTTAAGGTACTTCTCGGGAAAAATGATCAGGATGACAGGGGTGCCTCCAGCGAAGAAAGAACATGAGGGGAATGGTATTGAGTCTTTATCGGCAGTACGAATCTTTTTTTCACTCATTTCATATGGAATATTGTCTTCCTGTAACTGGATAATGATGGTGTCAGGGTTATCTGAGAAAAGATGAATAATGATTTCGGAAAGATTCCCCGCCGTCCCTGCAAGTACAGAACCCACCAGGCGAGGATTAAAACGTTCGAACTGGATCATGATATCTATAGCCAAGCCTCTTAACTTGGATAATGCCTGAGGCTGAAAAGAACTTTGATAGAGGTGCTGATAGTTGATGACAGCACGCTCGATTTCGATATTTTTCGGCAGTTCCTTATTATTGTAATAACCGAGCTGATCAGCGGCCTTACGTTTTGCCGCATGGTAGGTGATTAACCCGTCCTCGGCGATATAGCGTGCCGCCAACTCAGCAATCGCCTGCCGGATTTTTGTTTCTGTTTTATGCATCTAACGGCTTTTTGTTTCAGAAGAGATCAATAATCTCAGAGGGTTTTGACTCACTGTCTAATTGTGGAAGCGGGGTTTCGTTAATTAGAGCTGCCGGGGCGTATTCATTGCGAAAGACTTCAAACATGGAGTCTGGATCATTAGGCTGCGCTAATTTTCCAGTGGTTTTATTAATACGGGCGTAAACGAGGCCAGCCGGCTCTGGTAGAATACTCTCTGGCATACCTTCCAATGCTGTTTTCATATACTCAACCCAGATAGGCAATGCAGCTCGGGCACCGGTTTCCTGGCTGCCCAGCGGTTGAAACTTGTCAAATCCGACCCATGCCACACCGACTATGTTTGCATTATAGCCATAGAACCAGGCATCTCTTTGATCATTTGTCGTGCCGGTCTTGCCTGACATGTCTTTACGTTTAAGGACCAAGGCTCTGCGTCCAGTACCAAGTTTAATTACATCGCGAGTGATTGAATTCATAATCCATATATTACGTTCGTCGACAACAAGTGGCGCAACCCTCGATTTTTTCTCGGGCTGGTCTGACACTTGTTGTAAATCAGATTGTGTTAAGTCAAGTGGCGGTGATGTCTCATGAACTAACTCTGGCTTGTCTTCCTGCTGCAGACATTCCCGGCATACTGAAACAGGATCTGCCTGATAAAGGATATCTCCTTCAGGGGTTGTGATGGTTTTTATCAGATAAGGATCAACTTTATAGCCACCATTGGCGAAGACACAGTAAGCACTTGCCATTTGCCAGGGTGTTAAAGTTGCGCTGCCCAATGATAGTGATAGATTCTTGGGTAGTTCATCAATGTTGAAACCGAATTTTTTGATGTGTTCCAGGGCGAACGGGATGCCAATGGCATCGAGTAATCGGATAGACACAAGGTTCCGTGAATGTGTGAGTGCTTCACGTAGCCGTGTTGGGCCGTAACTTTTGCGGTTATAATTTTCAGGTCGCCAGACACCTTCTACGCCGGGGTCGTCAAACACGACGGGGGCATCATTAACCAGCGTTGCCGCAGTGTTCCCAGCAGCAAGCCCCGCAGAATATATAAAGGGTTTAAATCCAGATCCTGGTTGTCGGTAGGCTTGAGTCACACGATTAAATTTACTTCGCTGGAAATCAAATCCGCCAACTAAAGCCAAAGTCGCCCCATCATTCGGATCCATTGAAACAAAACCGCCTTCTACTTCGGGTATTTGAGCCAGCTTCCATTTACCGTCGCTATCTTCACTGACTCTTATGACATCTCCATTTTTCAAGAATTCTGAGACTAGTTTCGGTTTTGCTCCTCTGCGATTTTCACTCAAGTATGCGTGTGCCCATGACAATCCAGACCACTCAATATCGATTAAACCAAGGCCAGATAAATAGGTTGTAATGGATTGGTCATTCACTTGTACAACAAGGGCAGGGTAGAGATGTCCAATGGTAGGAAAGCTTTCAAGTAAGCGGCTCCATGTGGCTTCATCATCGTCGGTATTTAAATCATATTGATGTTCAGGACCACGGTAGCCGTGGCGCTCGTCATATTCGGATAATGCTTTGCGTAATGCCTGGTTGGCCGCAGTCTGGTTTTTATCCTTGATGGTTGTCATTACATTTAGGCCGCTTATATAAGCATTTTCGCCATATTGCTCGAGCAGCTGTTTCCTGATCATTTCGGCGGCGTAAGGGGCTTCAACTTCAACCTGAGGGTTATGTAAGCTTGCTGTAACGGGGGCAGTAATAGCTGTTTGATAATCTTCTGGTGAAATAAAATTTTCTTCCCGCATTCGTTGTAAGACATAATTGCGCCTGTCTTTTGCCCTCTCCGGGCTGGTTATGGGATTTGTTGAAGAGGGAGCTTTGGGTAATGCTGCTAGCATGGCTATTTGAGCGAGCGTTAATTCATGCAGTTCTATACCGTAATATGTTTGTGAAGCCGCAGCGATACCATAGGAACGATGGCCTAGATAAATTTTATTTAGATATAACTCGAGTATCTGATCTTTCGACAATTTCCGTTCAATCTTTAACGCTAGGAAAATTTCATTTAATTTTCTAAGATAAGTTTTTTCACGACTCAGAAAAAAATTTCTGGCGACCTGCATAGTGATGGTGCTTCCTCCCTGCGCTTTATCACCTGTCTTAACAAGATGGACAACGGCGCGCATGATGCCTTGCCAGTCAACGCCTGGGTGCTGATAGAATCGATCATCTTCAGCAGCGAGGAAAGCTTGTATTACGGAAGTAGGTACTTCCTCGATCAAGATTGGCTCTCGTCTTTTCTCTCCAAACTCTGCAATAAGAGAGTTGTTCTGGCTATAAATTCGTAATGGAATTTGTAATTTCACCTCTTGTAAATTGCTTATATCTGGCAGTTGAGGAAGCAAAAACCAGGATAATCCGGCAATAATTATTAGGCCGGAGAGGAAAAAAAACAGGATGATATTGAAGGCAAATCGCAACATGTTGTGTAGTTTAACTCAGAATTCTCCCATATATATGGCTTTTTCAGCCTAAAAACTAATTAATGTAATACATTAATTAATACGAAAAAGTATTTGTTTTTTAAGTTTTCGTTGGCTATAGTTGGCTCATGTACTTAATGTTAATTATGTGTATGCCGTATAACTCTGTGACAATAAAAGGAAAAAATCGTGTTTCCGTTTAAGAAAAAGTCAACTCCAGTATTGGGTATCGATATTACTGCCACCGCCATCAAGCTACTTGAGCTAAGTGGAAGCGCAGGCAAGTATCGCATTGAAAGTTACTCCGTTGAACCGCTACCTGCAAATTCTGTGGTGGAAAAAAATATTGCTGATGCGGATATTGTTGGTGAAGCAATCGGCAGAGCCGTAAAGAAATCGGGTTCGCGTGTTAAGTATGGCGCGGCGGCGGTTGCAGGCTCAGCAGTAATTACCAAGGTAATTATCATGCCCGCAGGCCTTTCCGATGATGATATGGAAAGTCAAATTCAACTAGAGGCAGATCAATACATACCTTTCCCGCTTGAAGAAGTCAGCATGGATTTTGAAGTTCTGGGTCCAACTGAGGGAAATGAGGGACAAGTGAATGTGCTGCTTGCTGCGTCAAGGAGCGAGAATGTCGATTTGCGTGTTGCTGCACTTGAAGTTGGAGGCTTGGATGCAAAGGTTGTTGATGTTGAAGCCTTTGCCCTGGAAAATACTGTTGCCATGATGGCTTATGATTTATTTGGTAGCGGTGGAGAAGATCAGATCATTGCAGTGGCTGACGTAGGTTCTGCAGTGACGACCTTTAGTGTTCTGGAAAATTTAAAAATAGTTTACTCAAGAGAACAAGCTTTTGGCGGGGCTCAGTTAACAGAAGATATTCAGCGTCGTTATGGGCTCTCATATGAAGAAGCTGGCCTGGCTAAAAAGCAAGGGGGATTACCGGATAATTATGGACCCGAAGTTCTTGAGCCATTTAAAGCATCCATGGCTCAGCAAATAAGCCGTGCACAACAATTCTTTTTTTCATCTAGCCCAATTGCTCAAATTGATCATCTGATACTCGCCGGAGGCTGTGCTTCTATTGCTGGGATTGCTGACATAGTTGAAGCCGCGGTAGGTATCAAAACAACGATTGCAAATCCGTTTGCAAATATGACTTTGTCGTCAAGGGTACCAGCGCAGGCGTTGAGTAATGATGCCCCATCTCTGATGGTGTCATGTGGATTAGCATTGAGGAGTTTTGACTAATGGCCAGAATTAATCTGCTACCTTGGAGAGATGCGCTACGCAAGGAGCGTCAGCAAGAGTTCTTTGCCGCTATTGGTGCGTTTATTGCGTTAACACTCTGTGCTTGGGGTGCAATTCACTTTTTTAACACACAACGGATTGATTATCAGCAATCACGAAATGGAATTATTGAGACCGAGATAGTCAAGTTAGATGCGAAGATTGAGGAGATTCAACGTCTTGAAAAAGAAAAACAAAGATTAAAGGCTCGAATTAATGCCATCGAACAGTTGCAGGGTAACCGTCCGCTTATTGTCCGTCTATTTGACGAAATGGTGACAAGTTTACCTGAGGGCGTCAGTCTTAATTCTGTGACACAAAAAGGCAAGTCAATCACGATTATAGGTGTCGCACAATCGAATGCCAGAGTCTCCTCATTTATGCGAAAGCTGGAGGATTCTGCTTGGTTGGGTGACCCGCAGCTTGATGTGATTGAGGCAAAAGACGAACAGGGACAACGAATAAGTAATTTCACCATGCGTTTTAATCAGGTGATCCCCAAAGGTTCTGGTGAAGACAATGGCGAGGAGGAGGACGCATGACTTTAGATGAACTAAATAGTCTTGACCCGAATAATATTGGCAGCTGGCCACTTCCAGTCAGAATGGTTGTCATTCTTGTGGCTTGTATAGCTGTCGCCTACGGTGCCTGGCATTATGACGTACAGCCACAACTGGATTCGCTTGCAACAGTTGAAAAAGAAGAGGTTACTTTGAGGGAGACTTTTGAGGTCAAGCAAAAGAAAGCTGCTAATCTGAATGCTCTGAAAGAACAACTGGCCGAAATGAAACAATCATTTGGCGACATGATCAGGCAATTGCCGGATCAAACAGAAGTTGCAGGCCTGATCGTGGATATCTCACAAACAGGACTGGCTACAGGATTAGAGTTCGAATTATTCAAACCCGGAAAGGAAAAACCTGCCGAGTTTTATTCTGAGTTACCTATATCGATCCGAGTTGTCGGTGATTACCATCAATTTGGCGAATTTGTCAGCGGAATAGCGACCCTCCCCAGAATTGTGACGACTCACGATATTAGTATTACTAATAAATCAGGAGCTGCTGGTTCGAAAGGCTCGTTGGTAATGACAGCAACAGCCAAGACATACCGCGCCTTAGCTGAAGAAGAAGAGGATGAATCATAAATGACTTCGCTTCGATTAAAAACTATTTGGATAGCAATTTTCCTTAGCATACTCCTAAACCTGAGTGGGTGTGTTTCTACTGATACCAGTGATTTGGATCAATACATTACGGAAATATTGGCGAAACCAGGTGGGAGAATTGAGCCTTTACCCGAGATTAAACCTTATGAAGCATACGCCTACCAATCTTCTGGACTGAATGCGCGTGACCCATTCAAACTTTTTTACCAAGAAGAAGAGGATGAGGCGATAGAAGGTGAGGGAAGTGGTTTAACGAAAGAAATGGAAGAAGAGATAAAGAACCGTAATAAGGAAGAACTAGAGCAATACGAGCTTGATAGTCTGCGCATGGTTGGCACTATGGAAAATGGAGAAAATCAGTGGGGAATTATCATGGGTCCAGATGGCGCTGTGCATAGAATCAAGGTTGGAAACTACATGGGACGGAACACTGGCAAGGTATTGAATGTATTTGAAGACAGAATAGAACTCAGGGAGATTGTCAAGAATAGTGAGGGACGCTGGGAAGAACGTCAGGCAACAATCGCGCTGGTGGAACAAGAATGAATAGAATCAGGGGTGGCATGATTATGACTGCGAATACTATGAATAATATCAATGGCAACATTATTAGGAGTATAAAGGCAATGACTAAGCAACTCGGTCATATATTAGGAATTTTTGGTGTGGTAGTTTTTTTTGCGACAGCAGGACTTTTTGGTATTGTGCAGGCAGCTACGTTAGACGATATAAGCTACTCCGTTTTACCAGGAGAAAGGGTTCAATTAAAAATTGAACTATCTGAAGCCATGCAGGGTGAGCCACTGTCCTTTACTATCGATAACCCTGCAAGGATTGCACTGGATTTTCCAAATACCAGTCTTGGTGGTGTCGAAAAGAATCAATCTATAGATGTTGGCGTAGCTCATAGCGTTTCTGCAGTCGAAGCATCTGGAAGAACACGTGTTGTACTTAATTTGGTTAAGTCGGTTCCTTATGAAGTTGATGTGCAAGGGAGTTCTGTGGTTGTGACACTTGGTGGTGATGCATCTGGAGTCAGTACGGCAAACATGCCTAGTACCAATTCTGGGTATACGGGTGGTGGAAGCTCTAAGGTGGAAGGTATAGATTTCAGAAGAGGAACTGATGGGGAAGGAAGAATTATAGTCACGTTATCTGATCCTTCTATTAGTGTGGATATGAATCAGGTAGGCGGTAAAATCGTACTCGATTTTATTGGTGCAGCGCTTCCTAACGAGTTAGATAGAAAGCTTGATGTCGTTGATTTTGCAACACCCGTCAAGGAAGTTGATACGAAAAGCAGTAGTAATGGTGCCCGGATGCAGATATCGACAATCACCGATCAATATGATCATCTGGCTTATCAGTCAGATAATACGTTCGTTGTAGAAGTGCGTCCATTAGACGAGCAAGAGCAAGAAGCAAGAAAAGCAGAAGTTGGCTTTACTGGAGAACGTCTGTCTCTGAATTTTCAGGATATAGAAGTACGTGCGGTATTACAGTTAATTGCTGATTTCACCGGTTTGAATATGGTGGCCAGTGATACTGTTGGTGGTAATGTCACTTTGCGTTTGAAGAATGTTCCCTGGGATCAGGCTCTGGATATTATTCTAAAAGCGAAAGGTCTGGGTATGAGACAAATTGATAATGTCATCATGGTTGCCCCAAATGCAGAGATTGCTGCGCGTGAAAAACTGGAGCTTGAGGCCACAAAACAAGTTGAAGAATTAGCGCCATTACGCACTGAATTTATGCAGATTAATTATGCGAAAGCTGCTGATTTAGCAGTACTGATCAAGGCAGACGAAAACAGTTTATTATCAGAGCGTGGTAGTGTGACAATTGATGAGCGAACTAATACGTTAATCGTCCAAGATGTTTCGACAAGTTTGCAGAGCGTACGTGACATGATAAGTAAGCTTGATATTGCCATAAGGCAAGTGTTGATTGAGTCACGGATTGTCAATGCGGATGAAACTTTTGCCAAGGATTTGGGTGTCAGATTTGGTGCAAGTAAAAGTATTTTCGGACAGGATGGCCAAGTAAGGACTATTGGTGGTGGAAATGATGGTATAACAGATTTTAATGGTACTACATCTTTTAATAACGGTACTGAAGAAAATCTCATTGTAGATTTACCATCAGCAGCAGCTGGTGCCGGCGCATTAGGTCTTGCCTTTGGTAAAATAGGATCTTGGTTACTTCAACTAGAACTCTCAGCTTTACTTGCAGAAGGTCGTGGTGAAGATATTGCTAGTCCGAAAGTCATTACAGTCAATCAAAAAGAAGCGCTTATAGAATCTGGTGTTGAGATACCTTATACGGAAGCATCATCAAGTGGTGCAGCAACTGTCTCATTTAAGAAAGCAGTATTATCTTTGCGGGTGACACCACAGATAACCCCTGATGATAAGATATTGCTTGATTTACAGGTGAATCAAGATACTCAGGGTGCGGCTGTAGCAGGAGGGATACCAACAATTAACACAAGAAATGTTGGAACACAGGTCATGGTAGATAACGGTGAGACAGTGGTGCTGGGTGGTGTTTATTCGCAGTCAGATAACACATCCTCAGACAGGATTCCGTTTTTTGGTGATTTACCGTATTTGGGATTTTTGTTTAAACGCACCTCGGAATCGACTAACAAATCTGAGTTACTGATCTTTGTTACACCTAAGATATTGAAGGATAGTCTGAATATATAACAAAACAGTAAGAAATTACTGACACAACGTAAAAGGATGTAGCATTAGTGCTACATCCTTTTTTTATTTGAAGATAATCTACTGTCGGGTGGTTCATTCGCAGTAATCCTCGTATTATTCACATCTAGTTAATTATTCAATTTAACAGTATTGGTGAGTAATCATTTTATATCCTAATTCTAATATTTTTCTGGTCGGTCCGATGGGGACTGGCAAGTCGACGATCGGGAAAAAATTGGCGCTAAAAATATCGCAAACATTTTATGACAGTGATCATGAGATTGAAAATCGTACCGGCGCAAGCATTAACCTTATTTTTGAAATTGAAGGTGAGGAAGGTTTTCGTAATCGAGAAGGAAAAATACTGGATGAGCTTACATCAATGTCTAATATTGTGTTGGCAACAGGTGGAGGTGCAATATTAATTGAAGAAAATAGAACGCGTCTATCCGAAAGAGGCTTTGTGGTCTATCTCAAATCCAACATCAATCAGCTGTTAAAACGAACATCAAAAGACAGTAAGAGACCTTTGTTACAGAATGATAATCCTGAGGCAGTTCTGAAAAAATTACTTGAAGAGCGCGAGCCTTTGTACGAAGGCGTTGCGGATATGGTGATTGATACAGCTGAGCTTTCTATCAATGATATAATCACGCAGATAATGTCAGCAGATAGATAAACATAATAATGAAAAAGATTATAGTAGAGTTAGGCGATCGTAGTTATCCAATCTATGCGGGAAATGATCTTCTCAGAAAACCCAATTTATTCTCTGAAAATATCAGGTCCAAGCAGGTGATGGTTGTCAGCAATACAACAATTGCACCTTTGTATATGGAAAAGCTGATGCAATCTTTACAAGGATTAATTTCAGAAGGCCTGGAAGTTAATTCAGTGATTCTGCCCGACGGTGAACAGTATAAAAACCTTGATGCTGTGAATGACATTATTACTGAATTGTTAAACAAACGGTACAGTCGTAATTGTTGTCTGCTGGCATTAGGTGGCGGTGTTGTTGGTGACATTACAGGTTTTGCTGCGGCTTGTTATCAGCGCGGCGTAGACTTTATTCAAATACCTACTACGGTACTTGCGCAAGTGGATTCGTCAGTGGGCGGTAAAACGGGGGTAAATCATGCTGCCGGCAAAAACATGATCGGTGCATTCCATCAGCCCTTAGCTGTGATTGCTGATACTTCCGTACTAGAGACACTCAATGACAGAGAGGTCAGTGCCGGTTTTGCCGAAGTCGTGAAATATGGCCTTATCAGAGATGCAAAATTTTTCGATTGGATAGAAGGTAACATTGAAAAATTAGTCAACAGAGATCCTGATGCGCTTGCTTATATCATTGAGAAATCATGTCATAACAAGGCAGAAGTAGTCGCGGCTGATGAAAGGGAATCAGGTGTTCGAGCAATACTGAATTTGGGACACACTTTTGGACACGCTATTGAAACAGGACTTGGCTACGGAAAATGGTTACATGGAGAAGCCATTGCCCTTGGTATGCTCATGGCTGCGGATCTTTCACGACGCATGGGTTGGATAACTGAGGATGTTACTGATCGTTTAGAAAAAATACTGCTTAAATTAAATTTGCCTGTCGCACTACCCGAAGAACTTGATACGACGAAGATGCGAGAATTAATGGCCGTCGATAAAAAAGCTAAAGATGGCATGTTGTTTTTAATTTTATTGAAAGGCATTGGCGAAGCAGTCGTTACAGATGAATTTAGTGAAGATTTACTCATGGAAACATTGCAGCATTTTTCTCCAGGAAATACTTCCCCAGAAAATACGGCCTCTGCTGCAAGGAGTCGCTAGCAATGCCTTTGGCGCGCTATGCAGCCAGTGAAGAAAATTCTTTAGGTCGAGAAACTCAGGAATCGGAACCATCTCACCGTAATCAGTTTCAGAGAGATCGCGATCGCGTTGTGCATTCATCAGCATTCCGCAGACTAGAATATAAAACTCAGGTCTTTGTGAATCATGTCGGTGACATGTTTCGAACTCGTCTGACACATTCCATTGAAGTCGCGCAAATAGGTCGTACCATTAGTCGAGCACTACAACTCAACGAAGATCTCACTGAAGCAATTTGTCTGGCGCATGATCTTGGTCATACGCCTTTTGGACACGCAGGTCAGGATGAGCTTAATCTTTGCATGAAGGAATTCGGTGGCTTCGAACATAATCTGCAATCTTTAAGAGTGGTTGATGTGTTGGAAGAAAAATATGCAGAATTTACCGGTCTCAATCTGATGTATGAAACCAGAGAAGGCATACTCAAACATTGTTCCCGCGCCAAGGCGAAAGAACTGGGCAATATTGGGCAGCGATTTCTGGATAAGCTACAACCTGGGCTTGAGGCTCAAGTGGCCGACATTGCTGACCAGATTGCGTATAACAACCATGACGTAGATGATGGATTACGCGCTGGACTCATAACCTTTGATCAACTTTCAACTTGTGAATTATTTTCAAGACAACAGAATCTGGTTGAGAAGAAGTGGCCAGACTTATCAAACAAAAGAATGATCCATGAAGTGATTCGACGAATGATTAATACTTTAGTGACTGATCTAATCGCGACTAGTCAGAAAAATATTCAGTCACTAAACCCGTCAACGATTCATGATATTCGAAAAGCGGGTAAAGCGTTGGTTGGTCTCAGCGAGACAGTAGCTGGACAAAGTATGGAACTGAAGCGTTTTTTGAACAAAAATTTATATAGGCACCCAAAAGTAGAAAAGATGAGCGAAGAAGCAAAACGGGTGATTCGACAACTATTTGAAGGATTTATGAGTACGCCAAAATTATTGCCAGAAGGTGCGCAGAAAAATATTGCACGGCAGGAAGGCGAAGAAGGCAAAGCCAGAGTGATCGCCGACTATATTGCGGGTATGACAGACCGGTTTGCGATCTCTGAGGCAGAACGTTTCAAGTAGTAAATAATGCTAAAAATCACACATAATTGATGATTTTAATGGATAATAATTGAGAATAAACTCCGCCTATATACGCTTATATTCACTAAATTTCCTCTAAATACACTTAAATGTTGTTAAATTAATATTTCTACATATGGTGCGCTGCACCGTGACATCATGACAGGACACCACTATAATCACCGGCCGCCTAAGGGGTAGCTAGGTGGGAAGCGCTTGGCCGGATATTATTGGTCTTCGTAATAAAAATTATAATTGTTATCTAGTAGCGCGAACGCGCGAAGAGCAACTGGCTGGGATGCAGCCCGTTAACACAAAAAAATATTCATTGAAATAAGCGAACTACAGAATGCAGAACAAAAATCCACAAGCACATACTGCCCCGACAGAAGGTCTTTACGATCCCGCTTATGAACATGATTCATGTGGTGTTGGTTTTGTTGTAGATATCAAAGGACGCAAGTCGCATAAGATTGTTAGCAATGCCATGACAATCCTCAAAAATCTAATCCATCGTGGTGCTTGTGGTTGTGAAGAAAATACCGGTGACGGTGTTGGTATTTTGACGCAGATGCCACACAAGTTTTTTGTTCGTGTATGTAAAGAAATTAATATTGATTTACCTGAGATTGGTCAATACGGCGCTGGCATGATTTTTCTGCCGACAGATAGCAAACAATCTAAACAGTGTCAGGAAATACTCGAGAAGATTGTTATCGAAGAAGGACAATCAGTATTAGGCTGGAGAGATGTCCCCACCGATGATTCCCTACTAGGGCCCACCGCACTGTTTGGCGAACCAACATTTAAACAAATTTTTATTGGCCGTAGTAAAGTCATTAAAGATGACGCAAGCTTTGAAAGAAGACTCTATGTTATTCGTAAACTAGCGGAGCATGCCATCTGGAATTCTGATTTATCTGAACAAGATAAATTTTATGTGCCTTCGTTGTCCTACAGAACCTGCCTTTATAAAGGCATGCTTACCGGCTCCCAGATTGAACCGATGTTCCCGGATATTAATGATCCGGATTTTGAATCAGCGATGGCATTGGTACATCAACGTTTTTCAACCAATACATTCCCTGCCTGGAAATTGGCACATCCTTTTAGATATATTGCCCACAACGGTGAAATTAATACCGCGCGCGGCAATGCAAACTGGATGCGTGCGCGTGAAGCACTCTGTGAATCAGAATTGTTTGGTGATGATCTAAAGAAATTATTCCCGATCGTGATTGAAGGCGGTAGTGATTCAGCAACCTTTGATAATGTCATGGAATTTTTGCACATGACCGGACGTTCTTTACCACATGCCGTGTTAATGATGATACCGGAAGCCTGGAGCGGTCATGAAACTATGGATGCAGAACGTAAGGCGTTTTATGAATACCATGCCTGCCTGATGGAGCCCTGGGATGGCCCTGCGTCAGTGGCATTTACCGATGGCGAAGTCATTGGTGCAGTACTTGATCGAAATGGACTGCGACCTTCACGTTATTATGTGACTAAAGATGACATGGTGGTGATGGCCTCTGAAGTTGGTGTGTTAGATATTCCACCAGAAAATGTATTAATTAAAGATCGCCTGCACCCTGGTCGTATCTTTATGGTCGATACCAAACAAGGCCGCATCATTGATGATGCAGAATTAAAGAAAGAATTTGCCACGCAAAATCCTTATGGAGAGTGGTTAAAACAAAATCTTATTCCGATTGAGAAATTACCCACACCAAAACAAATTCATGGCTCAGATCCAGAGACGTTGTTACAACGTCAACAAGCCTTTGGTTATACTCACGAAGATTTAAGAATCCTCATGGCACCGATGGCGAGCAAAGGTATGGAGGCAAATGGTTCCATGGGAACTGATGCCGCACTGGCCGTCCTCTCTAACCGTTCACGATTATTATACGATTACTTTAAACAACTATTTGCTCAGGTGACCAATCCACCATTGGATGGCATTCGTGAAGAGTTGGTGACGCAAGTTAGCTCAACCATCGGGCCAGAAGGCAATCTACTAAAGGCTACACCAAATCTTTGTCGTCAGATTAAAATTAAATCGCCGGTGATTACCAATGAAGAACTGGCGCGCGTTCGCGATATGGATCTACCAGGATTTAAATCTCAAACAATTGAGATTACCTATGAAGTTGCAAAAGGGTCTACCGGTCTTGATGACGCCATACAGAGAGTTTGCAAAGAAGCCGATACGGCAATTGCAGAAGGTTATACATTTTTAATATTGTCTGACCGAAATATTAATGCAGAACTAGCACCGATACCCGCCTTGTTAGCAACGGCTGGGTTGCATAATTATCTGGTGCGTGAAGGAACACGTACACGTGTCAGTGTGATATTAGAGTCTGGTGAGCCACGTGAAGTACATCACTTTGCCGTATTGCTTGGTTATGGTGTTGGCGCAGTAAATCCTTATCTGGCCTTTGAATCACTGGGTGATTTAATCGGTAAAGGTTATGTCCCCGACATGGAAGATGAAAAGGCTATCAAGAATTATATTAAAGCAGTGAATAAAGGGCTGACCAAGATCATGGCCAAAATGGGTATCTCAACCGTGCAGTCTTATCGTGGCGCGCAAATTTTTGAAGCCATCGGTCTGAATAAAGAATTCGTTGATCAATATTTCACTTGGACAGCCTCACGCATCGGCGGCATCGGTTTGAAAGAAGTCGCCGAAGAAAACAGCCTGCATCATCACAATGCCTTTCCTGAAAGAAAGGTGAAACGACCAGATCTGGAATGGGGTGGTGAGTATCAGTGGCGACGCGATGGCGAGTATCATTTGTTTAATCCTGATACCGTTTTCAAATTACAACATGCAACCCGTTCCGGGCAATACAAGGTCTTCAAGGAATATACTGATCTTGTTAACAATCAAAATGAACATCTCGCTACTTTGCGTGGTTTGTTCGAATTCAATAGCAATAGCAAATCGATTCCGCTAGAAGAAGTCGAACCGATAGAAAATATCATGACGCGTTTTTCTACCGGCGCCATGTCTTACGGTTCTATTAGTCGCGAAGCACATGAAACATTAGCCATTGCCATGAACCGTATCGGTGGTAAATCAAACACCGGCGAAGGTGGTGAAGATGCTGATCGTTATACCCCTGACGCCAATGGTGATCTAAGAAGAAGCGCGATCAAGCAGGTCGCTTCAGGTCGTTTCGGTGTGACCAGTGAATACCTGGTGAATGCTGATGATATCCAAATCAAAATGGCACAGGGTGCCAAGCCCGGTGAAGGTGGTCAGTTACCAGGCACCAAAGTCTATCCATGGATTGCCAAAGTACGTCATTCAACCGCAGGCGTGGGTTTAATCTCACCACCACCACATCATGATATTTATTCGATTGAAGATCTGGCGCAGCTGATTCATGACTTAAAGAATGCCAATCCAGAGGCACGCATCCATGTGAAGCTGGTCGCTGAAATCGGTGTCGGCACCGTCGCTGCCGGTGTCGCAAAAGCACACTCAGATGTTGTACTCGTTTCAGGTTATGACGGTGGTACAGGCGCATCTCCGATGGGTTCATTGAAACATGCAGGTCTGCCCTGGGAATTAGGTGTTGCTGAAACACAGCAAGTGTTGGTGGCAAATGGACTACGTGATCGCATTGTGGTGCAAACTGATGGACAGTTAAAGACCGGACGTGATGTGGTGATTGCAGCATTACTCGGTGCTGAAGAATTCGGTTTCTCTACCGCACCGCTAGTGGTCATGGGTTGTATCATGATGCGAGTCTGTCATTTAAATACTTGCCCCGTCGGTGTTGCCACACAAAATCCAGAGCTGCGTAAGAAATTTGGTGGACAGCCAGAGTTCGTTGAAAACTTCTTTAAATATATTGCCGAAGAAGTCCGTGAGTATATGGCCGAGCTAGGTTTTAGAACGATTAATGAAATGGTCGGTCAAGTCGACAGGATTGAAACCAAAAAGGCTGTCAAACACTGGAAAGCGCATGGCCTTGATTTTACTGATCTTTTATACAAACCAATCCCACATGCAGGCACGGGTGTGTACTGCACGAAACAACAAGATCATGGTCTGGAACATTCACTGGATGTGAAGACGCTTGTGCCTTTATGTAAGAAAGCATTAGAAGATAAAAAACCCGTGGATATTATTTTGCCAGTGCTGAACACTAACCGCAGCGTCGGGACTATTCTCGGTTATCACATCACCAAGAAATATGGCGGTGAAGGCTTGCCAGAAGATACTATTAATGCACATTTCAATGGATCGGCCGGCATGAGTTTCGGCGCCTTCGTGCCTAAAGGCGTGACCATGACATTAGAAGGTGATGCCAATGACTATTTAGGCAAGGGATTATCCGGCGGCAAGATTGCGGTATTCCCACCCAGAAAATCAAGCTTTGTCCCTGAAGAAAATATTATTGTGGGTAATGTCTGTTTGTATGGCGCAACTTCCGGTGAAGTTTATATTCGAGGACTCGCCGGCGAACGTTTTGCCGTGAGAAACAGTGGTGTCACGACTGTAGTAGAAGGCATTGGTGATCATGGTTGTGAATACATGACCGGCGGTAAAGTCCTCGTCATTGGCCCCACAGGCAGAAACTTCGGTGCCGGTATGTCCGGTGGTGTTGCCTATGTGTTGGCAGACAAGGAAGACTTTAAGATCCAATGTAATCTCGGCATGGTTGATTTAGATGATGTTGAAGAAGATGAAGACATAGAGATCATTAAAACAATGTTAAACAAGCATGAAGAAGTGACACAAAGCACCGTGGCGAAAAAGATTCTGGATAATTGGAAAGATTACCAATCAAGGTTTATTAAAGTCATGCCGCAGGATTACAAACGCGTATTAGCCGCGATCAAAAAAGCCAGGGCAGATGGCACATCAGAAGATGACGCAGTGATGGAGGCCGCTCATGGGTAAGGTCACAGGATTTATGGAAGAGAAAAGAGCCAAGCAACCGTATCGTCCGGTTGCAGAACGCGTTGCTGATTACAAACAGGTCATGCAACCGTGGCCCGTAGAACCTTTAAAGAAACAAGCCTCACGTTGTATGGATTGCGGTATTCCGTTTTGTCATCAAGGCTGTCCTTTAGGCAATATGATCCCGGACTGGAATGATCTGGTCTATCGTGATCAATGGCATGAAGCGATAGAAAGACTACACGCCACCAATAACTTTCCAGAGTTCACCGGCACCTTGTGTCCGGCGCCGTGTGAAGGTTCTTGTGTATTAGGCATTAATGATGATCCCGTGACCATCAAAGCCGTCGAACTTTCGATCATAGATAAGGCCTGGGAAAACGGTTGGATTAAACCAGAAATAGCAGAAACAAAAACCGGTAAGAGCGTTGCTGTAGTTGGCTCCGGGCCAGCAGGCATGGCTGCGGCACAACAACTGGCACGTGCCGGTCATGATGTGACTTTATTTGAAAGAGCCGATCGTATCGGTGGCTTAATGCGTTATGGTATTCCAGAATTCAAGATGGAAAAAAGGCAACTGGATAGAAGACTGGAACAAATGCAAGCCGAAGGTGTGACCTTCAAAACCAACGCGCATGTTGGCGAGAATATTTCAGTGGATGATCTGCGCGCAGACTTTAATGCCATCATCTTAACCGGTGGTGCCTGTGAAGCACGGGATCTTCCTGCAGAAGGGCGTGAGTTAAATGGTATTCATCAGGCGATGGAATATTTGCCGATGCAAAACAGACTTTGCGAAGGCGATGACAAAGCAGAAAACTTTATCAGTGCCGAAGGTAAACATGTGGTCATTATCGGTGGCGGTGATACCGGTGCTGATTGTTTAGGTACGGTCAACAGACAAGGGTGTGCATCAGTACATCAATTAGAGATCATGGCCAAACCACCAAGCGTCAGACCCGAAGACAATCCCTGGCCAGAATGGCCACGTATCTTTAGAACAGCATCAGCACATGAAGAAGGTGTTGAACGTGTGTTCTCAGTCAACACCAAACGCTTTATTGATGATGGCAATGGGTGTGTCAAAGCACTGCAGTTAGTGAATGTTGAATTAAAGAATGTCGATGGGTGCATGTCCTTTGAAGAAGTCGCAGGCAGTGAACAGGAAATACCTTGTGATCTGGCTTTGTTAGCAATGGGTTTCCTAGGCCCGGAAAAACCCGGCATGTTAGAACAACTTGGTGTTGAACTAGATGGTCGCGGTAATGTGGTTGTCGATAAGAAGAGCTGGATGACCAGTGTCAAAGGTGTGTTTGCTGCGGGGGATATGCAGCGAGGGCAGTCATTGATCGTTTGGGCGATTGCAGAGGGGCGTTCAGCGGCTGCGGGCGTAGACTCTTACCTTATGGGGAGTAGTGATTTACCGAGTCCGGTATAACACTACGCTCGTCATACTGGCGAATGCCAGTACCCAGTCAATTATTGTCATTCCGAGCGAAACGAGGAATCATTCCTTTTTAGTTTATTATTTCGCCTTTTACCGGCGAGTCACTTCTTGTTGCTCGCCCCACAAGAAGTAACCAAGAAAGACGGCGCCCCTATCCCTTGACCTACGGCTACCCTCAAAAATAATCCCTTATAACGAGCACGCGCCTACATGACTTCCTCGACTCTGTCTCCTGATTCGTTCTACCTCCTGCATCCATGCAGTCGTGTCATGGAGCCGCTCATCTGCACGTCGTGCGCAGATTTATTATTCGAATAATAGGGAACAGACCACGGTTACTTGGTGGTTTTTAGTCTGCGCTTAACCAAACAAAATTTCTGTACGGATAATATATTTCGTACCAGCGCTGATCGGGTTGCCTGCATGTAAGCATTGGAGTGGGTGATTACCGTGTGGGAAACATAAGATAGCCCCCTTTGGTGTGCTGACATCGACACTATTAATATCGTCTTCTGTACTTGCTGGTTTCCCCGGGTCTGATTTGCTGACCATAAACCGGGTTTCACCGCCCTCATAGCCATCGTTGAGAAAGATCAAAGAGGAATAAAGGCTGTAGAGTCCAGGGTATGCGTTAGCGATAAGCTTTCCATCTTTAACTCGGCTACCTGGCCAGGCACCATCGGTGTGGAGTTTGAAGAAATCACCTTTACCATACTTATAAAATCGAAAACGTGCGTTAAGACCTTTTGCAGTTTGTTCGTTATGGTGTTCTGTCACTAAATGTTTCGAACGTTTCCAAATTGTTCCGTCAATTGTTTCACTCACCACCCAGTTCATATTTTCATTATGTCGAACGTCATGTGACAGGGAGACAGGAGAGTCTTCATGGAAACCAAGCTGTTCTGCGATATTCAGGATAGCGTCGGCTTCTTGTTCGGATAACACATTCAGTAGTTGGAATGCCCCAGGGACTTCCGGAATATCTACGCGAGTCGTTTCTGGTGGCGATGCGTCAAATAGATTGATTAGACTGGGTCGGTCGGTCCAGACTGGCAATGGTTCCGATCCAAAGCCAGATTCGTTGGCAACGATATATAGGTTCTCGTTCATTTTTTGGTAGCGATAAATTAACTTTAAAATCAATCATACTTAACTGAGTTTAAAAGTCGATCAAGATTTGGGTGTGTTGTTTTTCAATCAGGCTATTGAATTTTAAACCCTCGTACTCATATAGATGATTCAATGGCTGGGTGGCAGACAATATTGTCTGGAGCAATATTGAACGTTGGAGCGTAAGCGGCAACGGCCAGCAAGGTGGAGTACAGGATGTACGGAATAATATCTTATGCAGCGGTGTGCAAAGCCGCCTATGTTGGTTCGAATCCTCGGTCTCCGTTCGGTAATTGCTCCTCGGCTCTGGCTTCCTGCTTCGCCCTACCTCCTAATTCCTTTTAGTCGTGCATTACTCTACTAACCTACATCCATGTAGGGATCCTGACGTGCCTCTACCGCCTACATCCATGTAGGCGAACCTCAGCCTCCTAATTCTAAGATTGATGAGTCTTTATCAATAAACGATCTCTTCCACATAGTCGGTGACTTCGAAAGGGACATCTACGCCACCGGTGATGTTTTCCCCTAAATCTGGCATTTTATAAACATTGATGTCGAAATTATTCTCATTGTATTGATACGATGCTGAGTACTTAAACCAGGAACCTAGATCATTTCTGCGTATTCTTGAATCGTCTACTTCCCAACCTTCAGGGCGTTCGGGGCAAACTAAATCATCATTACATTGTTGGTGGATAATTTTTGCAGAACTGATGGCGTCTTCAAGCGCAATATCATAGGACCATTGGGCAATAGCGAAAACCAAACCAAAGATAACGATTGTCAGGCAAGGCCTGATCAGGAAGTACTTTTTCTTTTTAAAGAATATCAGTTTGATAATGACTGAAAAAAAACTAATCAGGGCAGGGAAAAGTAATATTCCTGCAAAGTATATAAGTCCAGTACCTTTATTCGTGGCAAATAGCACGCCTAACATTGACAGAGGTGGAATGACTTGATAAAGCCAGTGCTTGATGCCTAAAGCTTCATTACTGTCATCAGAAGATTTCATTTGATTGTCACTAGTATTCTTATCTTTTAGTGATTGTTGAATATAGACCTCTGTAGGGAATTATCAAGAATGGTGTGGTTTATTTCAATTCGCAGTACACAAAATCGATGCTATCTTATCAACTATGAAAAACTGTCCTTTTTGCGGCGAAGAGATTCAAGAGATTGCTATCAAGTGTCGCTTTTGTAATGAGTTTCTTGATAGGCCTCGGCAGCCAAGTAAAACTGAGTGGTATTTTTCAAATACATCGGTTGTTCTCGCGTTTCTTTGTGTTGGTCCATTTGCGTTGCCCTTGGTGTGGATACATCCACTCTATAAAATAGTCACTAAAATCATTGTCACGGTTGCTGTTATTGGCTTAACTGTATGGACTTATTTTCTCACCAGAGATCTCCTGCACACTGTGATGGGGCAGTTAGAGATGCTGGGTGTGTATTAATTTAAATGTGACAGATTTATTTTCTCAATCATTTCTAGCACTGAATCTATCACTGCATCCGGTTTGTCGATATGAATATTATGTCCACTGTTTTGAATGATATGTTGATAGCCTTGTTTACTTGAATTTGCCAATTCTGATTGCATCTCTAACCAAACATCTTCCATTGATTCTGCATTATCCAGAGTGGGTAATTGGCTTACTCCTCGCGTCAGTACGGCCAAGGGAATATCCGGCATGGGTCCAGCAGCAATGACTTCATCGGCACTCTCATTAAAATATTTTAGTTCTTCCATCTGGGCGAAAATTGCCTTGCGTCTTGAATTCAACATATGCCATTTCTTTTGTAATTCGGTCGATTCATCAGGCGCCAGGTCATTTCTTCCGGTGATGATTCGACGATTTTCTACTTCATGAAGATCCAGTTTCGCCAAGCGTTCTGCTTGTTGAGGATGAGAGGATTCAACTAATACGATGCCTGCGGTTTCATCGGTGTGTATCTTTGCAAATAATTGAGCTGTAAAGCCACCATAAGAGTGACCCACCAAGATGTATGGGCCGTCGATATCTGCTGATTTGAGCATCGTATATAGCTCCTCGACGATGAGGTTTGATGTTCTTGGCCCCGGACCCGGGTCGCTCATGCCATAACCGGCTCTATCGTAGATGCATACCTTCATTTGTGAAGATAATTTTTGTTGGATAGGCGCCCAGTTTGCTGAAGCATCCCCGATACCTGTATCGATCAATACAGTATGCGAACCTTCTCCTAGGCAATGATAGTAGATACGATGATCATGCAAGAGAACGAAGTCACCCGGATAGGACCTGAGGTAGGATTCTGCCTGTGCGTGAGACATTGCAACAACGAGTAGAAATATCAGTCGAAACTGATATGAGATAACTGAGTTCATTTACTCTACGTTTTTTGTAATTATTTAATTAGACTGAATTCTTATATTCCCCGACCATTATGACTATGATAAGCGAATAAATCCAATCAGGCTAATGATTCAATAATTAATGATACATAAGGTTACATATTAAATGACATACATTTTTAGAAAGCTGATTTTCATACTAATACTAAGCGATGTATTGACGGGATGTGCTGGTCTTCCTGAAGGGGTAACACCTGTCGATGGGTTTGAGACAGATCGTTATCTTGGTAAATGGTATGAGATAGCTCGATTAGACCATTCTTTTGAACGCGGACTAAGTCGGGTGAGTGCTGAGTATAGTTTGCGTGAGGACGGTGGATTAAAGGTTGTAAATCGAGGGTTTAATTTTGAAAAGAATGAGTGGGATGAAGCTGTTGGTAAGGCCTATTTTGTAGGCAAGAGCGATATAGGTGCGTTGAAGGTTTCTTTCTTCGGGCCTTTTTATGGCGCTTATAACATTCTCGCTTTGGACAAGCAGGCATATCAATATTCACTGGTGGCGGGACCTAATTTATCTTATCTATGGATACTCGCACGAACGCCCAAGCTGGACCAGTCAGTGATTGATGCTTTGGTAAATAAGGCACAGACATTGGGTTTTTCGGTGAATGACCTTATCTATGTGTTACATGACTAAATATGCACAATTGTTCGCTTATTATATTTATTTCTTGTCTGATGTCTTTGGGGGATGATTGCGTGGCTGACGAAAATCTGTTTATTCTTGATAACAACGATACTACGACTAGTGAGACTGGGCAGTCAAGCGCATGGAATCTTGTCACTGATACAGTGATGGGAGGTGTATCAAAGGGATCGCTCGTCGAAGACAATATCGTGGGGCGAGCGTGTCAACGACTCAGTGGCCAAGTGAGTCTTGAAAATAATGGAGGATTTATTCAGGCGGCCATAGATCTATCAACAGGAGAGGAGTTTGATGCATCTGGATATACAGGGATGTTTGTTGATGTCTATGGGAATAATGAGTCTTACAATATCCATTTGCGTACCAGTGAAATACAAAAGCCATGGCAATCTTATCGTTTATCATTTACGCCCAGGCAAGAGTGGCAAACTTTTGAATTTATGTTTTCAGATTTTAAGTCTCACCGTATTGATACGCCGCTCGATACTAGTAAATTAATACGTATCGGCATTGTCGCAATTGGAAGAGCATTTTATGCTGACCTTTGTATTGGCAGGATCGGTTTTTATTAAAATAAATTGCCTGAATATATTTATATATTGAGTGGGTCATAGGCCCAATGCAGTACAGCCTGACGTTGTTTCTTTCTGCAGGTTAATTCATATGGCTCGCAGTTCTTTTTGATTTGGGTAATGTGCCTTCGCATTGCTCGCCAGCGCTTGACCTGGCGCACATCATCGGCACATCGACGGCCCATGTAGTATCGACAATACCATTGGAACCAACCACGCGGGTCTTCTTCATAAATCCAGCCTTTATTTCGCCAGACAGAGAGAGGTTGTGAGGCCCTGAC